>CAMCWM010000049.1 GCA_945882215.1 Akkermansia muciniphila | reverse complement strand
GGCCGAGCGCCTGGCGATCAAGCGTGGCTGCAAACACGCGTATGTGGATACGATGGAGTATCAAGCGCCCCGCTTTTATCAGGCGCATGGCTTTAAGATCGTCGGCCAGATTCCAGACTGGGACTCTCACGGGCACCAGAAGCTCTATTTGTCCAAGCGTCTCCACATGGAGACAGGCAACGCATGACGCCTGCTTTCACTCCGATGCGATACCACGTTGTCACGCATAATCCTGAGTGGAAGCAGCGGTTTGCCGCCGAGGCAGATCAGATCGCCCGCGCTTTGAACAACATGGCCGTGACGCTTCATCACATGGGCAGCACCGCCATTCCAGGCATCTCGGCCAAACCGATCATCGACATTTTGATGGAAGTCGATGAACTCGACGCGCTGGACGCACGCCGTGCTGCGATGGAGCGGATCGGATACGAGGCCATGGGCGAGTTTGGCATCCCTGGACGCCGATACTTTCGCAAAAACGATGCTTCAGGCATCCGAACTCATCAGGTGCATGCCTTTCAGGCTGGAAGCACAGGAGCCACGCGGCATCTGGCATTTCGTGATTACATGATCGCTCATCCAGACGCGGCGCGAACCTATAGTTCCCTGAAGGAGAGTCTGGCGCTCCAGCATCCCGACGACTTCGAAGCCTACATGGATGGGAAAGACTCCTTCATACAAGAACACGAAGCGAAGGCCGTGGTGTGGGATCGAGAACGTCGTCGTGATTGGATCGAGACCGAACGCACACGCCTGCGACCCTTCGAGGAAAACGATGCCGACGCGGCGTTTGTGTGGTTTTCGGATCCCGATGTGATGCGGTTCATTCCCGGCGGGCCAGATGCGACGCTGGATGAAACCCGGCACCGCATCGCCGGTTATCGCGAACACCAGAGCCGCCACGGCTTCAGCAAGCGCCTCATCATTCATCGCGAGAGCGGTGAAGCGATTGGCGACGCTGGGCTTTATCATCTGCCGGACGGAAAACGCATCGAACTCGGCTTCCGGCTCGCCAAATCGCATTGGGGGCAGGGTTACGCGGCCGAGGTCGGTCGTAGGTGGCTCGCTTGGTTCGACACACACCTCGCAGGCGAGCCGCTGTTTGCCGATGTGCATCCCGAGCATCTCCGTTCTCAGCATGTGCTGGAAAAACTTGGATTCAGCCGCTCACACGCGGAAACCGTGTTTGGCATGCCCATGTTGATTTATACACGCCGCTAAGTTGTCTGCTTCGTAACGTTCTTCACCTGTCATGAAACGCATCCTTTCACTCCTCCTTCTCGCCGCATCGCCGGTCCTGGCCCAGGAATTGTCCGCGCCAAAACAAATCGTCCTCAGCACCGCTGAGAAAAGCCAGGTCGAGGTCAAATTCGATCAACCGTATGCCGGAAACACCAACCCGAAACAGATGGTGGATCTCTACCTGCCCAAGAAGCGCAACAGCGACAAGCCGCTGCCTGTCATCGCCATGATCCACGGCGGCGGCTGGGTGAACGGCGACCGCATCGGCTACGCATCGCTCGGCATTCAATCGGCCCGGACGGGCGATTATGCCGCCGTCGGAGTCGGGTATCGCCTCACAAAAGAAGCGCACTGGCCGTCGCAGGTTTATGATTGCAAGGCGGCGATTCGCTGGATTCGCGCACACGCGAAAGAATTGAACCTCGACGCGGACAAAATCGCCGTGTGGGGCAGCTCGGCGGGCGGGCATTTGTCCTCGCTGCTTGGCACCAGTGGCGATGTGAAGGAGCTGGAGGGCGATCTCGGCCCGAACACGAGCTTTAGCAGCCGCGTGCAGTGCGTGGTGAACCTCTGCGGTCCGGAGGACTTCACAAAGGCGCTGATGTTCGACAAAGAAGGCCAGCCGATCTGGAAGGATGACGCGGTGAGCGGCCTGCTCGGCGGCAATGCGGAGGAAAAGCATGCAGAGGCCGTTGCCGCGTCTCCCGTGACGCATGTGACGAAGGATGATCCGCCTTTCATCACCTTCCATGGCACCAAGGACCAGCGCGTGGCCTTCCTGCATGCCGAGGGGATTCATGCGGCGCTGCAAAAGGCCGGTGTCACCTCGTTGCTCGTGCCGATCAAGGACGGTGGGCATGGCTCCGTCAGTCATCCCGAGGTGAAGGTGCGCGGACAGAAGTTCACCGACAAAGTCCTGCGCGGCATCGAGTCCAGCATCGACACCACGCCGATTCCCGCACCGCCGGAGCCGCCGAAGAAGAAATGACCGCCGCATTCACCATCCGCGAAGGAATCGACGCCATGGATTTTGCGCGTGTCCATGCGTGGCTGGCGGCCACGTATTGGACGCCGGGAATTCTGCGCGAGACCGTGGAGCGTGCCGCACGGCATTCCGCAATGGTGATTGGTGCGTTTGATGCGGATGGCATTCAAGTCGGCTACACGCGCCTTGTTTCGGACAACACCCGCTTCGCCTACTTGTGCGATGTCATCGTCGATGACATGCAACGCGGCAGCGGCATCGGTCGGGCAATGGTGCGTCATTTGTTGGAGCACCCTGAGTTTGCCACCGTCCGAACCTGGATGCTCGCCACCCGTGATGCGCACACGGTTTATGCGCCGCTGGGCTTTCTACCTGTCGTTGACCCGGTAAGCAGGCCGGATGACTGGATGGTGCTGCGGCGCTGAGTCGCTGACAAGCCATGTACACCCCGCCCCATTTCGCCGAATCCGATCCACAGCAGATTTTGAATCTGATGCGCCGCCACAGCTTTGCGACGGTCATCACGCACGACGGCACCGCGCCCTTCGCCACCCACATGCCTGTGCTGCATCACGCGGAAGGCGGCGCGCATGGCACACTCATCACGCACATGGCCCGCGCGAATCCGCAGTGGCGTCATTTTGCCGACGGACGTGAAGTGCTGGTGATTTTTCATGGTCCGCACGCCTACATTTCGCCCAACTGGTATGAAACGCGTCCGATGGTGCCCACCTGGAACTATGCCACGGTGCATGCCTATGGCGTTCCGCGTGTGATCGAGGACAAAAACGTGCTGCGCATGAGGCTGCGTGAGCTGGTGGATACATTCGAAGTTGGTCAACCACAGCCATATGGCGACATCCTGCCGGATGATTACATCGACAAGCTCTCGCCCGGCATCGTCGGCCTCGAAATTCCGATCACGCGTCTCGAAGCCAAGTTCAAGCTCAGCCAGAACCGCACACCCGCGGACAAGGCCGGTGTCATCACCGCTTTGGAGAAATCCGCGGATCAAATGGAGCGCGAACTGGCGGAGCTCATGAAACACACCGGCTCTTCGTCATGAGCTGGCAGCTCCGTCCGGCACGCATGGAAGATGTTCCCTCGTTGGAGCAGCTCATCCCGCTTTCCGTGCGCACGCTCCAGGCTCCGTATTACTCCGCCGCGCAGATGGCGGCGGCGATGGGGCCGGTCTTTGGCGTGGATCGTCAGTTGATCAGCGATGGCACTTACTTCGTCGTGGAGGATGCGGGCGTGATCATCGGCTGCGGTGGCTGGAGCCGGCGCAAATCACTCTTTGGTGCCGACACCGCCCGCGCTGGAGAAGACGCCATGCTTGATCCTGCCACCGATCCAGCGCGCATCCGCGCCTTCTTCATTCACCCGGACTGGGCACGACGCGGCATCGGCAGAACCATTCTCACGGCCTGCGAGTCAGCCATCGTCGCCGCTGGCTTTCCACAGGCCGAACTCGTCGCCACACTCGCGGGCGAGCCGCTTTATCTCGTGTGTGGCTACAGTGAGGCCGAGCGTTACGAAATCCCGATGAGCGGTGGCTTGACGTTGCCCGCAGTGCGCATGACAAAACGGCTCGCACCATGAATCTCGTCGTCCGCAAAGCCTCCATCGCCGACGCAGCCACACTGCTGCAACTCGTGCGCGACTGCGTGGCCGGAATGCGTGCCGCAGGCATCGAGCAATGGGACGAAGTTTATCCCAATGCCGAAACCATCGCCCACGACACTGAAGCAGGAACGCTGCATGTCCTGTGCGATGGTGAAAAGATCATCGCCAGCATCACCATCGACCAAAACATGGACCCGCTGTGGCAGAGCATGACGTGGGGCGCTGGGAGCGAACCCGCCAACGCCGTGCATCGCCTCATGGTGCATCCATCCCAGCAAGGGCGTGGCCTTTCAAAGCTGCTGATGCGGCACGCGGAGATGGTGGCGGAACAAAACGGCTGCCGCAGCATCCGTCTCGACACCTTCCTGCAAAATCCCGCCGCCATGGCCTTGTATCCGCGCCTCGGCTACCACCCCACCGGCACCGCGATGATGCGCAAAGGCGAATTCGCTGGGTTTGAAAAGCTGCTTCAGCCTTGATGTTCCCATGTTGAAACACATCGCCACCATTCGCTGGAAGAACCACGGCCCCGACTTCTTGAGGCGCCAGTATTCCCGTGAGCATGCCTGGCATTTCGACGGCGGCGTGGTCATCCCTGCCTCTCCTTCGCCGCACATCGTGCCTGCACCATGGTCGAATGCCATGAGCGTCGATCCTGAAGAAGCCTTCATCGCTTCCGTGGCGAGCTGTCACATGCTTTGGTTTCTGCACATCGCCTGCGACGCCGGTTTCGAGCCAGAAAGCTACGAGGACGCCGCCGAGGGCGTGATGACGAAAAACGAAGCGGGCAAACTTTGGATCAGTCGCGTGACCTTGCGGCCCGAGATCCTCTGGAAAGGCTCCCATGCGCCCACCAACACGGAAATCGACCATCTGCATCATCTCGCTCACGAGGAATGTTTCATCGCGAACTCGATCAGGACCGAAGTGGTGATCGGATAGCGGACGATTTCTCACGCGTATTGGTCCGGCGCATGAAACTTTCCCACTTCCTTCTTTTCGCCGCGCCTGCGGCCTTCGCCGCCGACACGCCGAAACCCAAAGCGAAGCCGGAGTTTCAGTATCAGTCGGGTGACATCCGCGTGAGCATCCCCACGGCGGATGAGCCGCGCGTGACACAATTTGGCCCGGAGTCGGTCAAAGCGGCCGCGAAGTATCTGGAAGAAGGCGCGATCTCGTGGGTGCGGGAGAAATCCTGCGTGAACTGCCACACCACCGGCCCCTACCTCACGGAGCGGCCCGCGTTGATCCCGCTGCTCGGCAAGGCGAACGAGGAAATCGTGGCCGACTTCATCGACTTTGTGCCGAAGGAGATCAAGGAGGTGAAGGAAACAGCGACCAAAAGCGGCCACAAGCACTATCCCGCCGCCTTCACCAGCGTGTGGCGCTCGTTGGGCCTCGCGGAGTGGGACAAGCACGTCACGCGCCAAACCTCGGAGCACACGGAAAAGTCGCTGTGGGACATGTTTGAGCGCCAGTCTGCCAGCGGAGCCTTCGTGAGCCACGGCGAGGTCGAGATTCCGCACATCACGACCGACTTCGAGCTTTCACTCCAAGCCGCCCGCGCCATCACGGCAGCTCCAGGCTGGCTCTCCGGTCTCAAGGACGAAAAACTCATCGCGAAGGTCGGCAAGCTCAAAGCGTGGCTGAAACAGCCCGAGCTCAAAAACGACTTCGACCGCGTGTTGCGTCTCCAACTGGCCGTTTATCTCCCGGAGCTCGTTTCATCCGCAGAACGCGAATCCGCGCTCACACTGCTTTCCTCCAGGCAACACGCCGACGGCGGCTGGAGCACACGGGACTTCTCCGCGCTGAACGACTGGCACTTCGAGATCAGCGAAACAGTCTCCAAGCTCATCACCAGCCTGCCCGATGCCGCGAAGCCGGAGAGCGATGCCTACATGACCGCCATTGCCATCGTGCTGATGCGGCAAAACAACGTACCGGTGAAGGACGAGCGCATCCAGCGTGGTATCGCCTGGCTCAAAAAGGAGCAGCGCGTGAGCGGTCGCTGGTGGATGCACTCGCTCTATCGCGGGAACTACCACTACATCACCTACATCGCGACCTGCCAGGCGCTGAAGGCGCTCGCGCTGTGTGATGAGATCCTATAGCACTCACCTCCGCATCCGGCGATACGCCGCAGGCGACTCCCCCATGCGCTTGCGGAAATGCTGCGTGAAACTGCTCGCATCCACAAAGCCGCACTGCTGCGCGATCTCGCTGGCCGTAAGACTCGTCTCCTCCAGCACCCGTGTCTTGAGCAAAAACTCCTGCGGTGTGATCCCAAACGCCGATTGAAACCGCCGTTGGAGCTGTCGCAACGATTGCCCGCACGATCTGGCCACGTCTTCGATCAAAAGCGGCTTAGAGAAGTCGCGACGGATGATTTCGACGGCCTGCGCCACGGTTTGAAATACCGGCAGCCGTCGTTCCGCCTCGTCTGGCCTGCGCAGCGTGCCCATCACGCCTTGCACGCGGTGGCGCTTGTCAAAGAGCGGCAGCTTCGTCACCAGGAACCAGTCTGGAATGCCCTGTGAGTCCCACCACAGCTCAATGCGCTCGATCACCTCCGCTTTTCCGGCTAGGAGGCGCTTGTCGTCATCCACATAGGCCTGCGCCATCGTGTCGGGATTGATGTCGAAGTCCGTGCGCCCGATGAACTCCGAGTCGTCGCGCATCTGATAGCGTTGCAGCAGACCCTTGCTGGCAAACATGAGATGCCCCGCCTTGTCCTTGGCGAAGAAATACACGCCCGGAATGTGATCAAACAACCGCTGAAACAGCAGCGTCGGTTCCAGTGCCGCCATCCACGCGTTGCGGTCCCTGCGCCAGCGGGCGATTTCCGCCGCCGGGCGCTGAGGGCGCTCGCGGGGCTTGAGAGGTGTCGCATTTCGCATCATCTTTGTCGTGACGATGGTGCATGGTTCTGCGTTAATCTTCAACCCCGCAGCCAACCATGAAACCCATCGTCCAAATCTCCCTCGACCTCACCAACATCGACGAAGCGCTCGAAACCGCCGCGCTCGCCATGCGTGCGGGCGTTGACTGGCTCGAAGCCGGCACCCCGCTCATCCTCGCCGAAGGTCTGCATGGCGTGCGTGCGCTGAGAAAAGCTTTCCCGAACACGCCCATCGTCGCCGATCTCAAAACGATGGACGGCGGCTACCTCGAAGCCGAGATGATGGCCAAATCAGGCGCGACACACGTCGTCGTCATGGCTCGTGCGCACGCGGAAACGGTGAAATGCGTCGTCAAAGCCGGCCAGGACTTCGGCTGCAAGGTCATGGGCGACAACATGATCTGCGAGAGCATGATCGACGGAGCGAAGTTTCTAGAAGACCTCGGCTGCGACTACGTCATCCACCACATCGGCTACGACGAGCGCCGCGGCATCGCCGCCGCGGGCAAACGCATGCCAAGTCCGCTAGATCAGCTCCGCGAAGTCGTCAACGCGGTGAAAATTCCCGTCCAGGCTGTGGGAGGGTTGAGTTTGGAGCAAGCCATCCAGTGCCCGAAGTATGGCGCACCTCTCGTCGTCCTCGGCGCACCGCTCACCATCGACGCCGACGCCTTCAAAACGGCTGATGGCAATCTCGAAGCCTCGCTACGCATGATTTGCGAGGCCGTGCATGCGCAGGACGTTCCCGCTTTCTAACTTTACCTTCTCCCAACCATGAAATCCGCCGCCGTCGTCAACTTCGCGCCTGAAAAAGGCTCCGTCGAAATCCGTGAGATCGAAAAGCCCGCCATCGGAGCCGAGGATGTGCTCCTTGAAGTCGCCAATGTCGGCGTCTGCGGCTCGGATCTGCATCAGTGGACGGCCGATCACTCCTGGCCGGTGAATTACCCGGTCGTGCTCGGTCATGAGTTCGGCGGACACATCATCGAAGTCGGCAAGGACGTGGAAGGCTGGAAGGAAGGCGACAGAGTCGTCTCCGAAACCGCAGCGATCATTTCCAAGGACAATCCGATGACCCGTCGCGGTCTCTACAACCTCGACAACACCCGCAAAGGCTTCGGTTACGGCGTGAACGGCGCGATGACGAAGTATGTGCGCGTGCCTAGCCGCATCCTTCATCACGTCCCGGATCAACTCCCCTTTGAGCAAGCCTGTCTCACCGAGCCTTGCTGTGTGGCTTACAATGCCGTCGTCAAAAACGCCCGCATCGAGCCCGGCGACCGAGTTGTGGTGCTTGGCCCAGGAACCATCGGTATTCTTTGCGCGGCGATGGCGAAGCAATGCGGCGCTCAAGTTGCCATCGTCGGCCTGCAGCAGGACGCACATCGCCTTGAACTGGCCCGCAAGCACTACGGTTGCGAGGTCATCATTGGCGATGCGAAGCCCTGGGCACTGGAGCGCGATGGACTCGGTTGCGATGGTGTCATCGACGCCGCCGGAGCCAGCGTCACGCTCAAGATCGCGCTCGACATCGTGCGTCCTGCCGGTTGGATCAGCAAAGTCGGCTGGGGACCGCAACCGCTCGGGTTCAACATGGACCCGCTCGTGCAGAAGAACATCACCCTGCAAGGCAGCTTCAGTCACAACTGGCCGATCTGGGAACGCGTCATCGCATTGCTGAGCAGCGGCCAGTTTGATGTGAAGCCCATCATTGGCGGAGTCTGGCCCGTCACCGAATGGCATGAAGCCTTCGAGAAAATGCACAAAGGTGAGGTTGTGAAGAGCGTGCTGCGTCCGGTGTGAGTCGAGTCTTCACGCCGCCATCTTCGCGGCGAGTTTCACCGCTTCCACGAGACTGCTGCCACTGGCTTTGCCCTGCCAGGCGATGTCGCACGCAGTGCCGTGATCGACGCTGGTGCGGGGCACGGGAAGGCCGAGGGTGGTGTTGACGGCAGTGTCGAAAGCGAGGGCCTTGAGCGGGATGAGAGCCTGGTCGTGATACATGCAGATATAAGCATCCACACTGCGGCGTTTGGCGGCGATGAAGGCCGTGTCGGGCGGCAGCGGGCCTTCAATGGTGATGCCTTTGGCACGCGCAGCTTCGATGGCAGGAATGATGATATTTTCCTCCTCGCCACGGCCAAAGAGACCGCGCTCACCCGCGTGAGGATTGAGGCCGAGAACGGCTATCCGCGGCTTTTTGCCGAGCGCGCGTTGTACGGAATCGGCGGTGAGTTCAATGACATCCAAAACGCGCGCGGTTGTCAGCGCTGGGACCACGTCCTGATAGCCAATGTGGACGGTGACGAGGCTGCAAATCATCTCCGCTGAGAAAAAGGTCATGCAGGAGCGCTCGGCGGCCATTTTCTCAGCAAACATCTCAGTATGGCCAGGATACGTGATTCCCGCAGCATGCAGCGCCTCTTTGTTGAGCGGCGCGGTGGCCACAGCAGCAACTTGCTTCGCCAAGGCGGCCTGAATGCTTTTCTCGACGTAGCGATAACCTGCCGCGCCGGTTTTGGCGCTGACGATTCCGGGCATGAAGTCCTCGGCATCAAAACCAAAAAGGTCGAGCACCGCAGGACCGTCGATGGAGTCGCATTTCTCCGCCCACTCGATTTCGGAAATGATGCGCCTGGGTGCGGGGAGGTTCGTCTGGCGGGCACAACGGGCGAGGAGCCTGGCATCGCCAAAGATGACGGGCGTGGCGATGGCGCAGACTTCTTCGTTGGCGAGGAGCTGCAGGCAGACTTCAGGTCCGACCCCGGCAGGGTCGCCCATGGTGACGGCAATGAGTGGTTTGGGCATGAATCTGTGAGTTGAGCTTGCTGCGACATCGCAGCGGGACGCCCACCATGCCCTGATGAGCGGCATGAGCAAGGCGCGGCACTGCACACGGCGGCATCCAGGTCAATCTTGACAAAAAGCTCCCCAACCTTCACCTCACCGCAATTTGACGATCTCATGACCGTTCTCTGGGCTCCATGAAAATCATCGTCTCTTTTCTCCTTCTCGCCACCGCCGCCTTCGCCGCCGACTACCCACGCGTCATTTTCTCCGACGACTTTTCCGCCGAAGGCTTCGGCAAAGCCTGGGGCCATTACAAAAGCTCCAGCATCGTCAAAGACGGCGTGCTTGTCGGCATCACCGCGCCGACCTCCGATCACAGCGCCGTCGATAACATCCGCATCGAAGGCGAGCGTGATCTCCAGGTCTCGGTGAAGTTCCGTTTCGTCAGCGACAAGGCCAAGAGCTTCAACGTGTGGTTCGACGACAAGAACTACAAAGGCTCCCACGCCGGCCACATCTGCCAGGCGACGATTTCACCGACCGGCGTGAATCTCGCCGACGCCAAAACCGGCGGATTCAACCTCGAAGGCGGCCTCTACGACCGCAAAAAGGCCAACCAGCTCACCGATGACGAAAAGAAGCTGCTCGCCAGCAAACAGAAACGTGTCCCCGCCAAGCTCGCCCTCGGTGACTGGCACACCCTCGTCGTCACGACGAGCGGCGACACGATCAGCGTCAGCATCGACGGCAAAGAAATTGGCAGCTTCACCTCCGCAGGCATCGCCCACGACACGAAGTCCCTCGTCAGCCTCACAACCAACGCTGTGGACGTCGAATACGACGACTTCAGCATTAAGGGCGTGGTGAAGTGATCAGTCCGGTCGCATTTCATACAGTCTTTGTCGTGGTGTGAAGCCGGGCATGTTCGTTATGCTCGGTCATCATGAAAACCATCCAAACCGATGTTCTTGTCTGTGGCGGCGGCTGTGCGGGCATTGCCGCGGCGCTTTCGTCAGCTCGAAATGGAGCGCAGACGCTCCTGATTGAACGCGCTGGCTTCTCCGGTGGCATTATCACCACGGTCGGGCTGCCTTATTTTGACGGGCTGATCGACAAGCCGAGCGGACGCTTTGTTGTGAAAGGCATCGCGCTGGAGTTGTTGCAGCGGCTGGGCATTGCGAAACCGGGCGCGAAGTCGATCGACGACCTGCCGGCGGAGTTGGTGACGAAGTATTGGGGCAGCATGTGGATTCCGAATGTGGAGCACTTCAAGGTGCTCACCGACGAACTGATCCTCCAGCACTCGGAAAAGCTGAGAGTGCTTTACCACAGCGTCGCGTGCGATGTGGAGGTGAAGGAAGGCCGTGTGGCGGCGGTGATCATCGCGAATAAGGACGGACTCACGCGTGTGGAGGCCAAACAAGTCATCGACTGCACCGGCGATGGCGACATCGCGCACTGGGCCGGTTGCCCGACGATCTCGTCGAAGCCGCTCATGCCTCTGACGATGCATTTCCGCATTGGAAACGTCGTTCCGGTGAAGGAGACGAAGGACGTGGCAAGAAAGGTGCTCATCGAGGCGCACAAGGAAGGCCGCCTCGTGAACTTCTACGGCCCCGGGCTGATTTTCGCCTTCGCGAAGGACGAGTGCTACGTCCACGCCACACGCGTGCCGGCGGATGCGACGAATGCCGCCGACTTTACCCGCGCGGAGATCCAGGGCCGCAAGGACGCGTGGACCATCTTCAACGAATGGAAGGCGAAGGTGCCCGGCTTTGAAAACAGCTACTACATCATGAGCGGCCCTTACATCGGCGTGCGCGACACGCGTCGTATCGTGGGGCTGAATGTGCTCACGCTCGAAGACCTGCAAAAGACCACCCGCCACGACGACGCCGTCGCCACGGGCTGCTGGTTCCTCGACATCCATCCGCCCGAGGTCTCCGTCGATAAGCCCTTCACCGGCTCCGGCTTCCAACCGAAGCCCTACGACATCTCGTATCGCACGCTCGTGCCGCAAAAGGTGAGCAATCTGCTCGTCGCTGGTCGCTGTCACAGCGCCAGCAGCGAAGCGAGCGCCTCCAGCCGCGTCACCGCCACCGCCATGGCGCTCGGCGAAGCCGCCGGTTGCGCCGCCGCGCTCGCGATGAAGGCGAAGAGCGAAGTCGGCACGCTGGATGGAGTGAAAGTGCGTGAAACGCTCGCGAAGCAGAACGCAGGACCATTTTCCGATGCTTGATATGAAAACCGAAATCGAATCCTTGATGCTCAACCGGCGCTCGGCCGGGCAATTCGTGCTCGGCACCATCGCCAGCCTGGCTTTGCGGGTGCTTTCCACCGCTGAAAAAGCAAAAGCGGTCGAAGAAGTCACCTTTGTACCTGAGAATGATTATCCCTATTTTGGTTACGAACCCGAATCACACTCTTAACATGCGCCTCGACAACAAAATCATCCTCATCACTGGCAGCGTCACCGGCATCGGCAAGGCCATCGCAAAGCGTTGCGTCGCCGAGGGCGCACGCGTGCTCATCCACGGCCTGGAGGCCGATCTGGGCCAGGAAACGCTCGCGGAGTTCGGCGCGGACAAGGCGGTGCTCGTGCTCAAAGACCTCGCGGAGGAAGATGCGCCGCAACTGCTCGTCGAGACGGCCGTGAGCGCCTTTGGCAAACTCGACGCCGTGGTGAACAACGCCGCGCAGGTCGGCCTCGGCAACATCCACGACACGGATGCCAAATGGTTCCGCCGCATGCTCGAGATCAACTGCGTGGTGCCTTATCTCCTCATCCGCGCTGCCTTGCCGCATCTGCGTGAAGCACGCGGCAGCGTCATCAACATCGGCAGCGTCAACGCATGGAGCGGCGAGCCCAATTTGATGCCCTACAGCGTCTCCAAAGGCGCTCTCATGACCCTCACGCGCAATCTGGGCGACACACTCATGCGCGAGGACGGCGTGCGCGTGAATCAAATCAACCCCGGCTGGGTCCTCACCGAAAACGAAGCCAAACGAAAGCGCTCCCACGGCCTCAAAGACGACTGGTATGCTGATCTGCCGAAGGTCTATGCCCCCGCCGGCCGCATCCTCTGGCCCGACGAGATCGCCGCCTGCGCCGCCTGGCTCCTCGCTGACGAATGCGGCCCCATCAGCGGCCAGGTCTTCGATTTGGAGCAGCACCCCTTCATCGGGCGGAATCCACCGAAGGATGCGACAACGATTCCGGTGAAGTAACTCTCTGCTCTTAGCCCTACGCTCTCCGCTTTATGCCCAAACTCGCCGCCTTCCCGAAAGCCTTCATGGTCGCCCTTTGCAAAGAAGGGACGATGACCGTCTCCGAATGGATCAAGCTCGCCTCCACGCTCGATGTGCAGGGCCTGGAATGGTATGCGGGCTTCCTGGAGATGGCCGATGAGAAAAACTGGCCGCGCTTTCGCAAGGAGGTCGAGGACACGGGTAAGGTCATCCCGATGATGTGCTGCTCGCCCGACTTCACGCATCCCGATGCCGCGATCCGCGAAAAAGAGATCGCGAAGCAGAAACGCTGGATCGACATGACGCACACGCTCGGTGGTTCGTATTGCCGCGTGCTCAGCGGTCAGCGTCGGCCGGAGCTGACGCTGGATGAAGGTGTGAGGTTCGCGGCGGACTCGATTTACGCCTGCCTGCCGTATGCGCAGGAGCGCGGCATCACGCTGATCATCGAAAACCACTACAAAGACGATTTCTGGGACTACCCCGAGTTCGCGCAGAAGATGGATGTCTTCTGCAAGCTCGTCGATGCCGTGAATCATCCGAGCTTCGGCGTGAACTACGACCCCTCAAACACCTACCTCGCCGGTGAAGATCCCATCGAGCTGCTGAAGCGCGTCTCGCACCGCGTCGTTACCATGCACGCCAGCGACCGCTACCTCGCCGAGGGCACCATCGAAGACCTCCGCAAGGAGGAAGGCGGCGCGCAAGGCTACGTCAAACGCCTCCGCCACGGCGAGATCGGCAAAGGCCTCAACGACTACGACGCCATTTTCAGCGAACTGAAAAGCAAAGGCTTCGACGGCTGGATCAGCATCGAAGACGGTGTCGATGGCATGGAGCAGCTCGCTAGGAGCGTCGATTTCCTGAAGCGGAAGATCGCGCAGCACTGGGGTGCCTAGTTTCAACCATCCTCCCCATGAAACATCTCCTTTTCCTCTCTCTGTTCGCCACATCTCTTCTTGCTCAGGAGCCGGAGCGCGTTCGTGATGTCATTTACACGAAACACGACGGGGTGGCGCTGACGATGGATGTCTTCAAACCGGCGCAGCCTAACGGCGCGGGCATCATCAAGATCGTCAGCGGCGGGTGGAAATCGAACCACAACGGCATCAGCGACGGCGGCTGGCCGAAGGCTGGCTACACGACCTTCGTCGTCGTGCATGGCACGCAGCCGAGGTTCCAGGTCGAGGAGATCGTGGCGGACCTGAATCGTGCGGTTCGTTTTGTCCGCGCGAATGCTGCGTCGTATGGCGTGGATCCGCAGAAGCTCGGCGTCACTGGGAGCAGCGCCGGCGGACACCTTAGCCTGATGCTCGCGACACGTGGCGGGCCGGGTGATGCGAAGGCCGCCGACCCGATTGATCGCGAAAGCAGCGCGGTGAATGCCGTCGCGTGCTTCTACCCGCCCACCGATTACCTGAACTGGTTCGAGCCCGGCGACAACGCCGTCGGCATCGGCAAACTCGAAGCCTACGCGGCTGCTTTTGGACCCAAAGCCGCCACACCGGAAGGTCGCGAGGCACTCGGTCGTGAGCTGTCGTCGATCTACTGGGTTCACCAAGGCCAGCCACCCATCTTCATCGTGCATGGCGACGCCGATCCGCAGGTCTCCGTCACCCAGTCGCAACGTTTCTTAAAACGCTGCCATGAAGTCGGCGTTGTGTGCGAACTCGTCATCCGCCAGGGCGCAGGCCACGGCGGGTGGCAGGAGATGCCGCAGGACACGGAGCGCATGGTCGAATGGTTCGATCTTCAACTCCTCGGCAAGCAGCCCGCCAAGCCTTTCACGCTGAATGTCTCCTCGCTGCCCAGTAAGCCCGTGGTGAAGGCAAAGAAGTAGGCCTGACGCATTCCGCACACTCTTTGTCGTGGAGTTTGGCAGATGAGCGCCGTTATGATCGGCCCATGAAACCTCTGCTTGGTCTCCTCCTGCTCGCCACCGCCACCTATGCCGATGACTCGGCGAAACTCGCTGCTTTGCTCGCGAAAGACGGCATCGTGACCATTCCAGCCGGGGATTACCATCTCGATGGCACCCAGCCGATCTCGCTGCGCTCGAACACGACCGTCATGGCCCACGGCGCACGCTTCATCCTGCCGGAGACACTTCCAGACGAGGCCCGCGTCGTGCTTTTCATCGGAGAGAACATCGCGCATTTCACCTGGCATGGCGGCGAGTTCATCGGGCATGTGTTTGATCCCGCGCAGAAAGACAACACCTGGGAGCCGAATGCGAACACGAAGGGCATCGAGATCACCACCACCATCGAAGGCGGCACGCACGACCTCCTTTTCCGCGAGGTGAAGTCGAACGGCATGGCCGCCGCCGTCATCGGCGTGCATGGCAAATACGGCAAGAAAAGCGAGAGCGAGGTCGAGCACTACGTCGAGCGTGTCGCGGTAGAAAGCTGCACGCTCCTGCGCAGCGGGAAGTTCATGTGGGACTACGGCTACCTGTGGCAAATTGCGACCTTCCCCGAGGCCTACGAGCCCTGGGAAGTCGAGCGGTCCAAAAAGTACTTCCGCACCGATTTGATTCACGACGTGACCTTCCGCGGCGACCTCGTAAAATTCGATAATACAGCCAAACCCATCGCCATCAGCGCCACTGACGAGCCGAAAGAGGCTCTCACCTTCATGGGCACCGCTTTGCCGAAAAACATCACTCGTGGCCTGCAATACTTCGTCGTCGAGTCCACGCCCGAGCACATTAAAATCGCCGAAAAGCCCGGTGGATCGCCGATTCGCTTCGAGGGCGACGGTAGCGGCCAGCTCGCCCACAACATCAGCGCCACCTACCTTTCCGCTTACGCCCCGACCGGCAGCGGACCCGGCAAAGGAGCCTTCGACATCGTCGGCGCGCGCGATGTCCGAGTCACCGGCTGCCAACTCAGCGCCATCGGCGACACGATGCACATCCAGCGCTGCCGGAATATCGTCTTCGCGAACAACCACATCCTCGGCAGTCGCATGGGCGCGTTCTTTCTGGCCGAGTTCTGCCAGAACGCGACGATCAGTGGCAATCTCGTCGATGGCACGAACGGAAGCCGCATCGTGAGCGTCGAGAAAAGCTGCACGGATGTCACCATGACCGGCAACACCTTCCGCAACGGCGGTCGCGGCGCGTGGATCAACCAGCCGGTCAATTTCATCATGACCGGCAATGTCTTCATCAACAACACCACCAAGAACGAGCCTGACATGCGTCGCGGCCGCATCGCCTACCGCACCGCAAAGCCCGGCACCTTCCCTGAACTTTACTTCACGATCTACGACCCCGAAGCCACCTACGGCCCCGTCATCGTCCGTGACAACATCTTCATCCTCGGCGACTCCGCGCCGACCGAAGCCGTCACGTTCGCCCCGAACGGCCACGACCTCGTCTTCACCGGGAACACATTCCAAACGAAGCCCGTCACCATCGTCGTCGACCCCACCTGCACGAATGCTCTGATCGAAAACAACCAGGGCGCAACAACGCTTTCAAAGCCGGTCGATTTCAATCACGGAAGACGCTGATCTTATTCACGCGTTTATGCGAAGAGGAAAATACTCACCCGCCTGCCGTCGGCGCGAAGCTGAAAGGAATCAGCGGCGTATCGAGCGGGAGACGGTACTTGTCCGGCTGCGCGTGGTTGTAGGCACGCGTGGGAGAATTCACGAAATGAGCATCCTCATGACCCACGTTTTGCACCGCATGAAAAACTCCGGGTGGAATGCGTACCAGACCGCGCTTCCGATCACTGAAATTCAGGACATTCAACTTCTGATAAGTGGGAGAATCCGGTCTGTCGTCATAGAGCACCACACGGAACGAGCCCAGGGCCATAAAGAGCCGGTCGGCCTGGAGCAGGTGTTTGACCCAGCCCTTGGTCTTGCCCGGACGAACGCTGGCAAAATACGCGTACACCATGGGCTCATCATCGAAACCCCAGGCCGTGCTGAAGACCTCGCACAGATCCCCCCGGTCGTCTGGATGAGTGATCGCCAGGCGCACCCGGACTCCTTCAATCAGGGGCTGGATGATCTGGCCTTGGGGGGTGACGGTTTGCCGGTCTGGCGTGACTAAGTGTTCTGGAATCATGGGTCAGGATTTGGGCGTGAGGCCTTTGTATTTACGACGTTGATCAAAAACAGCCTTTTTGTAGCCGAAGATTTTTTTGCCCGCCACGAACCACGCCGCACGGAGCCATTCTTTGAGCAGAGTCGCGATTCCAGGCGGCTGCAGCGCGGCATGCAGCAGCTCCTCCCGTTCCAAATCCGCGCTCTCCTGCATTTTTTGTGTCCAGGCAGCCTGCTCATGGCAGGGCTTGTCCTGATAAACGTTCTTTCGCACCACTGCTGGAAATTTCAAAGCCGTCAGCCGGGGCACAAAGCGGCCCGAGCCTCCGGCCTCATGCATCCGCTGGAGCAGGTCGGCCTCGGGATCCATGGTGATGTCACGATACGATCTCCAGCCGCCCACTTTTTGCGCCAGATCTTTGCGATGGACTAAACCCGTGGGCGGAATCCACATGCCCGGCTGGTATTTTCTGGGGTTGAGCGGCCGCAGCACGCGGGTTTGATCTGGCAAGACCAACGACACCAGCCCCCATGCGACATCCGCTCCGGCCTCCAGAGCGGGAACAAGTGCCTCCAGATGGTGCGGCAGCCAGAGATCATCGTGACCAAGGTAGGCAATGTATTCTCCGCGGGCGCGACGGATGCCTTCATTGTTCGGTCCGCCCTGCTGGCCGAAATTGACCTCCAGGTTGTGCCAATGCACGCGGGGATCCTGAATGGAACGAACCACCTGCTCCGATTCGTCCGTACATGCGTCACCCACCACCCACAATTCGAAATCGGCCCACGTTTGTCGCAGAACACTGCCGATGGAATACGGCAGCACCGAGCTCCAGTTGTAGGTGGCCATGACCACGGTGACTTTGGGATCGGGGTTCGGCACACCCGCTGGTAATCGAACCGCCCCAGCGCGTCAATCATGTTCCGCCTGCTTCCCGCGCCATCGTCATCCACGTTGACCGCAGGACGTCCTGCCACACCATGAGATCCCGATGATCCACGCCATGACCACGCCTCTTAAACGCCGCGCCACCTTCCTCTCCATCTTGCTGATCCTTTTCAGCATTACCATCGGCCACGCCGATCAGTTCGTACTCTTCGATGTCACATTCACGTTCACGCAAGAGGACGCCGTGAACTCGAAGCCCAGCCAGTCGCACTACTACGTGAAAAGCGATCGCTTGAATCCCGAGCGCCCGAAGGACTGGACGACGCCGGTCGATTACCGCAACGGCACGGTGCATCTGCGCCTTGAAGTGCTCGAGAAACCCGCGGGCGACCAGCCTACGTCGTGGAGCGTGTGCTACATCCCCTACAAGGGACAGAACCACGGCTACGGCTGCATCGGCACAGGGCCGTATTCCAAGACAGGCGTGATCGAGAAGGATCTCGACATGACGAAGTTCTGGCAGAACAACGACATCATCTGGAGCCAGGGTATCAAGGAAATGCACCTCGTCCTCAAAGACGACAAAAATCTCCACGCCCACAAGCGCCCCGATTCTGAGAGGTTCTTTCCCACGAAGGTGCGCATGACGCTGATTCAAGTGTCCAAGGGGGCGAAGTATGATCCGAAGCTGCTGCCCGATCTTCCGGGCGACACCAAGCCCTGACTACTTCACTGTCGGCATGATCACGCGTGAGGCGTGTTTGGCATCGTGCCAGATGGTGTTGATCGCGGCGATGCCGGGCTCGGTGACGAAGTGGGTGATCGGGCTGCCGGTCTGTGTGTTCGGCTCAAAATACGGCGCGCCAGTGCTGGCGATGGTGATGCGAACTTGGTGCCCCTTGTTGAAGATGATGCTCACCCAGCCGATGTCCCAGGCGAGCTTCGTCACTTGGCCTGGCACGAGCAGCTTCTGATGATCAAAGCCTTCGTGATACCGCGCACGCAGCGGGTAATCGACCAACAGGATGGAGCGGCCATCGGGATACACATCCGTCACGCGCAGGACGAAGTCGGTGTCCTTCGCGGTCGAGGAAACGAAGACCTCGGCCTTGATGCGTCCGGTGACTTCGAGCGGCTCGGTGAGCACATCGCTGGTCCAGGTGCGGACCTCCGCCTGCTCCTCAAAGGCACATGCGTCTCTGGCACCAGGGAAACCAACGGCATTTAGGATCATGGGGCGAGTCGGGTCGCTCGCATACGAAGTGCTGGCGCTTGGCACAGAGGGCTTCTTGGGGGCCAGTTTGCCATCGGGTTGCAGAAACCAGTTCGCTGCGGTGCTCGCAGGTGGGAAGACTTTGGCCTCGCGCCAGACATTGCCAGGAGCACCAGTCTCACCACACGCACCCATGACGTAGTATTTCACCGGCGTGTCTTTCTCAATGCCGTTGTTCTCGCCTTTGAGGTAGTGATTGAACCACTTCGTCATGTGCACATACACGTCGAACATCGCGTTCTCCGGGAACACCAGTTCGCCGATCTTGTTCGACTTCGGATAGCCGCCATGAAGCCAGGGGCCTATGATGAGCTGCTGCTGTCCGCGTGAATTGGGGCCGCCTTGCTGATTGCGACCGATGAAGCTGGCGACACTGCCCTGGCACATGAAGTCAAACCAACTGCCGATGGTAAAGCAGGGGAAGTTCATCTTGTCGAAGTGCAGCGACGCGTCTTCGTCCTTCCAGAAGTCATCATAATCCGGGTGCTGGTCCCACTCACGCAGCATCGCTTCGTTGTCCTTGATGTCGCGTGCCACCGCGCCGCCCTTGATGAAGCGCTGCGGCTTCGTCGCTCCGCCGATGCGATAACCTTCATGATACAGGCTCAAGCCGGTGTCGGTCATGTATTGTGCGACCAGATGCGGAGGCTGAGTCACCGCGAGATAGTTCTGCGCATAGCCCGCCTGAGATCCGCCATAGGTGCCGATCTTCCCCGTACACCAGGGCTGTGCCGCGAGCCATTCGCACACGTCATAGCCATCGCGCAGCTCACCCCATTGCAGGCCGCGATAGCCGCGATACACGCCCTCGCTCTCATGCGTGCCGCGATAGTTGACCAGCGCGATGACAAAGCCTCCTTCGGCAAATTTGGCGGCTGCTTTGCGTGATCCCGCGCTAGAGATGTCGCCGTAGCGCTGTTCGAAGATCGCAGGCCACTTCTGGTTGCCTGCGGGAAAGAAGACATAGGCCGACAGACGCTTGCCGTCGCGCATCGGGATCATGATGTGTTCCTCGCGCACGGTGCCAAAGTCGAGCTTGGGGAGGTCGGCGGCGAGGATGGAGCCATGAACAGCGAGACACGATAAGAGCAGGAAAAAGCGCATGAGAGCGATACGGCGACGCAAGAGAATGCCTTGCTGCCGTTGACGATAACTTCGGCTTCATCATCGGCTGAAAGGATGGGCATCAAGGTGCCGACTGGCATGGATGAAACGAAGAAACCTGCTCGCCACCCTCGCTGGACTGCCTGCCACCGCGTCTCTGTCGCTCAGTGGCGCGGCATCGCGCACCACGGGCCGCGATTTGGACAATCCCTATGCGGAGGTGGACTGGGACACGTGGGAATGCCTTCATTCGATGTCCCATCAGCACCAGGGGCAGACTGATGCTTCGCGAGATGGCTTTTTGGAGATGGGCTACCGGCATCTCGCCTTCAGCAACTACTACCCCTCGGCCCCAACCTACCCGCTGCCCGCCGACTATCTGGCCAAACATCCCGATGTGATCGCCGCGCCAAACGCGGAGCATCATTCGTTCACCGATGCCGGGCTGCATTTCAACGCGCTCGGCAGCCTGCTGGCCACCGGATACGGCAGCAGTGTCAGCGGCAAGGAGTGCGCGATCTCGCCCATCGTGCATCGCTTCGAAAAGCTCGAAGTCTTCAACACCGAAAAGCCCTGGCTCGGTGTCTATCGGCTGGATGTGCGGCTCTCCGCATCCGAGGGTAAACCCACGGCCCGGCTGACGATCGAAGGCGCCAATGAATGCGGATTCCGTGAAGGATTCAGCGACAAAGGCCCGATCCGAGATCGTGAACTGCCGCCAGGCAATCACACGCTCTACCTGCGCACCACCGCAGCGAGCGTCGAAACCAAACTCGTGTTCGACACGTCCGTGCTCACCGTCACGCAGTATCGTTTGATGCAAGGAGCCAACCGCCCGTGGCGCGATGTCTTCCGTGAGGCGTTGGATAAGCTGCTGCACCCAAATGGTGGCGGCCTCACGCTGAATCATCCGACCGGCAAGCTGGCGGACTATGCGCCGGTGCTCGACTTCGATCCGCGCGTGCTCGGCATCGAGGTGTGGAACCAGCTCACCTCCGGCTTTGGCTCCAGTCGCGGCTTCTATGATCACAGCGGTGAGCCGAACCTGCACTTCTACCAGCTCTGGGATGACATCCTGCGCACTGGCCGCCGCTGCTGGGGGTTCTTCGTCAAAGACCACAACACCTTCGGTCGCGGACGTAACGTGCTGCTCGTGCCAAAGCTCTCCGCGCTACCTCCAGCCGAGCGCGAGGCCACCGCGCTGCGTGCGTATCGCCAAGGAGCCTTCTTCGGTTCAGTGGCATCACTCGCAGCGAGCGAGAACGCCGAAGTCGTCGCACCGTATGATCGCAGCGACTTCCGCTTCAGCCGCATCATCGTGCAAAACGATAAACTCCAAGTCGCCGTCGCTGGCAACGATCCCGCCAAACGGCCCAAGGTGCAGATTCGCTTCGTCACCGATCAAGGCATCGCCAGCATCGTGGATGGCGCGGATGCCGAGTTCCCGCTGAAACGTGACGCCAGCGGCCAACTCGTGGCTCAATTCGTCCGTGTGGAGGCCTTTGCCTATCCAGAAACGCATCTGCAAGGCGAACCCCTCACGGCCGAAAAACTGCGTGGCATGAACGTCCACGACATCTCGCTCCTCCACGACCAGAAAGCCATGCGCGGTCCCGCCTTTGCCAGCACCGACCCCGCGCTTCGCACGCCGATCCCCATCGTGGACATGATCTTCTCCCAACCGCTGCGGCGAGTTTGAGTCACCGCACCTTGTTCAGCATCTCCAGCGCTCTCGCGGTGATCTTCACGGAGGCTTCGCGTTCGACGCGATTGGTGCCGAGCCATGTTTCATAGCCGCCGAGGTCATGGTGCTTCGGCGTGGGCAGGTAGCCCTGGCTGCCGTTGGCGAGTTCGATGGTGAAGGTGTCTTTAAAGGGACTGCGGGCTTTGATTTCCAGGCCGATCTCGGTGAAGACCTCAAAGGGGATCGCGGCGATGCCAAGATCGCCGATGCGGAAGGCCTGGATGACGGCCTGAATCGTGTCCGGCTTCGCATCGCGTGCGGCGAGTGTGCGCTCGGCGTAGGGCTGCTCCAGGCGATGTGTGGGCGTGGCGTCCTTCGGTTTGGCGAGAACGCCTTCAGCCCACGCGATCATCTCCGGCGTGGGGCGACGCACAGCGAGCTCCAGATCACTCGCGGCGGCTTTGAGAGGCACCCAGTCTTGATGTTTGAGTGTCTCGCGGACACGCAGCACCTCCTGCGCGAGGTCGCCTGCGACGAGTTTGATCTTCTCATAGGGCTCGCGTTTCACAGCGGGAGTTTTACCGCTGTAGTCGTTGTTGTTCACGTCACCACAGGGGCCATTGGCTAGAATGCCGACACATGGCGCATCCATGGCCTGCTCGATGCGACGACAGAACTCGCCGAAGTAATCCGCCGACAGATCCTCTTTGTTCACGCCGCCGACGTAGTGCAGCCAGTAGTTCGCCATGAGCGCGATCTGGCGTCCGTCAGTGGCTTGCACGGAGAGGCAATAGACCTCGGGATTTGTCGGCCCGGCAGGACCGGCGAGACGTGGGCGCAGCAGGCTGCTCGGATTCATGACGGCGCGATCTTTGCCACCAAACGGGTTGTCGTTTGTGACGCCCTCCTTCAGCAGCCAGCGGCGATTGAAAACATGCTGCGGTACTTTTCCAGAACCCCACGCGATGCGTGCGGGTTCTAGATTGTTCACCGCACGCCGCACGCCATCCACCACGCGGGAGATGATGAAGCTGCGGTAATCGAGCGACGAATCCTTGTTCGTGATCGCCGAGACACTGGAATGCGTATGCGTGCCGGAGAACATCATGTTCGATACTGGAATGCTCGTTGCGGCCTCGATCTTCGCCTTGGCCTCGTCCCAGACATCGCGTCCGAGTGAAATCGTGTCCGCCACGGCAAAGGCGAGCTTCGTGGTGCCATCATCGAGCACGAGGCAGCGCACATGCAGCTCATCATGCACATGACTCGCGATGGGACGCGGTGCGAAGTTGCCCACGATCTCCATGCCCAGCGGCGGTGTGATGTTGCTGGTGGCCGCGCCCGCTTTGAAGACTTTTTCCTGTGCTACGGCGGCAGCAGGTAGACTGAGAAGAGCGAAGCAGGTGAAAAGGTGCGCGGTGATTTTCATGCGATGTCAAACCAACGCCTCTCGGCTCGTATTCCCTTCACCATGACAACCACCACCCGACGCAATCTTCTCCTTGGCAGCACCGCTTGGGCTGCAACGCATGTCTTGCGTGCCGCTAATGCACCGAAACTCAAGGCGGCCATCATCGGCCACACCGGCGCGGGTGATTATGGTCATGGCATTGAGCGCATCTTCGCAGGCATGCCGAATGTGAACGTCGTCGCCGTGGCTGATCCGAACGATGCCGGTCGAGCGAAAGCAAAAGCTGCCTGTGGCGCGGCGCGAGACTACGCCGACTACCATACGATGTTGGGCAAGGAAAAGCCGGACCTCGTTGCCATCGGACCACGCTGGGCCACGGAACATCATGCGATGTCGATGGCGGCGCTGGAAGCCGGCGTGCATCTCTATTTGGAGAAGCCTTTCACCATCACGCTGGCAGAGGCGGATGACATCTTGGCGCTCGCAAAGGCCAAACAGTGTCGTGTCGCCGTGGCGCATGTCACGCGCATGGCACCGACAGTGCTGCGATTGGAGAAAGCGCTGCGCGAGGGACTCATCGGCGAGGTGCTGGAGATTCATACCGTGGGCAAGATGGGTTCACGCTCAGGCGGTCAGGACATGATGGTGCTCGGATTGCATGTCTTCGATCTCGCGAGGTTGTTCGGTGGCGAGGTGCAGTGGTGTCAGGCGCACATTCGGCATCAGGGAAAAGTGGCAACGATTGCCAATGCCAAAGAATCGCCTTCAGACAAGGTCGGGCCAGTCGTCGGTGAAGACATCTTAGCGAGTTTCGCCATGGACTCTGGCGTGAATGTCACCTTCCGCAGCCGCGTGGGCTTGGAGAAAGCCGCCGGGCCCTTCGGCATGGAGATCATCGGCACGCGCGGCATTGTGCGTCTGAATTCCGGCTTCGCGCCAGGCATCTCGTTGCTCAAGGAGCCGAATCGCGCGTCCACCACTCGTGTTGAGAACTGGCAGGACTGGAATGGCGGAGTCGATCCAGCCAGCGAGACCACTTTTGAAGGGCTCACTGGCTACGATGCGTCGCATCGCCGTGTGGTTCGCGATTGGTTGATCGCCATCGAGGAAAAACGTGAACCACTCGGCTCCGGTGAACGCGCCATGAAGGCCATCGAGATGGCGCATGGTGTTTTCCAGGCTGGCATCACGGGGAAGCGCGTGGAGTTTCCGCTCGTGAAGCGTACGCATCCGCTGGTGGCGTGAGCGTTGTCAAAGCGGCTTCGCCGTCAAAGGTCAAGAGCGTCAAGAAGGGCAAAAAGCACGATACTTGACCAGTTTGACGGTTTCTACCCGATCTTCGGCAGCTCAAAGCCCTTCCGGTGCTCGCGACCGATGAGCGCATTCGCCTCCGCGTCATCGAAGGTCTCCGTCTTCGCGTCGAACTGCAGCTTCTTGCCGGTGCGCCAGGCGATGTTGCCGGCGTGGCACATCACCGTGCTGATGTGGCCGGAGTAGATCTCTTGATTGAGCGACTCGCGTTTCCGGCTGCGCACGGCGTCGAGGAAGTTCCGCACATGCGCCGTCTGGCCGACGTCGCTGCTGCCTTCTTTGATGATCTTACCGTCGGGATCGTAGGCCTTCCAGGAGGTGTTCGTGAGCTGCATCCAGCCGTTTTCGCCATAGATCACCGCGCCTTCGCCAGCGCCGAAGAGCTTCGACTTGGACCAGAGGCGCATCTCATACTGGATGATGTGGCCGGGGAAGTCATAGGTCACCATTTGCGTGTCTGGCCACTGCTGATCGTCATCGAAGAAAAACTTGCCGCCTGACGCGCTGATCGCCTCGGGGAAGGTATCGAGTCCCATGACATAGCGGCAGTAGTCGATGCGATGCACGCCGTCGTTGCCGAGATCGCCCGTGCCATAGTCGAACATCCAGCGCCAAGCGCCCTCGACGATGGTTTGATTATAAGCGCGCTCAGGCGATGGCCCCTGCCAGAGGTTGTAGTCGATGCCCGCAGGTGGCGTGCCATTGGCGGCGAGCTTCACCGCGCCCGATCTCCCCGTTTCCCAGGCACGGCCCGTGATGACTTTTCCAAGCGCGCCGCTCTTCACAAATTCACGCGCCTCATGCAGAAATTTCGCGCTGCGGATCTGCGTGCCCATCTGCACCATGCGGTCCTTCTTTCGCGCTGCGGCCACCGCGACTTTCCCTTCGAGGATGTTGTGGCTCGCCGGTTTCTCCACATACACATCCTTGCCCGCCAGACAGCCCTCGATGGTCAGCAATGCATGCCAGTGGTCCGGCGTGGCCACCATGAAAGCATCAATCGACGGATCGCTCAGCAGTTCGCGGTAATCCTTCACCAGCTTTGGCATCTTCCCCGTCTTCGCCTTCACCTCCGCTGCGCGCTGCGTCAACACAGCTTCCCGCACATCGCACAGATGCGTCACCTCACAGTCCGCCTCCGCGATGAAGCTGTGCATCACTGAGTTCCCGCGCCCGCGAATGCCGATACATGCCACGGAGATCTTGTCATTTGGCGATACCGCAAAGGCGGAGGACGCGGCCAGTGCACCGGAGGTTTTTAAAAAAGCACGACGGGTGGAAAGCGGAGCATTCATGGTTTGTCGGGGTGGAATCTCAGACCATTACGCTCGGATGCAGGAGCGGCTTGCCGCATCGTGGTCATTGTCGCATCTGCTCCAGCCATTCGATCCGGCTCCGGAGTCTCCTCTGCCGCTCTTCATTCGGATTCGGATACAGGATGGGATACCACGCCGTCATCACCGCCGCGCGTCCGATGAGGCTTTGGTTCAGCGCCTCGTCATCCACAGGACCATACGCGTCCAAGATCGCCTTCACCTTGGCGTGATCTTCCTCCAGAATCTGCGCGTTCCAGATGATCGAGGCTAGATCCCACTCGACTGGACCCGCGAAGGTGTCCTCCCAATCCGTCCACAGCAGGCCGTGGGTCGTGTTCATGAGATTGCCCATGTGCGCATCACCATGCAGCGGCTGGTGCGGGAATGCACCCAGCACGTCGATGGAAGTCGAGAGATGATCCCGCAGCATCTGCTGTGTTGGTTCAGCGAATAGCTCCCGCTCATCCAGGATGGCGAGACTCTCGGTGAGGATGGCCAGTTTCGGCAGCGGCTCTGGAAAATGGCTCATGATTTCGTGACACTGGCGCAGCGTGCGGCCGATCTCGGCAGGATCGGGTTCAGCTTCGATCCTTGTGACAAACTCCCAAAAATTCAGCGGATACCCCAGGTGCTCATGCGGTCCCGGTGGTAAATCGGGATGCAACGGGATCACCGGCGCACCGAGCTGCGTAAGATGCTGCGCGATGGCATTCTCCCGTGCAAACCACTCCGTGCCCTGGCGCGGCCCGTCGCGATCCTGCACCACACGGGCCACCAGTGTCTCCGTGAGCCGTAGAACCAGCGTGCTGCCATTTTGCAGAATGTCGCAGCGGTCCGGTATGATGCCGTGAGCAATGGCGATTTCCGTGGCGGCGCGAATGGGTAGGTCGGTCGATGGCATGCAGCAGATGGTTCCTCTTGTCGTTCACCCAACGAATTCGCACGACTTCACTCTTGCCCCGCCGGTGGTCGCAGCCCACTTCACCCGCCAGCCTGCGATCTCCGTCGCATATTCACGATCTGAGTCGTCGTGATAAGCAGGCTGCGGCTGTTGGGCGAGGGATTGAGCGATGATCACTCGCACGTCGTCAGGCACGAGGCTTCCACACTCCCAGATTACCGGAACCGGCGGTGGCGGCGTGTCCGCAAAGCCGCTGCGGGCCTCGGGAATCGAATCCGCGTAGCGCACATACGGTTTGATGTCGAAAACAGGTGTCCCATCGACCAGATCGACGCCGGACACGAACAATCGCGGCGCCAGGTCGCCGTCCAGTTCCACACGATCAAGCTTCACCACGCTCAACGTCAGCCGATTTGGTCGAAACGGCGAGCGTGTGGCGAACACGCCGCGTTTCTCATTCCCACCGAGTTTCGGCGGTCGCACCGTGAGTGAGGTCGGTTCTTCGGTCACGAGATGAAACTGCGTGATGAGCCACAGGTGGCTGAACTCCTCAATGCCGCGCACCGCTTCGACGCGACGATACGCTGGCTCAAACTCAATCACGCCCCACGCGGCCGGCACCAGTCCAGACTGGCGCGGTACGCCGAACTTGTCGGTGTAGCAGGTGCGCAGCGTGGCGATGACGTTCAGGGATGGCATGGGCTGGAAAGGGAGCGCGGACACTCCTGTCCGCATCAGGATTCTTCGCAGCTTCGACACACACTTCTCAGCCAATCATCCGCCACGTCAGCTCGATGCCCATGCCTAGCGGCAGCGGCGTCACGGGACCGGCGGGTGTTTCGAGGATTGCTGTTTGTGATGGAACTTTCTCCATCTGGAAACGCTGCTGTGAGGACGGGAAGCCGTAGAAAGCGGGGCCGTTGAGGCAGAGAAAGCGCTCGAAGAGGGCCTGGCCTTCGCTGGTGCCGAGATCGACGCCTGCTTCTTCAAACGCCATCGCATAGAGCTGAGGAGCGCAGCCGCCGGTGAAACAACCTGCCGCGCAGCCGCAGGCGGTGGCCTTCTTGGTGTGCGGAGCGCTGTCCGTGCCCGCGAAGAACTTGGTCTGGCCTGCCGTCGTCACGGCGTGACGCAACGCAGCACGATCATCCTGAAATTTCACGATGGGCAGGCAGTAGAGGTGATACTTCAGCCCCTGAATCAGATGTCCCAGCGTGTAGAGCAGATGCTGCGGCGTGATCGTCGCTCCGACATGCTCGGGAGCGCTCGCCACAAACTCCGCCGCCGTGCGCGTGGTGATGTGCTCGCAGACGATGTGCAGTTTCGGATGCGCTTTGATGAGGCGTGGCATGCGCTTCGTGTAGAAACGTGTCTCGGCGTTCTGCTGTGCGTCGATGTAGTCCGGCCCGCTTAGAGCGTGCTGCTCGCCGTGGATGCACAGCACGATGCCGTGCTCCTGCATGGCGCGGAATACCTCGCCTCCGATCAGATCGTCCATCGGCATGCCATGCTCCGAGTTCGTCGTGCCATGCGGCGGGTAGTATTTGCAGGCCCGCAGCAGTCCGGAGGCCGCACCTTCGCGGATCATCGCCGCCGTGGTCTGCCGCGTGAGGTAAAGCGGCACGATGAGCTGCTCAAAGGCCTGCCCGCCGGACGCTCGCAGCTCGGCAGAATAGCTTTCAATGCTCCAGTCATCGCTTTGCGCCGCTCCCGAGACGCGCGACACCGGCGGCTGCGTGTTCGGCATCGCCAAAGCGCCCGCGCAGCCCATGTCGAGATGCGCTTTGAGATAGGAAACCATCGCCGGGCCTTGGCGGAAGTGGGTGTGGAGGTCGAACCACTTGGGAAGCGTGAGAGTCATGTTTCCTGTTAGCGTGATGTTCCAGCGGATCAACCAACAGCCAACGACTGGCCTACGGAAGGCACGAAACACTCGGAAAAGCCTGTCTCCGTCCGAATGGGTCAGGTCGTGGAAGCGGGCGTGGGATTAGCGGTTCACGTTCATCGGCGGCGCATTCACCCCGCGCTCCACGAGGCGGGTGAACTCCGCCGGGCACTTCTTGAGCAAGACTGCGAAGCCCAAGCTCCATCACTCCCAGTCTCTGCTTTCCACTTTCCACTTTCAGCTTTTCCGCCTTTGCGTCCTTCTGAAAAACACCCCGGATCCCCCGGGCTGCTTTTCATCGGTGTCATAATAGATCGTGCCGAGCGTCTCCGCGTCGATCTCCACCGTGCGCGGGCAGGCACGTCCGCCGATGGGGCGGCCCGGGTTGTAGAACTCCACCGGATGTGCCAGATCCCAGGTCTGCCCGTCATCGCGCGAGAGGATGAAGTTGATGATGTCACCGCCGACACCCGGACCGACGATTTGCGAGGCCAGCAGCCAGCCGTTGTTCAGGCCCATCATCTCATGCCGCCAGCCTTGCGTGAAGACATCCGGGAAGGGCTTGATCGGCTGCCAGGTCTGGCCGCCATCGGTGGAGCGCTGCCCTTTGCCACTGATGAGCGTCCCCGCAGGCGTTCGCACGAACGGCACGAGGCCGTGGCTCGTCCCGTCGCCAAAGGCGGTCTCCTTTCCGGTC
>CAMCWM010000048.1 GCA_945882215.1 Akkermansia muciniphila | reverse complement strand
CATCCAGTGTGTCCTTGCCTTCGAGGACTTCATCGACTTCGAACTCGGGCACGGAGAAGGAACTGCCTGTCACCGCGCCGTAGAGCCGCTCCAGGGTCAGCTCACGTGAAAAGGGTGCAAAGGCGTAAACCCGGCAGCCATGCTGCGTTTTGACTGCTGCGGCGTCGAGAACGTGATCGAAGTGCTGGTGCGTGAGGAAAAGCGCGTCCACGCGCACGTTTTGCCTGAGCAGCCAGTCCGCGATGCCATCGGGCGCATCCACCAGCACGTTGCCGCCGGGCAGGGACAGTAGATGACCGTTCGTGGCGGCGATGCCGCCGGTAAAAGTGGAGATTTCAGGCATGGGGGAGGCGAAAGACGGGAAAGAGGTGGACTTTTCAACTCGGAAAAGGCAAAATCTGAACGCAAAACGGTCCGCGAGGTTCGTTATAGCTCTGGACGTCCATCCCCCCAATGACTCGATTCATCCTCACCCCCGTCGCGGCAGCGGCTTCCGCCCTCGCGCTTCTCATTCCCTCGGCGCAAGCGGAGACCAACTTTGGCCAGGTGGCCATGCATGTGGCCTACATGCTGCAGAACCACCACTACTCGAAGCAGGACTTCGACGACAAGGTGTCCGGCACGATGCTGCACAACTACCTGAACATGCTCGACTTCAAGCACATCTTCTTCACCGAACAGGATGTCGCAGGGTTCAAGGACAAGTATGAAACCACGCTCGATGATCATGTGCTCATGCGGAACATCAGTCCCGCCATTGAGATCTACGACATCTACAAGGAGCGCGTGAAGGAGCGCGTCGATTTCCTCAAGAAGGCCATCGAATCCGAGAAATTCACCTTCGATTCGAAACGCGCCATTGAGATCAAACGCGACAAGTCGCCCTGGCCCAAGGACAAGGCTGCCCAGGACAAGATATGGCTCGATATCATTGAGGACAACCTTCTAGCCGAGCGCCTGGTCGATGAAGCTCGGGCCCGTGATGAAAAGAAAAAGGCCGAGAAAGCTGCTGCCGCTCAAAAGGACGGCACTGCCGAGGCGAAACCAAAGGACTCCCCAGAAAAAACCGTGAACGTGGCCGCAGGTGCCGCAAAGCCTGAGGTGCAAGCCCCCGACACGCCCAAGACACCCGGTACGCCTGAACTTCCGAAGGTTGCGGCCAAGAAAGACAAAGACGAGAAGGACATGACTCCCAAGGAACGCGTCTTGAAAGACTACGAGCGCTTGCTTGAAAGCATCGAGGAGAATGACAGCAAGGACGTTGTGAACTTCTTCCTCTCCAGTCTCGCCACTGCTTACGATCCGCACACCGAGTACATGAGCACGGACGAGAGCGACAACTTCAAAATCCACATGTCGCACAAACTCGTGGGCATCGGCGCGTTGCTCGGCCAGAAGGACGATGGCGCTGAAATCCAGGGCATCGTCGTCGGTGGCCCGGCCGACAAACAGGGCGAGCTCAAGCTCAATGACCGCATCATCGCCGTCGCCCAAGGCGAAGAAGAGTTCGTCGATGTGAAGTACCTCAAGCTCCAGAAGATCGTGGACATGATCCGCGGCGAGAAGGGGACCACCGTCCGCATCAAGATCGTTCCTGCTGACGATCCTTCTGCCAATCGCATCATCGCCATTGTTCGCGACGAAGTCCCGCTCAAGGAAAAGCTCGCCAATGCTGAGATGCTCGTCACTCCGCCCGATCTTGGCAAGCCGCTCAAGGTTGGCTGGATCAATCTCTCCAATTTCTATGCCGACATGGAAAACGGCACCGTCAGCACCAGCGCCGATGTGGAACGCCTCCTCCGCCGTCTCATGAAGGAAAAAATCGACGGTCTCGTCCTCGACCTCCGCGACAACGGCGGTGGCTCCCTTGATGAAGCCATCAAGCTTACCGGCCTCTTCGTTCCCGCTGGTCCCGTCGTTCAGGCCAAAGACTGGCGCGGCAGCATCTCCTGGCGCGACTGCGAAAACGAAAAACCCGTCTATGACGGCCCCATGATCGTCCTCACCAACAAAGCCAGCGCCTCCGCCTCCGAGATTCTCGCCGCCGCGCTGCAGGATTATCGCCGCGCCCTCATCGTCGGCGACCAGTCCACCTTCGGCAAAGGCACCGTGCAGACCATCCTGCCCGTTGAGCGCTACATGCCCTTCTTCAGCGACAAAAAAGCCGCCGGAGACCTCAAGGTCACCATCCAGAAGTTCTACCGCATCGCCGGCGGCTCCACCCAGCTCAAAGGTGTCGAGCCCGATGTGAAACTGCCCTCCATCCGCGATGTCCTCGACATTGGTGAAGGCTCCGCTGAAAATCCGTTGCCTTACGACACCATTCCTCCGCGCAAATACCCCCTCTTCCGCAAGGATCCCTTCCCCGCCGAGGAGATCAACGCACGCGTGAAAAGCCGCATCACCGCCAATCCCGAGTTCCAGAACGTGTTGGACGAATCCAAGCGCCTGAAAGAAAAGATCGACCGCAACACCGTCACCCTGAACCTCCAGGAACGTGAGAAAGAGCGCATGGAAACCGAGACCCGTCGCGACAAGCAGAGCGAGGAACGCGAAAAACGCACCAAGGAAACCGCCGAACGCCTCAAGGACAACGGCTTCAAGATCTACCACCTCACGCTCGACAACGTGGACAAGCCCGAACTTGTCCCCGATTCTGCCTTCACCAAGGAAATGAACTCCGGCATGCGCACCGCCTCGAAGGACGACGACAATCCCAATGACGGTTCCAAGTTCCCCTACGGCCTAGAACCCGTGAAATTGGAAACCATCCACATCCTTCGTGATCTCATCGACCTCGACCGCCAGCCCACCACGGCGGCCAAGTCCGATGACAAAACCCAGGTCGGTGCGAAGCCCCAAGCCCAATAAAGTTACAACCCGGCTGCTTGGGTTCTTCGCAAATCGAATCGGCGCGCACTTCGAATGCAAGTCGGCATCATCACTGTCTCCGACCGTGCCAGTCAGGGCGTCTATGACGATCTCGGCGGCCCCGCGTTGCGGAAAGCCGCCGAAGATTACGGCTGGAGCGTCACTGCCGAAGCCATCGTGCCTGATGACATGCCGCGCATTCAAGACGCCATCCGCTCCTTTTCGGCTCAAGGTTGCGGTCTGATACTCACCACTGGCGGCACCGGCATTGCCGAGCGCGATGTCACCCCCGAAGCCATCCGCAGCATCATGCGCGTCGAAATTCCCGGCTTCGGCGAGGTCATGCGCATGAAGTCCCTCGAACTCACTCCGAACGCCATCCTCAGCCGAAGCCTCGCTGCGGTCGTGGACCGCAGTCTCGTCATCGCATTGCCTGGCAAGCCCCAAGGAGCCGTCGATTGCCTCGGCTTTGTCCTCGGTGCCATCCCGCACAGCGTGAAGCTCGCCCAAAGAGTGCCCACAAGCTGCTGATTTGGATTTCGGAGATAGAAGCGAGGGTTGAAAAGCCTTTTCAATCGGCGTTCCGAAATCCAAAATCAAAAATGCTCATCACCCTCTTCATCCCGTGCTTCGTCGATCTCATCAGCCCGAAGGCGGGCATCAGCATCATGAATATCCTGGAGAAACTGGGCCATGAGATCGACTACCCTGAGGAACTCGGCTGCTGCGGCCAGCCACCGTTCAACGCCGGTTATTGGGATGAAGCGCGTGAAGCCGCCCGACCTGTGTTGAAACGTCTGCGCGATGCCGAGGCCGTCGTCATCGCCTCCGGATCCTGCGGTGTGATGCTCAAGGTCTTCTACAAAGAACTGTTTCACGGTCAGTCCGAGGAAGCCGAGGCCGCCGCGCTTTCCAACAAGTGCTGGGAATTCACCGACTTCCTCGTCAACAAACTCGGCGTCACCGATCTCGGGGCCGAGTTTCCACACAAGGTCACCTACCACGACGGCTGCCACGGCCTGCGCGAGTTGAACCTCAAAAAACCCGCCCGTCAGCTCCTTGAAAAAGTGCGCGGCCTCGAACTGGTCGAAATGAAGGAAGCCGAGACCTGCTGCGGCTTCGGCGGAACCTTTGCCACCAAGTTCCCCATGATCTCCACCGCCATGGGTGAGGTCAAATGCGCCTCCGCCCGCGACACCACCGCCGAATACATGGTCAGCGCCGACAGCAGTTGCCTCATGCACCTCCAAGGCCTCCTAACCGCTCAAAAACAGCCGCTGAAGACCATCCACCTCGCAGAGATTCTCACCTCACGTTCATGAGCGCCAAAACAGAATTCCTCCACGAAGCCACGCGCCTCACGAACGACCTCGTGCATCGCGAGCGCATCCACACCGGCATGTGGAAGTATTACGACGCACGCACACGGTCGCAGGGGTTCTTCCAAGACTGGCAGCAGGCGCGCATCCTCGCCTCGCAGACGAAAAAGGGCGCGATCAGCGTCCTGCATGAGCATTTGATCGAGTTCGAGAAAAACGCCACCGCACGCGGTACTGTCGTCCATTGGGCGAAGGACAGTGAGGAGGCGCGGAAGATTATTTTCGGAATCCTTGAGCGCCGTCAGGTGAAACGCATCATCAAGAGCAAGGTGATGACCTCCGAGGAGATCCACCTCAACGATCATCTGGAGAAAGCCGGTTACCACGTGCTCGAAAACGACCTCGGTGAGTTCATCCAGCAGCTCCGCAACGAGCCGCCCTATCACTTCGTGGCTCCGTGCATGCATCTCAGCATGCAGGAGATCAGCGATCTCTTTGAGAACAAGCTAAAAGCGGCTCCCACCGACGATCCCGAGGAGCTCACGATGATCGCCCGACGCTTCCTGCGCCAAACCTACCTCACCGCCGACGCAGGCATCACTGGAGCCAATTTCATCATCGCCGAGACCGGCATGCTCTCCATCACCGAGAACGAAGGCAACGCCCGCCTCACCGGCGCGCTTCCGAAGACGATGATCTCTCTCGTCGGCATCGAAAAAGTGCTGCCGAAGATGGCCGACCTCGCGCTCTTCCTTCCCATGCTCGCCACCGCAGGCACCGGGCAGCCCATCACCTGCTACAACACCGCCTACGCCGGCCCACGCCAGCCCGGCGAGATCGACGGGCCAGAGGAATGGCATGTCGTTCTGCTCGACAATCACCGCACCGCCCTCCTCGCTGATGCAGAGCAGCGCGACGCCCTTCACTGCATCCGCTGTGGCGCGTGCCTGAACGTGTGCCCCATCTTTAAAAACATCGGCGGCATCAGCTACGGCACCACCTATCAGGGTCCCATCGGCAGCGTCATCACCCCGCACCTGCGCGGTTTGCAGGACTGGAAGCACCTCAGTGCCTCCTCCAGCCTCTGCGGTGCCTGCACCGCCACCTGTCCGGTCAAAATCGACCTCCATCACCATCTGCTGCAAAATCGCCGCAATGCCGTCAAAGAGCGCCCCGATCCACTCGAAAGCTTCGCGTGGCGTTTGTTCGCCAAAAGCATCAACAAGCCCGCCGTCTATCAAATCGGCACCAAGCTCGCCAAACTCGCCCAGCCGCTGCACAAGCTCATCTCCGCCACGCCCCTCGATCCGATGCGTGCGTGGACGAAAACGCGCACCGCACCCGCCATGGCCCCGCAGAGCTTCAAGGATTGGTGGCGCTCTCGAAACATACCGCACCATCCGACGAGCCAGACCACTCCGTTTCCTCTGACGAGTCCCACGCATGCCCCCACGGCTCCCAAACGCCCCATAACGGCAACCACCTCCCGCGATCTCATTCTCGCCCGCGTCGAAGAAGCCCTCTCCGACACGCACCCGCAGCCCTTTGAGGCAACTGCCACGCAAAAACGCGCCGTATTGCCAGCCGTCACCGATTTGATCCCGCAATTCGCGGCAAACGCCGAATTCCTCCGCGCCGAGTTCTTCCTCTGCGCCGACGAATCCGCTGCCAAAGCCAAACTCGCCGAACTCGCCGTCTCCCACGGCTGGAAAAAGCTCGCCACGCATCGCGGTGAGCTGACGGACGCCCTCGTTCGCAGTTCAGGCTTCAGCCCGCTTCTGGACACCACCGAAGGCTACGACGCGAACGAACTCGAAGCCTGCGACGCCGGCATCACCGAGTGCGATGCGCTCATCGCGCAAACCGGCAGCGTGTTTCTCACCGCCCGCAGCGGCGGTGGTCGTGCGCTGAGCGTGTTGCCGCCACATCATGTCGTCATCGCCCGCCGTGATCAATTGCTGCCCGATCTTCCCGCTGGCTACGAACTCATCCAGCAGCGCTACGGCGCCGCCTGGCCTAGCCTCACGACACTGATCACTGGTCCCAGCCGCACCGGCGACATCGAGCGCATCATCATCCTCGGAGCCCATGGTCCGAAGAAGCTCACGGTGGTGATGTTCTGATTTGCGGCTGGACTTGTCGCCACGCTTTCGATTAAAAACACTCCATCAACTCAACCTCCACCATGAAACGCCTTCCCGCATCCTCCCGTCGTCAGTTCATTGGCCGCACAGCCGCCGCCATCGGCTTTCCCACGATCATTCCCGCCAGCGTGCTCGGACAGAACGCGCCCTCCAGCAAGATCACCATGGCCGTCTTCGGCTGGGGCATGATGGGACCGGGCAACACGGCCAAATTTCTCCAAGAGCAGGACTGCCAGATCGTCGCTGCCTGTGACATCGACAAACGCAACCTTGAGAAGGCGCTCAACACCATCAACGGCGCTTACAAGAACCAGGACTGCAAGCCCTACCACGACTACCGAGAGCTGATGGCCCGCAAGGACATCGACACCGTCATGCTCGCCCTGCCCGACAACTGGCATGCGCTCACTTCCATCGAAGCGGCGAAGAACGGCAAAGACATTTACGGCGAGAAGCCGCTCGCTCGCACCATCGCCGAGCAGCAGGCCATTGTGAAAGCGGTGCAGAAGCATGGACGCATCTGGCAGACCGGTTCTTGGCAGCGCAGCGAGGACAATTTCCGCATCGGTGCGGAAATCGTCCGCAACGGCCTTATTGGAAAGCTCAAGGAGGTGCATGTCGGCCTGCCGAGCGGTCACAACGACTTCGCCAAGACTGGCGACAAGCGCAGCGTCACGCCACCGCCCGCCGAGCTCGATTACGAGATGTGGATCGGGCCTGCCGCGATGCAGGACTACATCGAGTGCCGTGTTCACAAAAACTGGCGCTGGGATTACAACATTGGCGGTGGTCAGCTCCTCGACTGGATCGGCCATCACTGTGACATCGCGCATTGGGGCATGGATATGGACAGCAGCGGCCCCATTGAGGTCAATCCGAGCCAGGTGGACATGCCGCCGCGCACCGACATCTGGAACACCGCCACCAAATATCGCGCCGAGGCGAAATACGCGGGTGACATCACCATGATCATCGCTGGCGGTCACGATGACATCAAGATGGGCACCAAATGGATCGGCACTGACGGCTGGGTCTATGTGAACCGTAACGGCGCTTTCGACTGCTCAAACCCCGCCCTCAAGAAAATCGTCAAGAAGCGCAAAGATGAAAAAGATCCGAACAGCGAGGTGATCGAAGCCGCCGTCGCTCCGAAACTCGGTGACGATGTCATCAAAACCCGCCTCTACGAAACCAAGGGCCATCATCGCAACTTCCTCGACTGCGTGAAAAGTCGCCAACCCACCGTCACCCCGGTCGAAACCGCCCACCGCAGCGCCACGCCCGGCCACCTCGCCCTCATTTCCTTCTTCACGAACCGTTCCATCAAGTGGGACCCCGCCAAGGAAGAGATCATCGGTGATGCCGACGCGTCCAAACTCCTTACTCGCGAATATCGCGGTCCCTGGAAGTTGGAGGCCTGATCCACCGGGGCGCGGCTGCCCTCATCCGCAATCATTCATCCCAAAGGGCTGCCACAAGCAGCCCTTTGGCATTTCAATTCACGCGATGATGTCCGTTAGCACATTCCCATGCACATCCGTGAGCCGCAGGTCGCGGCCACTGAAGCGGTAGGTGAGTTGTTCGTGGTCGATGCCCATGAGGTGCAGCACCGTGGCCCACATGTCATAGACGGTGCAGGCGTTTTCGATGGCGTGGTAGCCGAAGTCGTCGGTGGCTCCGTAAATGTGGCCGGGCTTGATACCTCCACCTGCCATCCAGATGGTGAAGCCGTAGGGGTTGTGATCGCGGCCATCGGTGCCTTGGGCAAAGGGCGTGCGGCCAAACTCACCAGCCCATACGACGAGGGTGCTGTCGAGCAGGCCGCGTGATTTGAGGTCTTTGACGAGCGCGGCGATGGGCTGATCGACCTGATAGGCCATGTTGCCATGGCCTTTTTTGATCTGGCCATGCTGATCCCAGGGATTGGGTGCTTGCCCAGCTCCGAGCTTCTGCGGCAGGCAACTCAGCTCGACAAAACGTACGCCTCGCTCCACCAAGCGTCGAGCGAGAAGACACTGGCGAGCATAAGCGGTGCGCGTGGAGTCAGGGCCGTCCATGCCATAGAGCTTCTTCGTGGCATCGGTCTCGCCAGAGATGTCGCAAAGCTCGGGCACGGCGGATTGCATGCGCCAGGCGAGTTCGTAGTTCGAGATGGCGGCTTCGACGTGGATGTCGTGCTGCGTGGTGCTGGCGAAGCGACGGTCCATCGCGCCGATGAAGTCGAGTTGGCGGCGCTGGCTGTCGCGAGGCTGCTGCGGGCGGATGTTCTCCACAGCCTCGGCTTCATCCGCCTTGATGATGCTGGCCTGATGCTGCGCGGGACGGAATCCATTGCTGAACAAACCGACGCCGCCATGTGGCACGCTGGCACCGCCGCTTTGCAGCACGACATAGCCCGGCAGATCACGTGATTCCGTCCCGAGGCCGTAGCTCGTCCACGCTCCGGCGCTCGGATAACCGAGAAACGGAAAACCGGTGTGCATGAAAAAATTGCCCTGCGCATGCTCACTGAATTTCGCCGTCATGCTGCGGATCACGCAGATCTCGTCGGCGAGCGTCGCCATGTGCGGAAACAGCTCGCTCACCGAGATGCCGGACTGTCCGTGACGATGAAACGCCCAGTGCGCAGGCTGCACGGTGCCGTTGTTGTTGAACTGCGTCTTCTTCACCTCGCCGGGCATCGGCTGACCCGCGTATTTCTCCAGCAGCGGCTTCGGATCGAAGGAGTCGATGTGCGACACGCCGCCGCTCATGTAGCAAAAGATCACGCTGCGTGCCTTCGGTGCGAAACGCTTCGCGCGATGCACGATCGGCGTCTCCGCCTGCATCAATCCCGCCAACGCCGCCATCCCAAAGCCCGTGGAGGCGCTGGAGAGAATCTGTCGGCGTGAGAGGTGTGAGTTCATCAGGCGATGATGTCGCGCAGCACATTCCCATGCACGTCGGTGAGCCGTAAATCACGGCCACTGAATCGATACGTCAGTTGTTCATGATCCACGCCCATGAGGTGAAGCACGGTTGCCCACAGGTCATAGACAGTGCAGACGTTCTCGGTGGCGTTGTAGCCGAATTCGTCGGTGGAGCCATAGGTGTGGCCGCCTTTGACTCCGCCACCGGCCATCCAGACGGTGAAGCCGTAGGGGTTGTGATCGCGGCCGTTGCTGCCTTGTGCGAAAGGCGTGCGGCCGAACTCGCCGGCCCAAACGATGAGTGTGCTGTCGAGCAGTCCGCGTGAGCGGAGGTCTTTGATGAGCGCGGCGATGGGCTGGTCGATTTGATTCGCCATCTTGCCGTGGCCTTCATTGAGCGAGCTGTGATGATCCCATGGATTGGCTCCATTGCCGCCGCCGAGGTTGTAGGCGAGCGTGCTGAGCTCGATGAAGCGCACGCCGCGCTCGACGAGTCGCCGTGCGAGTAGGCACTGGCGGGCGTAGGCGGCTTTTTTCGGCTCGGGGTCGTCGAGGCCGTAGAGTTTGCGAGTGGCTTCGGATTCACCCGAGATCTCACACAGCTCGGGCACGGCGGATTGCATGCGCCAGGCCATCTCGTAGTTCGAAATGGCGGCCTCCACATGCATGTCGTGCTGCGTGGTGCTGACGAAGCGGCGGTCCATCGCGCCGATGAAATCGAGCTGTCTGCGCTGCATGTCGTGCGGCTGGCGCGGGCGGATGTTGGCGACCGCTTCGGCTTCATCGGCCTTCACGATGCTGGCCTGATGCTGCGCGGGCAGGAATCCATTGCTAAACAGGCCCACGCCGCCATGCGGAGTCGCCGCGCCGCCGCTTTGCAGCACGACGTAACCAGGAAGATCGCGTGACTCGGCGCCGAGGCCGTAACTCGTCCACGCGCCAGCGCTGGGGAAACCGAGGAAGGGAAAGCCGGTGTGCATGAAAAAGTTCCCCTGCGCATGCTCGCTGAACTTGGCCGTCATGCTGCGGATCATGCAAAGATCATCCGCCACGCCGCCGATCTGCGGGAACATGTCGCTCACCTCAAGCCCCGACTGCCCGTAGCGTTTGAAGTCCCAGTGCGACGGCTGGACGGTGCCGTTGTTGTTGAACTGCGTCTTCTTCACGTCCCCCGGCATCGGCTTACCCGCGAACTTCTTGAGCATCGGCTTGTGATCGAACGAATCGACATGCGACACGCCGCCGCTCATGTAGAGGAAGATGACCGAGCGTGCTTTGGGGGCGAAGCGCTTCGCACGATGCACGAGCGCGGCTTGCGACTCTTCCTGCATAAGACCTGCCAGAGCGGCCATGCCGAAGCCGGTGGAGGCGCGGGAGATGAGTTGGCGGCGATTCATGGCATTCATTGCAAATAGATGAACTCTTTGAGGTTGATGAGGCTCTGCGCGAGGCTCGTCCAAGCCTGCACCTTCGGATCATCGTCACTGGTGCTGTTGCGAGCAGATTCGAGAGATTGGGTGAGTTGGTCTCTTTGGGCCTGAAGAATGCTGAGTTGCTGGCGCTGCGAGTCGGTTAGCTTTGCGAGGATGTCGGTCTCGGTGAGCGTGGTGAATTCGACGCGTGACGTTTGGGCGATTTCATCGGCGGTGAGAGCGCGGTCGTAGAGTCGGGCGCGGTAGATGCGGCCGCTGAGGCCTTTGTTGCCAGCCGGGCTGCCGTGGCGGCAGCCGAGGAGGATCTGGCTCTTTCCTGGCTCGAAGAGAAAGCCAGGAGCCTTGCGATAGCTGCGACCGTAGGGTTTGCCATCGCGATAGCCGGTGATGGTGCCATCGGCCTGATACACGACGGCGACATGCACGGGGCGTGTGGCGGCGTCAGTCTCTGCGGTGCCTTCAAATAGCTCGCTGCGATTGAAATGATCGCTGCCGGCGACCCAATGCGCGGGCGTTTTTTCGGCGAAGACGAGGGAATCAAACACGCCACCGTCGCGCTCCTGCACGGTGATGACACCACCGCCACGCTGAGTGAGGTTGTCGAGCATGACCCAGGCTTCGAGGGTCTTGGTGGTGAGTTTTTTCGGCAAGGCACCGCTTTCTGCCATGGATTTGCCATCGAGCACCAACGCGCCGTTTTCGATGCGGGCAGAGCCGGTGAAGGTGAGCGAGAGCCTGCCTTTCGTGTCGCTCGAATCCTTGTCGAAGGTCCATTCGGCGAGGGGCGATGGGGCGGATAGTGCAGGTGGGGCCGATGGCTGGCCTGCGAGGAGTTTATTGCGGGCAGGATCGAGGATGGCAGCGATTTGACCATTCAAGGCGGAGAGCTGCTTTTCTTGTTCGGTGAGTTTCTGCGCCTGCTCGGTGCTTTCGGCCTGAAGCGTGGTCAAATAGGCGAGGCTTTGCTTCACTTCGTCATCGGTGGCATCGCGGGAGAATGCCTCGCGGAACATCTGCCGGATGCGCAGGGCGTCGGGACGGTTTTTGGCATCGTTGATCGTGCGCAGTGTCCAGCCGCGTGACCAGTCGATAACGCGTGTGTCATTGAGCAGCGCGAGTGACTGCGCGGGGACGTTGGTGATGTCGCGTTTGCCGCGCGTGGCGAAGGGCACGGGGGCATCGAAAGTGGTGAGGAAGGGGTTCAGTGAGTTGCGGATGACTTTGATGTAGATGCTGCGTCGTGGATCACCGGCGTCAGCGGATTCGCCGAAGGGCGTAGGATCGAATTTCCCGGAGAGTGTGACGATGGAGTCGCGAATGGCCTCGGCTTCCAATCGGCGGATGCTCCAATGGGAGAGCAGCTTGTTTTCCGGGTCCAACTGAGCACTGAGCACTGAGGACTGAGCACTTCTTTGGAAGGCCTTGGAGAACAAGATGTCACGCAGCAGGCTCTTGATGCTACCGCCGGATGCAATGAAGCGCTGCGCGAGGAAATCGAGCAGCTCGGGATGCGTCGGCAGATCGCCGAGTTTGCCGAAGTTATCGACGCTGGCGACGATGCCGCGACCGAAGACATGATGCCACACGCGATTGACGATGACACGTGCGGTGAGCGGATTGTTTTGCATGTCCGCCATGTGCTCGGCGAGTTCGAGGCGGCCGCTGGATTTTGTGTTGAAGGGCGTGGGATCGAGGGCATCGAGAAAACGGCGCGGGACGAGTTCAGCAGGCTGTTTGTGCTCGCCACGGACAAAGAGCGGCGCGTCTTTGGCATCGGCCTCGATGATGCCAGGGACACGAGTGGGCATGGGGAGCTTTGATTCGAGATCGCGATAGCGTTTCACGAGCGCGGCGGCCTCAGGCATCTCGGCGAGATTATTCGCCAGTTTTCCGGTTTGCAGGAGCTGGTCGAGCGCCTCCGCATACTCGTCGCTGAGCGTGCCGCTCTGCCACGCGCGAATCGTCTCTGGCACGGAGAAGACCAGACGCTCCTCGGTGGAGGGCGGAGGATTTTTATCCTTGGTGATGGCCACATCCGTGAGGCCGAACCACGAGCGCGAATCGTTGCTGAACTCCGCAGGCATGTCGGCGGAAGTCGTCACCTGGATGAATATCTCGTCGCCCTTCCAGAATTCGAGATCGAGGCTGCGCCAGCCGAGCTTTTCCTCTTTGGCCTCCTTGAGTTCCACGGCCTTGTGAATGGTGCCGGTGCGCGGGTAATTCTGCACCACGTATTTGAACTTCACGCCACCATTGCCCGCCAGACGAAACCACAGCGTGCCGCCCTCGCATTGGAAGCGATTGGAGAAAAGCACAGCGCGTTCCTTCGTGCTGAGCAAATCGCTGAAGTAGCCGGAAGGATGAATCCGTGACAACAGGCGGTCGCCCTCCAGCGCCACGGAGAATTCGCCCGCTTTCGTGAGGGAAACGCCACTGGCAGTCCACTGATATGCCGAGAGGCCGGGACGTTTCGGATCAAAACGGTCCGCCGAGTTGCCCTTCGCAGTCTTTAGCCAATGCGCGGCCACGGCCTCTTTGATCTGCTGCTTGAGCTTCGACAGTTCCTCACGCTCCGCCTTGCCTGTGCCGGGGGCATTCACATCGATCACGGCGGGGTGCGTGCTCGTGAAGATGCCGTATAGGGCGTAGAAGTCGGCTTGGGAGATGGCGTCGAACTTGTGGTTGTGGCAGCGGGCGCAGCTCACGGTGAGGGCTTGGAAGGCCTTCGTGACGGTGTCGATCTGGTTGTCGGTGAAGGTGACCATTTCATCGAGCGAATCGACCGGCGAGAAGCCATGCAGCACCATGCGAAGCTGCGCGATACCGATGGCGCTTTCGTTGATGCCGTTCTTGAGGCGCTGCTTCGCCAGCAGATCACCAGCGATGGCTTCTTTGACGAGTTGAGGATACGGAACGTCGTCGTTGAAGGCGCGGATGAGGTAGTCGCGGTAACGCCACGCGTAAGGAATGGCGGGGTCGCCTTCGGAGCCGTAGCTTTCGGCGTAGCGCACCCAGTCCATGAAATGGCGCGCCCATTTTTCGCCGAAGGCGGGACTGGCTAGCAATTGATCGACAGATTGATCGCCGCTCGGTGGAAGGCCGGTGAGGACGTAACTCGTGCGACGACGCAGCGTCTGCGCGGTGGCCTGTGGTGCGGCAGAGATGCCTTGCTTGGCGAGTTCGGCGTCGATGTAGTCGTCGATGGTCTTGTTCGCGGGCTGCTTCGAGATCGGCTGGAAGGCCCACCATTGCTTGCGGCGTTCGAGGATCGTCTTCCAGTCGGTTTCTTTAGCGACTTGCTCTTTGGAGGGCGGAGCGTCGCGTGGATCGGCGGCACCGTCCCGAATCCAGCGCTCGAAGTCGGCGATGACCTTGCCATCGAGCTTCGCGCCGGCTTTGGGCATCTTGAGATCTTCGTGCTCGTGCTTGATCGTTTGAATCAGCAAAGAGGCGGCGGGATCGCCGGGCTTGATGACATCACCCGATTCGCCGCCGGAATGCCAGCCGGAGCGGGAGTCGAGCACGAGGCCGCCTTTCTTCTTCGTGGCGGTGCTGTGGCACTCATAACATTCCTGCGCGAGGATGGGGCGGATCTTTGACTCAAAGAACTCGATCTGTTGCGATGTTGGAGCAGCCAAGAGTTTGCCGCAGAGGAGCAGAGAGGCGGAGAGGCCGAGGAGATATTTTTTCATGCCAGGAGCCTCCGGGTGATATTTTCAGCGGCTTCGATGCACATATGACCAGCTTTTTCGAATTGGTCGCGTTTTAGACGGAAGGACGGGAACATGACGGTAATGGCAGCGACTGGATAATGGTATTCGTCGAGGATGGCGGCGGCGACGCAGTGGATGCCTTCGAGGCCCTCAGCGAGATCGGTGGAGAAGCCTCTTTTGCGAGTTTTGACGAGATCGGCTTCGAGGGAACTGCGCGTGGCGAGCGTGGTCGGCGTGTACTGCTTGAGCTTCGTGGCGGCGAAGAATTTGCTAAGTTCGGCAGGTGGCAGGTGTGCGAGGACGGCTTTTCCCGGCGCACACGAGAACATCGGCACTTGTAGGCCGACGGTGCTGCTGACCTTGATCGGCTGCGACGAGATGCACTGCTCCAGCACGGTCATCTTGTGGTTCACGCTGGTCAGAAGCTGTGTGGTTTCGCCAGATTCATCGCGCAGCCATTTGAGTGACTCCAAAGCGCAAACGACGAGGCTTTTCTCACGCACTTGCGGGCGGGAGAGGTCGAAGAGCTTGTTCGTGAGCACGAAGCGCTTGTCGTCCTCACGGCGCTGGAGGTAGCCGCGGTTGTGCAGCGTGCCGGTGATGCGAAAGACGGAGTTTACCGGTAGATCGAGCTCACGCGCGATCTCGGTGAGGCTCAAGCCAGCTCGGTGCTGACCGAGGAGTTCCAGGATGGCGAGTGTGCGCTCGGTGCCTGGGGCGAGGGTGTCTTCGGTGGGAAGGATGGGGGCTTCTTTGAGCATTCTAAATTTAGAAACGCTTCTGGATTTGGAAAACTATCGAGTAATCTTGGCCTGACGGCTCATCGCATTTGCAATCCGGCCTCTCTCCCGCATCCTGCGCGGACATGAGCCAGGAAAATGACCTCACATTGCTCGGAAAATCGGAAAACCGCCTGCCTGCTTCGCCCGATATGGCGGTGCTGGAGACGTTCCCGAATCGCACCCCCGGACGCAATTATCGCATTCACCTCAGTGCGCCGGAATTCAGCTCGATCTGCCCCGTGACGGGCCAGCCGGACTCGGCACACCTCGAAATCTACTACATCCCCGCCGAGAAGTGCGTGGAGACGAAGTCGCTGAAATTTTACCTCGCTTCGTATCGCAATCATGCGGCCTTTAATGAGGCGATCGTGAACCGCGTGCTCGATGACATCGTGAAGGCCTGCGCACCGAAACAGGTCGTCGTGCGTGGCAAGTTCGGCGCTCGTGGCGGCATCCAGCTCACCTGCGAGGCTCGCTTTCCTGACATCGACGAAACGCTGCGTTTGCCGGAATGAAGACGCTCGTGCTGCTTTCAGGCGGGATGGACTCCGTGACCGCGCTGCACTGGGCGCGGGAGGAACACGAGGTCGTGGGCTCGGTTAGCTTTGATTACGGTGCAAAGCATAATCATCGCGAGATCCCGCTGGCGGCATGGCATTGCGCGCAATCTGGCGTCAAACACGACATCATCGACTTGGACTTCGTAAACCGGCTGTTCGCCTCAGATTTACTCAAAAGCGGTGGCGAGATCCCGGACGGACACTACGCGCATGAGACCATGAAGCAGACGGTGGTGCCGTTCCGCAACGGTATCATGCTCGCCATTGCGTGTGGTCTTGCCGAGAGCCGTGAGGCTGAGGCGCTCGTCATCGCGGCGCATGCGGGCGATCACACGATTTATCCCGACTGCCGCGAACCGTTCATGCAAGGGATGGCCGCCGCGATGCGCGAGGGAACGTATGCGCGCATCGAACTGCTGCGCCCCTTCATCCATCTGGACAAAGCGGGCATTGCGAAGCTTGGCGCGGCGCTGGGAGTGGATTACGGCAAGACATGGTCGTGCTACAAAGGCGGCGATTTGCACTGCGGGAAGTGCGGCACGTGCGTGGAGCGCATCGAGGCCTTCCAACTGGCCGGATTGGATGATCCGACGGTTTACGAAGCTGGCGTTTGAGCCTCGGGCTGCACACGCCGGCGATGCGTGCGGACCATATTTAGATCCTTGAGCTTGCGTTGAAGCGTGCGGCGGCTCATGCCAAGCATCTCGGCGGCGACGGTTCGGTTGTTGCCGCTGCGCTGGAGGGCTTGGAGAATGAGCTGATGCTCGACTTCGGTGATGTCGAGATCGCTTTTGGGCTTGATGGCCGGATCGGTCGGCGTGGTCGATGTCGCGTCTTTGGTCGATATTAAAGAAGGGGCGCGCAGGCCGATGCCGAGGCCGTGTGGGTTGAGTAGGTAAGACGGCAGGTGTTTGAGCATCACGCGGTTGCTGTTGCTCATGACGACGCCGTGTTCGATGGCGGCGCGGAGTTCGCGGATGTTGCCGGGCCAGTCGTATTTCATCATCGCTGGCAGGGCGTCCTCACCGAGCGGCTTGAAGGCCTTGCCGTTGGTTTTGGCGAGTTCCTTGAGGAAATGATCGGCCAGCACGGGGATGTCGCCTTTGCGAACGCGCAGCGGTGGAAGCTGGATAGTGACGACGCGCAGACGCCAGTAGAGGTCTTCGCGGAATTTGCCTTCCTCGACCATCTTCGCGAGATCGCGATTCGTGGCGGCGATGACACGGACGTTGATCTGGATCGGCTTGCTACTGCCGACGCGTTCGATGGTCTGCTCGCCGAGAGCGCGGAGGAGTTTCACCTGCGTGGAGGCGTCGATCTCGCCGATTTCATCGAGGAACAACGTGCCGCCGTTTGCCTGCTCGAAGCGACCGATGCGGCGCTCCTGAGCGCCGGTGAAGGCGCCTTTCTCGTGGCCGAACAGTTCGCTTTCGAGGATCTGCGGCGAGAGCGCGGCACAATGCACGGACACGATGTTCGCTTTCGGCCGACCACTGAGATTGTGAATGGCGCGGGCGACGAGTTCTTTGCCGGTGCCGCTTTCGCCTTCGATCAAAACGGTGGCACGTGACGGAGCGACCTGCTGGATGGTTTCGATGATGGGCTTCATCACCTCGGACTGGCCGAGGATGCCTTCGATGGAGAATTTTCGCTCGACCTGCTGCTTCAACGCCACGTTCTCATGCTCCAGCGTGCGGCTGCGGAGCGCTCTTTTGATGAGAATCTCCACTTCATCGAGATTGAGAGGCTTGGTGACGAAATGGTAGGCACCACGGCGCATCGCCTCCACGGCGGTGTCCACGCTGCCGTAGGCGGTCATCATGATGCACACGGGCGGCTTCGGCAGAGCCAAGGCGGCATCCAGGAGCTTCATGCCGTTGTCCTCGCCGAGACGGAGGTCGGTCAGCATCACGTCGATGCGGTCGTTTTCGAGGTATTCCATCGCCTCGGCGGCATTGGCGGCCACGTAGCAGTCGAACTCGTCCTCCAGCGAGAGGCGCAACCCGTCGCGGGTGTGCTTTTCGTCATCGACGATGAGGACGGTAGCTTGGTCGTTCATGAGTGAAGGAATGGCACAGTTTATGGGAAATGACGAATGTCGAATTTCGGAATGACGAACGAATTCATGGGGTGGAAGTGACGAAAAATCAGACCTCGCGCTCGGAATGGTAAAATAGTTGACTGATCGTCTAGTTCTGGTTAAACCTCCGTCGCTTAGAGCCGACGAAACTACTATGGGACGCACCTCCACTGCCAAAGATCGCCTGATTGCAGCCATGATTGAACTGATCTGGACCGGCAGCTACGGCAGCACCTCGGTGGACCAGATTTGTGAGAGGGCAGGGGTCAAAAAAGGCAGCTTTTACCACTTCTTTGAGTCCAAAACCGAGCTGGCGGTCACATCCATCGACCACGGCTGGACGGAGCATCGCAAGGAGCTGGATCAGATCTTTTCGCCGGTGGTGCCGCCAGTTGAGCGCATCCTGAACTGCTTCCGCAATTTCCGCCAGGAGCAGGAGGATTTGTTCAAAAAGCATGGCCGTGTGCTCGGCTGCCCGATCCATTCGCTCGGCGCGGAGGTCAGCACGGTGGATGAGCGGCTGCGTGATAAATTGCAGGAGATTTTGGGCCAGTTCATCCGCTACTACGAGAGCGCCATCCGTGATGCGCAGGCACAGGGCAGCATCGTCACGCATGATGCGATGGCTTTGGCACGAATCGTGTTTGCCTACAGCGAGGGGCTGCTGCTCCACGCCCGCATGTGGAATGACCTCAGCCGCCTGGACGAGTTCGAGTCCGGGGCCAAGATCATCCTCGGCGTCAAAACGTGAAGTTTCATTTTTCGACTTCAAATTAACCAACTGGTCAACTTTCCCCACCCCAAAACCAACGCGCCCCGTGAAACCTCAACACTTCCTCCCTCTCGTCCTGCTTCTCGCAGCCTGTGGCAAACCGCCTGCGGGTGGTGCCCATGGCGGAATGCAGATGCCACCGGCACCGGTGACCCTCGCACAGGTCGAGCAGCGAGAACTCGTCGAGTGGGAGGAGTTCACGGGACGCGTCGAGGCGGTGGAGACCGTTGAGTTGAAGCCGCGCGTGTCCGGCTACATCACCGAAGTTCACTTCCAGGCCGGAGCACTCGTCAAAAAAGGCGACCTTCTCTTTACCATCGACCAACGCCCGTTCGAGACCAAACTTCGCGCTGCCAAAGCCGAGGTGGCGCGTGCCGATGCGAATGCCCATGCCATGGAGAGCGAATTCAAACGCGTGGGCGAACTTCTGGAGAAGAAGGCCATCGCGCCCGAACAGGGGGAGGCGAAGGAATCTGCCTATCTTCAAGCGAAGGCGGCACTGGAATCCGCCAAGGCCGCCGAGCACAGCGCGGAGATCGAGTTCGAGCACAGCACCGTCGAGGCACCGATCTCCGGCCGCATCAGCCGCACGATGACGACCACGGGCAATTTTGTCACCTCCGGCACCACGCTCCTGACCACCATCGTCACCGTCGATCCCGTCTATGTGTATGCCGACATCGACGAAAACAGCCTGCTCAAGCTCCAGGCGTTGCAACGCGACAAGAAGATGTTCACCAACGGCGGCAAGAAGGTGCCGGTGGAACTCCAGCTCTCGAATGAAACCGGCTTCCCGCACCATGGCCACATCGAATCCTTCGACAACCGTCTCGATGCCGGCACCGGCAGCATGGTGCTCCGCGTCGAGTTTTCGAACACCGACGGCAAGCTCACGCCGGGCCTCTTTGCCCGCATCCGTCTGCCGATGACCGGCCAATACCAAGCCCTGCTCGTTGATGAAAAAAGCATCCTCACCGATCAGGCCAACAAATATGTGCTCGGTATCGATGAATCGAAGCAGCCTGCCATTTCCGTCTATAAACCCGTCTCCATCGGCCCTGCCATTGACGGCAAGCGCATCGTCCGCACCGGACTCAAAGCGGGCGACAAGATCATCATCAATGGTCAGGCCCGCCTGCCGATGCCAGGGATGCCCGTCGCGCCGGTGGAAGCCACTGCCACCCCGAAAGAAACGGCCTCGAAGTAAGCCCCCGGCACGACCATGAACTTCTCTTCATTCTTCATTACCCGCCCCATCTTCGCGGGCGTCTTGTCGCTGCTCATTTTCATCCTGGGCAGCATATCGATGTTCCAGCTTCCGATTTCGGAATACCCGGAGGTCGTGCCACCGACGGTGATCGTCACGGCGACGTATCCGGGCGCGAATCCGAAGACCATCGCGGAGACGGTGGCATCGCCGTTGGAGCAGACGGTCAACGGGTTGGAAAACATGCTTTACATGTCCTCCCAGAGCACGGCGAACGGTGTCATGATTCTCACCGTGACCTTCAAGATCGGCACGGACCTCGATCTCGCGCAGGTGCAGGTGCAAAACCGCGTCTCCCAGGTGCTGCCGAAGCTGCCGGAGGAAGTGCGCCGCTATGGTGTGACCACCGTGAAGTCCTCGCCGGACATGACGCTCGTGGTGCATCTGCTTTCGCCAAATGACCGCTATGACGAGATTTACCTGCGGAACTACGCCACGCTGAATGTGAAGGACGAGCTCTCCCGCCTGAATGGCGTGGGCCAGGTGCAAATCTTCGGCGGCGGTGAGTATGCCATGCGCATCTGGATCGACCCCGACAAGGCCGCCGCACGCGGATTGACTGCCAGCGACATCGTGAACGCGATTCGCGAGCAAAACATCCAGGTTGCTGCCGGTGCCATCGGCCAGCAGCCGGTGAAGGGCGCGCCGTTTGAACTCACCGTGAATGCGAAGGGCCGACTCATCACCGAGGAGGAGTTTGAGCAGATCATCGTCAAAACCGGCCCACATGGCGAAAAGCTGCGTCTGCGTGATGTCGCCCGCGCGGAGATGGGCAGCGGCGAGTATGCGCTGCGCAGCCTTCTGAATAACAAAAAAGCCGTCGGCATGGGTGTCTTCCAACTTCCAGGCTCGAACGCGCTCGCCGTCTCTCAGGCCGTGCGGGCACGCATGGCGGAGCTAAAGACGAAAATGCCCGAAGGCGTCGATTATGCCATCGCTTACGACCCGACGGTGTTCGTCGATAAATCCATCGACGCCGTCATTCACACGCTCATCGAGGCGATTTTGCTCGTGGTGCTCGTGGTGGTCATTTTCTTGCAAACATGGCGTGCGTCCATCATTCCGCTCGCGGCGGTTCCGGTGTCACTTGTGGGCACTTTTGCCGTGATGCATGCGCTGGGCTTCTCGATCAACAACTTGAGCCTTTTCGGCCTCGTTTTAGCCATCGGCATCGTTGTGGATGACGCCATCGTCGTCGTTGAAAACGTCGAGCGAAACATCCGCAACGGCCTCAGACCGCTGGAAGCCACCCATCAGGCCATGAAGGAGGTCACGGGGCCGATCATCGCCACCGCGCTCGTGCTATGCGCCGTGTTCATCCCCACCGCCTTTATCAGCGGCCTCAGCGGGCAGTTTTACAAGCAGTTCGCCGTGACCATCGCCATCTCGACGGTCATTTCGGCCATCAATTCGCTCACGCTTTCACCCGCGCTGTCCGCCTTGCTGCTCAAAGGCCATCACGACAAAAAAGACCTTATCACCAAGGCGATAGACTTGCTGCTCGGTTGGTTCTTCCGGCCCTTCAACCGCTTCTTCGAGTGGTCGTCGAATGTGTATGTCGGCATCGTGAAGCGCGCCATCCGCTTCAGCATCATCGCGCTCATGATCTATGGCGGGCTGGTGTGGGCCACATGGCGCGGTTTCCAGATCGTGCCGGAGGGCTTCGTTCCTGCGCAGGACAAAGCCTACCTCATTGGCTTTGCGCAGCTCCCGGAGGGCTCGTCGCTTGATCGCACGGATGCCGTGATGCGCCGCATGTCCGAGATCGCGATGAAACAGCCCGGCGTGAAGGATGCCATCGCTTTCCCCGGCCTGAGCATCCACGGATTCAGCGCCAGCCCCAACAGCGGCATCGTTTTCGTCGGCCTGGATGATTTTGACAAACGCAAGACGCCCGACCTCAACAGCGGAGCCATCGCCGGCGCCCTCAACGGCCAGTTCATGAGCATTCAGGACGCCATGGTGGTCATGTTCCCGCCACCGCCTGTGAACGGCATCGGCACCACTGGCGGCTTCAAGATGATGATCGAAGACCGAGGCAATCGCGGCTACGCGGAGCTTTACAAGACTGTGACGGCTCTCACCGGCGCGGCGATGGGCTCGGGCAACTTCGGCATGACCTACACCGGCTACACCGTGAACGTTCCGCAGATCGAAGCCGATGTGGACCGTGAAAAAGCAAAGTCGCAGGGCGTGCCGCTCGCGAACCTCTACGAGACGCTGCAAATCAACCTCGGCAGTCTTTATGTGAACGACTTCAACCGCTTTGGCCGCACCTATCAGGTCGTCGCGCAGGCCGAGCAGCAGTTCCGCGATGAGGTGGGCGACATCACCCGGCTGAAAACGCGCAACACAGCCGGAGAGATGGTGTCCATCGGCTCGCTCGTGAAAGTGAATGAGAGCTTCGGTCCCGACCGCGTCTTCCATTACAACGGCTACCTCGCTGCCGACCTCAGCGGCTCAGCTCTGCCGGGCATCAGTTCCGGCCAGGGCGAGGATTTGATCGCCAGCCTGGTCAAAGAGAAGATGCCGGGTGGATTCGAGTTCGAGTGGACCGATCTGACCTTCCAAAAGATCATCGCTGGCAACACCGCCATCTACATCTACCCGCTGTGCATCCTGCTCGTCTTCATGGTGCTCGCCGCGCAGTATGAGAGCCTGCGGCTGCCTCTCGCCATCATTTTGATCGTGCCGTTGTGCTTGCTCTTCGCCCTCGCTGGGGTGCATCTCACCGGGGGCGACAACAACATCTTCACGCAGATCGGTTTCATCGTGTTGATCGGCCTCGCCTGCAAAAACGCCATCCTCATCGTTGAATTCGCCAAGGAAAAGAGCGACCACGGCAAAAGCCCCCTCGAAGCCGCGCTCGAAGCCTGCCGCCTGCGCCTGCGCCCCATTTTGATGACCTCCATCGCCTTCATCGCCGGTGTGTATCCGCTGGTCGTTTCCACGGGTGCCGGTGCCGAAATGCGCCGCGCCATGGGCACCGCCGTCTTCAGCGGCATGATCGGCGTGACCTTCCTCGGCCTGTTCTTCACGCCCGTGTTTTATGTGCTCGTCATGAAACTTGGCCGCAAAAAGAAACCCGAGGCTGCCGCTGAACTGCCCGCCGCCGCCATTCCCACTCCTCATTGATCCTGTCATGCGCACCTTGCTTTTTCTCATCCTCGCATCATCAGCCCTGGCTCAAATCGGTCCGAACTACGAGCGTCCCGCCACGGCGGCCTCGCCCAAGTTCAAAGGCGTGACCTGGCGTGCCGCGACGCCCTCCGCGCATCTGCCGAAAGGCGAATGGTGGAAGGTCTTCAACGACTCACGGCTCAACAACTTCGTGGCCGCCGCCACGGCGAACAATCAGCAGCTTAAGGCCGCCATTGCACGCTTCGATCAGGCGCGTGCCGCCGCCCGCATGTCACGTGGCGATTTCTTTCCGTCCATGAGCCTTCCGCTGACTGCGGAACGCCAGCGCACTTCGGAGAACATGCCTTCGCCGTTTCCATTGAACGGTTTGAGCTACAACGGTCCGGCTTACAATGCGCCGCTCGAATTCAGTTGGGAACTCGATCTCTGGGGCAAACTCCGCCGTCAGGCTGAGGGAACCCGCGCAGAAGCCGCCGCCGCCGCAGATGCCATGCACAACGTGCTGCTGGGCATCCAGGCCGAGGTCGCGATGAACTACTTCAAGCTCCGCACGCTCGACAACGAGATGCGCATCGTGCGTGAGGCTGTCGGCTGGCGCAATGAGGCGCTCAAAATTGCTGGTGCGCGCGTGCAGGCCGGTGCGGGCAGTGAATTGGAGCAAGCGCAGGCCGAAACGGAAGTCGCCACCGCCGAGGCGGAAATTTCCGCGCTCCAAGCGCAGCGTGATCAGCTCGAAAACGTCCTCGCCATTCTGATCGGCACCAGCGCGTCGAGCTTTCGTGTGCCTGCATCGTCAGGAACACTCTACTCACCTCCCAGCGTGCCTGCCGGCGTGCCGAGTGACTTGCTGGAGCGTCGTCCTGACATCTCGCAGGCCGAGCGCGTGCTCGAAGCCGCCACCGCCAGGATCGGCGTCGCCAAATCGCACTTTTTCCCCAGCGTGAAGCTGATGGGGCGCGGCGGATTCCAGAGCGGAGACATCGACATCCTGTTTGAGCCGACCTCGCTCATGTGGAGCATGGGGCCGAGCATCAGTGTGCCGCTGTTCTCAGGAAACAAGAACCGCTGGAACCTCACCAAATCAAAAGCCGCGCATGACGAGGCTCTCGCAGGTTATCGCCAGGCATTTCTTGCCGCTTTGGCCGATGTGGAGACCAGCTTGTCCACGATTCGAAATCTCAGCACGCAGGCCGGTTCCCAGCAACGCGCCCGCACCAGCGCTGAAAGGGCCGCGCAGCTCGCCAAAACGCGCTACGAGGCCGGAACGAGCCCGTATCTCGATGTGATCGAGGCCAACCGCACAACTTTGGCAACTCAACGCGCCACAGCGCAGATCGCCGGACAGCGCCTGATTGCGACCGTCGGATTGATGAAGGCTCTGGGCGGTGGTTGGGACCAGAAGATGCCGACAGCGGTGCCCGCGATGACGCCTGACCCTGCGGCAAAGAACACGGATCAAGACAAGCCTGGTTTCTTCTCGAAGGTGAAGGGCTGGTTCAAGCGCGATTAAGCCGCCAGCTTCCGATACAGCTTCTCCATCGCCTCAGCGCTGCGGCAGGCGATGGCGGCTTGGGCTAAGATGCTGGCGACATCAAGGCGTGAGATCTTGATGCCTTGCTGGACCTTGTCCCAGGACGCAGAACGCATCTTGGCGACGGTTTGAATGCCGAGGAGCAGCGGAAGGGCGGTGGCGTAGCGGAGTTTGCCGTGGGCGACGTGTTGCACGTAGCGCAGGCCGCATTCGAGGTGCTCGGTGCAGGTTTGCAGCCAGTGGCACCATTCGATTTGGATGTCAGAAGGCTGGCAGGGGAGGTAGCAACGGCCGTCGCGTGTGTCCTCGCCGATGTCGCGGAGGATGTTGATGAGTTGCAGGCCTTTGCCCATGCGCGCCCCCCATTCCTGCATCTGCGCGGTGGTGACGGCGGGATCGAGTGACGATGGCAGTTCGCTGGCGCAAAGTTGGGTCCAGAATTCGCCGACACAACCGGCGACAAGCCAGGTGTATTGATCGAGTTCCTCCGCTGAGGCGAGGCTGCGGAGCTGGCCGCCGGCAGGGAAGCGGCGGATGTCGAGCATCTGGCCGTCGATGATGTGATCCAGCACGCTTTGAATCGCGGCGAGCGGGGTGGGCTTCATGGTTCGCAGCCAGGCGATGCCATCGGCGAATTTTTCCATGAGGCGGCGCTCGGCGTCGTCGCTCTGTTGCGGGCAAAATTGCACGCGCAGCATGTTGGCGAGCGATTCGACCGCAGAATCACCGCGCACGAGGGTGCGGTAGCGTTCGAGGCAATCGAGACGCACTTCAGCGCGCACGCTGGCGGTGTCGGCGATGGTGTCGGCGGTGCGGGCGAGCAGGTAGGCGAGGGAAATGGGCTCACGCAGTTCCTTGGGCAGCGCTTTGAGCGTGAGGTAGAACGAGCGCGACACCGCCGCCAGCAACTGGCCGCCGAGTTCGCGTTCGTGGTGGGTTTCGTCGGACATGACTGGATTCTAGATGCTGGATGCTGGATGCTGGAGCAAGCATTCTCTCCAAGTATCCGACCTGTGAACCACCTCTACGTCCACATCCCATTCTGCCACCGCATCTGCCCGTATTGCAGCTTTCACAAGCACACGCCGGGTGGGACGGACATGATGGCGTTTGTGGATGCGGTGCTGAAGGAAGCGGCCAAACAGCCGCTGAAGCCGAAGACGATCTTCTTTGGCGGCGGGACGCCGACCATGCTCAGTGATGTGCATCTGGAGCGCCTGTTGCGAGGATTGCGCGAGCAGGTGGACATGACCGAGGTGGTTGAATTCACGATGGAGGCGAATCCGCGCACGGTGACGACCTCGAAGGCGGCGTTGATGCGTGAACTCGGTGTGACGCGAGTTTCACTCGGCATTCAGGCTTGGGATGAAGAGACACTGAAGACGCTGGGGCGTGATCATGCACCGGCTGAAGCCGAGGAAACGTGGCAGGCTCTCAAAGAAGCGAAATTTCCGAGCTTGAACCTCGATCTGATGTTTTCGATTCCGGGGCAGAGCCTCGGAACATGGCGCAAGACGCTGGAGCACTCGATTGCGCTCAAACCGGATCACATTTCGGCCTACAATCTCAACTATGAGGAGGACACGGAGTTTTTCCGCCGCTTGAGGGCAGGGGAGTTCCGTGAGGATGAAGGTCGCGATGCCGAATTTTTCCATCTGGGCATCGATTTGCTCGAAGGTGGCGGTTTCGAGCACTACGAGATCTCGAATTATGCGAAACCGGGCCATCGCTCGGTTCACAACGAGGCCTACTGGCTTGGCGAGGATTATCTCGGCATCGGTCCCGGTGCGTTTTCGACCGTGGGTGGCAAACGCTGGCACAATGTGAAGGACACGCCGCGCTACATGGAGCTGACGCTCGCTGGTGAAAACACAGCGATGGAAATCGAGGAACTCACGCCGGAGCAGCGGCGTACGGAGCGCTTTGGACTGGAACTGCGTACGGCACGTGGTTTGCCGCTGGAATTGATTGCCCCCGAGTCACGCCGCATGCTGGACACGCTGCGTGATCAGGGGCTGCTGAATTTTGACGAGAGCCATGTGCGGCTCACGCGGGCGGGCAAGCCGCTCGTCGATCCGATCGCGGTGGCCTTGATGGGATGATCAACGTGGGATGGCACCGGCTTTCATGGCCGTGGTCCCAACAAAAGCGGCCAAACCGATGGCCGCAATGAGGTAACCGCAGATCATGACGATGATCAGGATGCCAAAATATTTCCAAAACTGGCGTTGCTGGTTTAAGGCAGCGTCGAGATCGGCGACAGAGCGTGTCGAAGCCAGAGAGCCGATGCGGTTGGCAAACGCCCAGAGCTTCACTGCCGGGTAAACATAGAGCAAGGACATCAACCCATACATAATGCTGAGGACTATCAGTGGCATGCCACCAAAGGCCCCAGATTGCTTGATGGCAGATTCTACCGGTCCACCCATGGAACCTACTATTCCAATGACGGCGGCAATGAGAAGCATGAAGCCGATGCAAAGCCACAAGATGACGGACATGAATCGCACCCACGGCTTGGTGCCGGCGAGGACAGCAAGCGTCCCTGGCGAAACGGCATCCACACCGCCGCTGCTGGCGGCACCATAGAGGTTGGCGGCGGGGGTGGAATAGGGGTTGGGGAGATTGTTGGATTCCATGATGGGGGGGTGGTGACCGTGCGCCGGAATAAGCCCGGCATTTATCGAGGCTACGAAAATAATTCGGTGGTTGTCAAAACCAAACGCCACCGCTTGAATAAGCGGCAATGGCGGCACCACGCGCGGATACCTTGCAATCAGTCGAACTCGCGGACGGCGTGGAGATTCATCTCCGTGTCGCCGGTCTGTCGGTGCGCAGCATGGCCTACATGATGGATCTGCTCATCCGCATCGGTATTTATATCGTGGTGGCGATCCTGGCTTTCTGGCTGCTGGCCGGGGTGATCGGTCCCCAGATGACAGGCGGATTGATGATGCTGTTCATGTTCTTCATGGAGTGGTTTTACAATGTGATCTTCGAGGCCGGGCCGCGTGGCGCCACCCCGGGGCAGCGGTCCATGAAGCTGCGGGTGATGAGCATGACCGGCGGGCCGGTGACGCTGGCGCAGGCGGTGATGCGCAATTTTCTGCGCGTGGTGGATTTCATGCCCGGACTGTATCTCACCGGCATTGTGTGCATGCTTTTCACGAAGCGCTTTCAGCGTCTCGGTGATTTGGTGGCGAACACGGTGGTGACGTATGCGGACCCGCCGCCGGTCATCACGCCGAATGTCGAGGTGAGGGCGGAACGCCGCGCACCCGCGCAAGTGCTCACGCGCGAGGAGCAGGCAGCGCTGCTCCAGTTCATCGAACGCGCGCCGCTGTGGGCGGATGAGCGCCGCCTCGAACTTGCCGCGCTGGCGCAGCCTTTGACACACGCACCGGGCGTGGAGGGACTGCGCCGTCTGTGCGGCATGGCGCTGTGGCTGCAGGAGCCGGAGGAGAAACGCGCCGCGCCGCCGCCGCTGAAAGGAGCATCGCTGTTTCAATCATGACTCCGGCCCAGTTTGAAAAAAACATCGAGCCCCGCTGGCAGAAGCTGGAGCAACTGCTGACCGAGGCAGAGAAATCCAAGCCTGCGGTGGCCGTGGAGGAGCTGCCCGCCACTTTCCGCCAGGTCTGCCATGACCTGAGCGTGGCGCAGCATCGCATGAGCCCGCAGCGTCTCACGCAGAAGCTGAATGCGCTGGCGATCCGCGCCTACCGTGTGCTGGAGCGCCGCAGCGCTGGCGGCTGGGAGGCGTTTGTGCGTTTGTTTCTGGTGCAGTTTCCGCAAGCGGTGCGGGCGGAGTGGAAGCTGTTCTGGTGGTGTACCGCACTGTTTTACCTGCCGGCAGTTTTGATCGCGGCCATCACGCCCGCGCATCCTGAATGGGCGATGGCGCTGCTCGGGCCGGACAGCATGGTGCAGATCGAGAGCATGTATGGCGAGTCCAGCAAGCCCTCCGACTATGTGCGCGAAAGCTTCGGCTCGGGTTTTGCCGCGTTTTGCTTCTACATCTGGAACAATGTCAGCATCGACTTCAAAACGTTTGCCGGAGGCGTTCTCGGCGGTGTGGGCTCGTTGTTTGTGCTGCTGTTCAACTCGATCTACCTCGGCGCGGTGTTCGGCTACGTGCATTACTCCGGCAATCCGCTGACGCTTTACACCTGGGTGGTGGCTCATGGCGCACCTGAACTTACCGGCGTCGTGATCTCAGCCATGGCGGGATTGCGTGTCGGCCTCTCGGTGCTGCGGCCTGGAAGACTGGAGCGGCGCGCGGCACTGGTGCTGGCGGGGCGCAAGGCGATGCCGCTGCTCATCGGTGCGGCGGTTTTGACCAGTCTCGCGGCGGCATTGGAAGGCTTCTGGTCGCCGCTGGATCTGCCACCGGCGATGAAGTTCACCGCCGGCGGCGTGTGCTGGCTTCTGGTGGCGGCTTTTCTGATGTTCAGCGGAAGGAGGCAGACGGATGAGGCTTGAGGACATGACCGTCACGCTGCGTCCGCGCCAGCCTTGGGAGGCCGTGGACCTTGGCTGCGCCATGGTGCGGCGTGATTATGGGCGGCTGTTCGTCCTGTGGGCCAGCACGGTGTTTCCGCTGTGGGCGCTGGTGTGCGTGCTGCTGCGGGACGCGCCGGTGTGGATTCCGCTCGCCGTGTGGTGGTTGAAACCGCTCTATGACCGCGTGCCGTTGTTTTTCCTGAGCCGCGCGGCGTTTGGCGTGCGTCCAGGTTTTGTGGAGACGTGGAAGGAATGGCCACGCCTGTGGATCACGAATTGTCTGCCCGCGCTGCTGTGGCGGCGTTTCTCCTTTATCCGCAGCTTTGCCCTGCCAGCGCAGATGCTGGAAGGATTGAGCGGCTCTGCGGCCAATCGCCGGATCAGAACACTTGCGATGGACGGCGGTGGTTCCGGCTTCTCGCTTTCCTACGCGTTCTCCAAAATCGAAGCGGTGGCGTGGATCGGCCTGATGTGGGGAACGTATGATCTGCTGCCAGAATCGGCCACGCCGGACTGGCACGGCATCTTCAACGCCTTCGATTTCGAGAACACCATTCCCAATGGCTTCCTGTGGTGGGGCGCGGCCTGCCACATGGTCATCGTCACGCTGGTGGAGCCGTTTTACGTCGGCGCTGGGTTCGGTTTGTATCTGAACTGCCGCACGCGCATCGAAGGCTGGGATGTGGAGCTGGCGTTCCGCCGCATGGCCACGCGTCTGACC
>CAMCWM010000047.1 GCA_945882215.1 Akkermansia muciniphila | reverse complement strand
AGATGCCAAACCGCACGCACATCCGCGCCAGCGTCCCCGTCCAGCAGCCGTTCGGGCAGAGCCCCTGCTCGATGTTGAGGATCGTCTGATCGCTCACCCCGCAGACGCGGCCCATCGCATAGGCGCTCAGGCGCAGCGTCTCCCGCCGCTCCCGCACCTCCGCGCCGATGCGTTGATTGATCCAGTCTGCATACTCATCCGGTGTGGTGGGGGCGGGTTCGCTGTGCATAGACCGCGTGCCAAGGATCTTTTTCCTGCCGTACCGCCCTCCTTCTTCTTGCCACCCCGCCATCCACCTCCCACCATGGGCGGCCATGCCCGCCGCCATTGATCACTTGACGAAATCTATCCGCACCTTGTGCGGAACGCGGAACGCGGAACGCTTCGTAGCTTCGGCGGATTGCCGCCGCTCTGAGACAAAGACAGCGCATAATCTTGGCTGGAGCCAGACTGCTAGCCAAACTCGCCAAGCTGGCAACCCTCAAACGGAGGGCGGCGCATGCCGACGCTGAACTGGATCGGCAAGGAGGCCGTTATCAATCATCACCTCGACGTTCCGTTTCACTTGTTGAAGGACGTGCCGGATCTCGGCTGCAATGCTCCCGGCAGCGGCAATCTCATCGTGGAGGGGGACAATCTCCTCGCCCTCAAAGCCCTGCTCCCCTACTACAAGGGAAAGGTTAAGTGCATCTGCATCGACCCGCCCTACAACACCGGCAACGAAGGTTGGGCCTACAACGACAACGTCAACAGCCCCGCCATCAAAAAATGGCTTGGTGAGACGGTCGGCAAGGAAGGCGAAACCCTGGATCGGCACGACCGCTGGCTTTGCATGATGTATCCCCGGTTGACGCTGCTGCGCGAGTTCTTGAGCGAGGATGGGAGTATCTGGGTGTTCCTTGATGATAACGAAATCCACGCACTGCGGTATGTGATGGATGAAATCTTTGGTGGGCAAAACTTCATCGCGACAGTCATTTGGCAGAAGAAATACGCTGTCTCCAACGACCACAAAACGATTGCGCCAATGCACGATTACGTCGCCGTCTATCAGAGGGTGGACAAGTTTCGCCGCAACCTCCTTCCACGAACCGAAGACAACGATAAGCAATACAAGTTCAGCGATGACAAGGGTGTCTTCCGAGTCAGTGACTACACTTGCAACAAGACAGCGGAAGAGCGCCCCAATCTGTTTTATGCAATCAAAAACCCCAACACAGGTGTCGAAGTCTGGCCAAAGCGCACTCGGGTTTGGGGTTATTCTCGCGATGTCTTTGAGAAGCATCAATCAGACGGCCTGATTTGGTGGGGGAAAGAAGGCAAGGCAGGCGTGCCCGCTTTCAAACGATATAGAGACTCTTTGCGAGGTGGTGGAGGCACGGTTCCACCTACTTTTTGGTCGCATGAATTCGCTGATCATACAGACGGAGCGAAAAAAGAACTACGGGATGTTTTTGGAACACAGGCATCATTGGATTTCTTCACCCCCAAGCCCACGCGCCTGATCGAGCGCATTCTGCAAATCGCGACGAATCCCGGCGATCTCGTGCTGGACAGCTTCGCGGGCAGCGGCACGACGGGCCATGCGGCGCTGAAGATGAATGCGGCGCAGGAAGGGAGCGCGGGCACTCCTGCCCGTAATGAAATCAATGGCGGCGAAGCCGCGACGAAGGAAGAAGCGGACAAGAGTGACCGCGCTCCTCTCAAAGACCGCCGCTTCATCCTCGTGGAGATGGACGAGAAGATCGCCCCGGAGATCACCCGTGAACGTGTGAAGCGTGTGGCCGAAGGTTACACCAACGCGAAGGGCGAAAAAGTGCCCGGCCTCGGCGGCGGCTTCCGTTATGTGCGTCTCGGCGATCAACTCTTCGACGAGCACGGACGCATCAACGAACCCCACGTGCGCTTTGCCGATCTGGCCCGGCACGTCTATTTCTCCGAGACGGGCGAACCTTTGCCCAAGGAACGCATTTCGGCCAAGACGCCGCTGCTCGGCGTTCATCATGGCCGCGCGGTGTATCTGCTCTACAACGGCATCCTCAAGGACCGGAGCATCGACGGCGGGAATGCGCTGACGAATGAAACACTGACCCACCTGCCCACGCATGACGGGCCGAAGGTGGTCTATGCCGCACGCTGCCCGTTCAGCAAAGCGCGGCTGGAACGCGAAGGCATTACCTTCAAACAAACCCCTTACGCGATCCGCACCCGCTAAATGGAAACGAAGCAATACCAGAAGCATTCGCTGCACTGGCTGCGGCGCTACTACCAGAAGTGCCGCCTGATGCAGGCGATGGACGACAGCTTTCCCTCCGCCACGGCCTTCATGTCCGTGACGGGCGAGATTCACGAGGGACAAGGACGGCCCTACGCGCCGGTGAAGCAAGTGCCGGGCATCCCGTATGTGTGCCTGCGCATCCCCACGGGTGGCGGCAAGACGCTGGTGGCATGTGAAGCGGTGAGCCTGGGAGTGAAGGATCTGCTTCAGCAAGATCGTGCGTTGATTCTCTGGCTGGTGCCGAGTGACACGATCCGCTCGCAGACGCTCGCCCGTCTCAAGGACAGCGCCGATCCGTATCGGCAGGCCCTCGATACGAACCTGGGCAACGTGGCCGTGCTGGACATTGAGGAAGCGACACGCATGAAGCGCGCGCTGCTGGACAGCCACACGGTCATCGTCGTGGCGACGATGCAGGCCTTCCGACGCAAGGACATGAGCGCGCTGAATGTGTACAAGAACAACGGCGAGCTGATGAGCCACTTCGAGAACCTGCCTGCGGAACTGCTGGAGGTGATCGAGCGCGAGCCGGAGGGGCACTTCCAGCAATCGCTGGTGAATGTGTTCCGCCTGCGCCGTCCGTTCGTGATCATCGACGAGGCGCACAATGCGCGTCAGCCGCTCTCCTTTGAGACGCTGCGCCGCCTCAATCCCAGCGCCGTGCTGGAGCTGACCGCCACGCCAAACCTGAAAGCGGAAATCGTGAAGGAGGATGGCGAGACCTTCGAGAACCCGCCAAGCAACGTGCTCTATTCCGTCTCTGCCTATGCGCTAAAAGCCGAGGAGATGATCAAGCTGCCGATCTACCTGCGCTATCGCGAGCCATGGGATGCACTGCTGGGGGATGCGATTGGCCTGCTCAAGCATCTGGGCACGGAGGCACTGCAAGAGGAAGCGCAAACGGGCGAGCACATTCGCCCGATCATGCTGCTGCAAGCGCAGCCCGAGTACAAAGACAAGGCGAGCATCACCGTGGAGGAGGTGGAGAAGAAGCTGAAGGAGTTCGGCATTCCCGAGAACGAAATTTGTGTTCATACCGGAACGAGGCGCGGGCTTGATGAGCTGAAGGTTGGAGTGATGACCAAGGAAAGCCCGGTGCGCTTCATCATCACCGTGCAGGCGCTCAAGGAAGGCTGGGACTGCCCGTGGGCCTATGTGCTTTTCTCCGTGGCCGAGATGAGCAGCAGCAAGGCGGTGGAGCAGATTCTTGGCCGTGTGCTGCGAATGCCCCAGGCGAAGCGCAAGCAGCGCGATGATCTGAACAATGCGTATGCGTTTGTCGCCTCGACGAAGTTTGATGAGGCGGCGAAGGCTCTGAAGGATGGTCTCATCGCGTCAGGCTTCGAGGGCCAGGACGCGGAGGAACTCGTGATCGAGCGCGGACAGCTCCCTGGCATGCAGGCGGAACCACCGGTGCCTGACAAGCCTGTGACGACCACGCTGCCCGACAAGCCCAAGGCGGCGCTGCCGGTGGCTGTCGTCGATGCAGTCACCTGGAATGCGAGCACGGGCGAACTGACGATCAACCAGCCGCTCACGCCGGAGCAAGAGACGGCGATGGACAACTGGGCTGGCACCGACAAGGCCAAGGAAGCCGTGCGTGCAGCGGTGAACAAGCGCGCAGGCCGCGCGCCGACAGCGGCGAAGCCGAGGAGCTACCCTGCGCTGGATGGCGTGACGTTCAGCGTGCCGGTGCTCGCTCTGAAACAAGGCGAGTTCTTCCACCAGTTCGAGGAAGACGACATCATCGAGCACAATCACTGGACGCTCTCGAAGTGCGATGCGGACCTGCCTGGCTTTGTGATTCCGAACACAAATCACGGCATCGTGATCGACATCGACAAGAACGAGGAAACAAAGAGGGAGAAGCTGCAGCAGCGCTTCCTCGTCGCGGCGGACCGGCAGATGGAACTGCTGCAAACAACCGCCGCATGGCCCGTGGCCAAGCTGGTGAATGAAATCGACCGCTCCTTTGCCCATGCCGGGCTGACGGATGCCGAAACCGGCATCTGGCTCACGCGTGTGATCGCAGAACTGGAGAAGCGCGGCATCACGCTCGAACAAATGACCTCTCATCGTCACCGGCTTTTCCGTGCCGTGTCAGCCCGCGTGAACGAACTCGAGAAGCAGAACCGCAAGAAGACCTATGAGACACTTCTGTTCGGTGATGGCTCCGGTGCGGTGCATGTGACACTGGCGAACGTCTTCACTTTCCATCCGACCAAGTATCCCGTCGGCGACCGCTACCAAGGTCTCGAACTGCCGCGCCACTACTACAAAGAGATTGGCGCGATGAACGGCGAGGAGATCGACTGCGCGAAACTCATCGCCCACGATGAACGAGTCGAGACATGGGTGCGCAATCTGGAGCGTGAGCCCAAGCTGAGTTTCTGGATTCAGACGAGCACGGACAAGTTCTACCCGGATTTCATGGTGAAGCTGGCCAACGGCAAGGTATTGGCGGTTGAATACAAAGGCCTGAATCTCTCAACGACCGACGACACGAAGGAGAAGGAACGCCTCGGCAAGCTGTGGGAAGAACGCAGCGGTGGGCAGTGCTTCTTCGAGATGATCAAAGGGCCAGGCGAACTGGGGAAGATTCAGACCGCGATCCAGCGGGCGGCGGGTGGGTGAAGAGGAGACTGGGAGAGAAGGCCGTTGGCGGTGGTTTGCTGTGGTTTGCTGTGATTGACGATGGTTGGCTGAACGGAACCGCGACGGGGAGACGGCGGTGCCGGAGACTGGGTTCCGCAGATTTCACCGATTCGGAGAGGCTGGGTCCGCCGATTTCACCGATTGAAGCCCCGCAGGGTCATCTGCGTCATCTGTGCAATCTGTGGATCAAAAATCGAATGGAGGGTCTCCGCGACCCTTTCCGTGGGCCACATTTTTCGTGCGCATCTGCCGTGATCCGTGGCAATGAATGCGATCTTCCTTCCGTCCCAATCGTTCCGTCATTCGGATTTCTTCATTCACTCATAACCCTTCACCCATAACCCTCCCCCGCTTGGTTCCCCACCCATGATCGCCTGGTTTGCCCGCAACGGTGTCGCCGCCAATCTTCTCATGCTCGCCGTCATGGGCTTCGGCGCGTGGACGCTCGTGTCGGAGCGCATCCCGATTGAAGTCTTCCCGGACATGCCGTCCCGCTTCATCTCGGTGAACGTGCCCTACCCTGGCGCGACTCCGGAGGAGGTGGAGGAAACCATTGTGCTGCGCATCGAGGATGCCATCCAGCAGGTCGCGGGCATCAAGCGCATCGTCTCCACCGCCTCCTCCAGCGGCGGCAATGTGATGATGGAAATCGACGACGCCGATCTGGCCCGCCAGATCATGGACGACGTGAAGATCCGCGTGGACGCCATCCCGAACTTCCCCACGCTGGCGGAGCGGCCCATCATCCAGCATGACGACTTCATGAGCTCCGTCATCAGCGTGATCCTCTCCGCCGACATGGCCGAGCGCGATCTGCGCCGCCTCGGCGAGCAGGTGCGGGATGAGCTCTCCGCCCTGCCCGGCATCTCCCACGCCAACCTCACGGGCGTGCGCGATTACGAGATCAGCATCGAGATCCCCGAGGCGCGTCTGCGCAAATACGGCCTCACCCTCGATCAAATCAGCACCGCCATCCGCAGCAGTGCGCTGGACCTCCCCGCTGGCGTGGTGCAGACGGACGCGGGCGATGTGTCCATCCGCACCCGCGGCCGTGCCTACACGGGCAATGATTACGGCCGCATCGTCATCCTGACCCGCCCGGACGGCACCAAGCTCACCCTCGGCGAGATCGGCATCATCAATGACGGCTTCAACGAGAACCCGCTCATCTCCCGCCTCAACGGCAAGCGTTGCGTCTCCATCACCGTCATGCGTGAAGGCTCGCAAAACGCCATCCACATCGCCGAGACGGTCAAAGAGTACATTCTGGAGAAAAACCAGCGCTTCCCGGACGGCGTGGAGCTGGAGTTCATGGGCGACCGCTCGAAGATCGTGAAGGGCCGCATCAGCCTGCTGCTGCAAAACGCCCGCAGCAGCCTCATCCTCGTCTTCATCTGCGTGGGCCTGTTCCTGCGGCTCGATGCCGTCTTCTGGGTGGCGGTGGGCATGGTGATGGCCTTCCTCGGCGCGTTCGCGCTCATGCCGCTGTTTGGCCTGTCGATCAATCTCTCCTCCGTCTTCGGCTTCATCCTGGTGCTCGGCATCGTGGTGGATGACGCCATCGTGACCTCGGAACAGGTGGATACCATGCGACAGCAAGGACTCTCGCCTCTCGACGCGGCCATTGAGGGCACGCGCCGTCTCGCCGCGCCCATCACCTTCGGCGTGCTCACCACCATCGTGGCCTTCATGCCCATGGCGATGGGCTTTGGTGACTTCGGCGTCATGTTCCAGCCGATCTCCATCATTTTCATCTGCGTGATGCTGCTGGCGCTGATGGAGACCAAGCTCATCCTGCCCAGCCACCTCGCGCACCGCACGCCGATCATCAGCAGCGCCGCCGACGCGCTTGATCCCATCCATCGCTTCTCCGACCGTCAGCTCGCCCGGTTTGTGGACAAGATCTACCGCCCCTCGCTGCGCTTCTGCCTGAAAAATCGCTACGTCGTGCTCTCCGCCGTGTTCGGCGGCCTGGGCGTGCTCTTCGCCGTGTTTTTCAGCGACCGCATCGCCACAGCGCTCTTCCCCCGCGTGGCCAGCGAGCGCATCGAGTGCCGCCTCACCATGCTGGACGGCACGCCCTTTGAAGTCACCGACGCCCACATCTCGCGCATCTACGAAATCGCCGAGCAGATGCGCAAAGAATACGTCGGGCCGGACGGCATCCCCGTCGTGCGCCTCATCCTCGCGAACTCGGGCATGACCGGCAGTTCACGCGGCTCCACCGGCGGCACGGGCAGCCACCGGGGCGAGGTGACCATGGAAACCTACGGCCCCGAGGAGCGCTCCCTCCAGGTGAACACAGTCGAGATGGCCGCCGAGTGGCGGAAACGCATCGAGGCCGCGTATGGCGGCCGCAGCATCCCCGGCGCGGAGGAAATGACCTTCCGTGCCGAAATCATGCGCAGCGGCGATCCCATCGACATCCAGCTCACCGGCACCAATCCCGAGGAACTCCTCGCCATGTCCGAGCGCATCAAAGGTCATCTCTCCGCCATCGCCGGTGTGTTTGATGTTTCTGACAGCCTCGATTCCGGCCGCAACGAGATCCAGCTCCGCCTCAAGCCCGAGGCGCAGCAATTTGGCCTCACCGTCAACGACCTCGCCCGCCAGGTGCGCTCGGTTTTCTTTGGCGAGGAGGTGCAGCGCATCCAGCGCGCCCGCAACGAGGTCAAGGTCATGCTCCGCTACCCGAAGGACGACCGCAAATCCCTCGCCACGCTCGACACGCTGCGTGTCCGCACCGCCGCCGGCCTCGAAATCCCCTTCGCCCGCGTCGCCGAGGCCAAGGTAGGCAAGAGCTTCACCTCCATCAAGCGTGTGGACCGCCGCCGCGCCCTCAACATCACCGCCGACGTCAACAAGCTCACCAACAACCCCGCCGTCGTGCGCGAGGCCGTGCGGCCCTTCATCGAAAAATTGCTCGCCGAGCATCCACACATCAGTTGGAGCTACGAGGGCGAGGCCCGCTCCGAGCGCGAGAGCCAGGCGGCGCTGCTGCTCTCCTCGCTGCTCGTGCTCTTCGGTCTCTACGGCCTCATGGCCATTCCCTTCAAGAGCTACACGCAGCCCTTCATCGTGCTGCTCGTCATTCCCTTCGGCGTCGTCGGTGCCACGCTGGGCCATGTCTTCCACAGCATGCCGCTTAGCCTCATGAGCCTCTGCGGCATCCTGGCCTGCTCCGGCGTCATCGTGAACGACACCCTCGTCCTCGTGGATCGCATCAACGAGCTGCGGGATGAGACTGGCGACACGACTCACGCTGCCACCGAGGGTGGTGCTTCGCGCTTCCGCGCCATCTTCCTGACGCAAATCACGACCTTCGTCGGTTTGATGCCGCTCATCTTCAACTTCGGCCCGCTCGTCGATCACTCGCCGCCCGGCATCAAGCAGGCGCTCGAATGGATCTTTGGCGACAACCGCAGCGCCCAGGCCACCAGCGCCCAGTTCCTCACGCCGATGTCCGTCGCCATGGGTTACGGCAGTCTGTTTGCCACGCTCATCACGCTTTACCTCGTGCCGATGTGCTACCTCGTGCTGGAAGACCTCATGCGGCTGTTGCGCCGGCTCTTCGGTCTCCTGCGCTTCACCTCGATCAACGACGCCGCTGAAGCCGCCTCATGATCGACTGGCTGCGCATCTTTCCTGACAGCGATCATCGCCTCCAGATGACCCTGCGGCCTGGCGATGCCACGCGTTTCTGGCAGCACTCGGAAGAGGCTGAATCCGTGCTCGCTGAACGCCGCCAGTGGCTCGCCACTCATCGCGAGCGCCACCTGCTTTTGCTTCCCGAAGCCGAAGAAGCCGTGCGTGAGGCCGTCGCCTTCATCATGACATCGATCCACCGCCCCGCTTGCTCTCCCGAGCATGCCGCCGCCGCTGTGGAGCCGGACTGGGTCGTGCTTTCCGGCGATGCGGAGCGCTCGCATCCCGTCATCGGCGGCGCGGTCATCTTTCCCTCCAGTTGGGCGCTCGAAGAAAAGATCGGACGGCCCATGCATGAAGTCCACGCACCCGTGCCCGGCCTGCAAACCGCCATCGGCAGTCAAATCAGCGCCTTCCTTGGTCGTTTGACTCCCAACGCGCCGCGAGAGCGCGACAACTGGGGCCTCAGTGCCGATCCCTCGCTCAATCATCATCCTGCGCTCGCCATTCGTCAGATGGATGCCGGTGCCACACTCGAAAACACCTGGCTGCGCCACGAACGCCAGTTCCTCGCTCGACTTCCCATCACCAACGCCATTCTGTTCGGCATCCGCGTCACCAATCACCGTCTCGACGATGTCGCGGCATCACCCGAAGTGGCGAAACGCCTCGCCCGCATCCTTGCCAGCATGTCAGATGAGTTCGCAGGCTACAAAGGCCTGCATACCGCCCGCGCACCGCTCGTGGCCGCGCTCACCAGAGCAGCAGCATCATCGCGCACATGATCCCGTTGTTCAGCGCGTGCGCTGTCATCGGAGCGATCAAACTCTGCCGCCACATCCGCAAGAATGAAAACGTGGCCGCCAGCGCCATGATCGCCGGCACACCGGCCCAGCCCTGCGGATGAATCACCGCAAACACAAACGCGGCCAGCAGCATGCCCAGCAGCCAGCGCAACCATGCGGAGAGTCCTGGAAACAACAGCCCACGAAACATCAGCTCCTCCGAAACCGGCGCCCACACCACCGCCAGCACGACCGCGCCCAGCTTGGCCCAGCCATTCCCCGCGAACACCTCCACAATCGGGTGTGAGGGAAACTGCCCCGTCATTTTCGTGATCCATGACGCGGCGATCATTCCCAGCACCAGCAGCGGCAGCGCCGCCAGCCATCCCAGCACGCCCGCGCCCATTTCCTTGAACCACCCAGCGCCGCGATGCAGCCCCAGCGTCTCGCGCCACAGCGGCTTGTGCATGCCACGCAGCAGTGGCCACAGCATGCCGAGGATCAAAGCTGCCAGCGCAGGGACATAGGCCGCCCAACGCGGCCATGAAACCGGCAACTGGCGCATCAGCCACGGAATCAGCAAAAACAGCAGCAGATAAATCGCGAAGCCCTCGATCAAAACGCCTCCGTGCTCACGACTGCGCCTGCCGAGCGTCAACCGCAGCTTTCCGCCACGCCAGCGCCGGATGCCCCAAATCATGAGCACCAGCCCACCAACCGCCGCCAGCATGCCCAGCATCATGCCAGCGATCAAAACCATCGCCGTGCCCATGCCCTGCTGCACCACCGCCTGCCGCGCCGGATCTTTGGCCTCCAACGTCTGCACGCGCGCCAGTTGGGCCATCCAGCCATGCCGTTTGAAAAACAGCTTCCAATCTTGATCCGCAGCCACGTCTCGAATGGATGACAGCCTTCCCAGCATCTCCACATCCGCCTTCAAACCCTCGTTCTTCTGCGCAAGAGCGACCGTTTTCGCCGCATCAGGCGGCTGATCTGCCATCCAGCCCTTCAGCATCAAAATTCGCAGCGCGTCCTCATCCGTGCGCGAGAGCGTTCCCACATCCCGCAGCATCGCATCGTTGAGTTCAGCAGTCGATTGCCCTGTACTTTGCAGAACAGCCTTCGTGCCCACCGCATAGCGTGCCAGCAGCTCCAGCATGCGGTTTGGCCTCACCTCGGCGGCGGGTTCATCACGCTCCATCGTCTGCACCCGCACCACAAACACCGCGCACGCGGCGATCACGATGAGCGCCAGCACCAACCCCAGCTTTGAATAGCGATAGTTCATTGCATTCGGCAGCGGCGGGGGTGAGGCGGCAGATTCCATGGTCTTTCGCCGATCAAACATCACCTTGCCAGCCAAGGCACGCACAATTCTGTTCCGCTATCACGTTCCATCACCACCCACCATGCGCACGCTCTTTGCTCTCCTGCTCGCCACCACCGCCCTCGCCCAAACTCCCCGCCCTGGCGTGAACTACGACGAATCCAAGGTCGGCAACCATCCGCTGCCCGATTTGAAACTCACCACCGCTGAGGAATGGACAAAAACGCGTCGCCCCGAAATTCTGAAGCTCTTCGAGGACCACGTCTTCGGCAAAACACCTTCCGACATCGGCACGCCGAAGTTTGAAGTCACCGCCACCAAAACCGATGCCCTCGGCGGTCTCGCCACGCGCAAATTCATCCACATCTCACTGCCGAATCGCCCCGCATGGCCGGGCATGGATGTGATGCTCTACACCCCGAACGCCACCAAGTCCGCACCCTGCTTCGTCGGCCTCAGTTTTGGCGGCAATCACGCCGTGAGCCAGGAACCCGACGTTCCGCTAAACACCCGCTGGATGCGCGACAACAAGGAGAAGAACATCGTCAACAACCGTACCACCGAAGCCTCACGCGGCACCGAAAGCAGCCGCTGGGCTCTCGAAATGATCCTCAAACGCGGCGTCGCCGTCGCCACCGCCTACTACGGCGACATCGAACCCGACCACGCCGACGGCTGGAAGGAGGGACTCCGCGCCGCTGTCAGCAAGGACGGTGCGAACACCGTCTGGAAAGACGGCGAGTGGGGTGCCATCGGTGCCTGGGCCTGGGGCATCAGCCGCATCGCCGATTACCTCGAAACCGACAAGCAGGTCGATGCCAAACACCTCGCCGTCATCGGCCATTCCCGCCTCGGCAAAACCTCCCTCTGGGCCGGAGCGCAGGACGAACGCTTCGGCTTCGTCATCTCCAACAACTCCGGCGAAGGCGGTGCCGCTTTGATGCGCCGCGATTTCGGCGAAACCACCGCCATCATCACCAAAGCCTTCCCGCACTGGTTCACGCCCAAATACATCAGCTACGCCAACAACGCCGCCGCTTGTCCCATCGACATGCACATGTTCATCGCCCTCGCTGCGCCACGTCCCATCTACATCGCCAGCGCCGCCGAAGATCACTGGGCCGATCAGAAGGGCGAGTTCCTCTCCGGCAAATTCGCCAGTCCCGTCTATGCCCTCTTCGGCAAAAAAGGCACCGTCGTCGATGAACACCCCGCCATCGACACCCCCGTCGGCGATTTCATCGGCTACCACGTCCGCACCGGCAAACACGACGTCACCGACTTCGACTGGACCCAATACCTGAACTTCGCCGCACGGCATTGGGGGAAGTGATGTTGGATTGACCAAATCTTATTGAGAGGCATCCTTTCGTCATGCCACAGACCACCACGTTCCGCGCCAAAGTTCCGGCACGCCGCCTCAAGCGTGCTGACGCGACGCTCCAGAAGCTCGGACTGAGCACCGAGCAGGTTTTCAACATGCTTCTCGCGCAGATCGAGCTGCACAAGGGACTGCCCTTCCAGGTGAGCCTCGCTCCACGTCCCGTTCTATCCGCCGAGGAGCAGGCTGACGAGTGGAACCAAGCCTATGGCCCGTATTGATCCACAGCCGGGCGAGGTTTGGTTTGCCGATCTCGGCATGATCCAGAAATGCCGTCCCATCCTCGTCCTGGCAGCGCCACGCAACGAAGATGCTCGCGCCTTGGTTGTCGTGGCACCGCTGACCTCCCAAATTCGAGGCACGCGTGGCGAGGTTTATTTGGGACGCCCCCGCTGGCTTCCGAAAGAGTCAGCGGTCAACGTTCAAGGACTTGCCAGCCTTGATGGCTCGAAATTGATACGCCGCATGGGCACGCTGACCGCCACTCAGTATGACGCAGTTAAGATCGCATTACGCGATCTTCTCGGCCTCTGACCGATCGGTGATTTCATCGGCTACCACAACCGCACCGGCAAACACGACGTCACCGACTTCGACTGGACCCAATACCTGAACTTCGCCGCGCGGCATTGGGGGAAGTAAGCCCGCACGTCTGTTGGCGGAAGAGCGCGTTACTGGCCTCCACGGTTGATTGAGCAGAGCTCACACCGGGCACACAGGTCACATTGCACCATTCCCTTGGCACCCAAACATTGGGTGCACTGGACACACAGCATGCAGAATGGCTGGCGGCCGGTTCGGCTTCCTGGCGGCGCATTCACCACGACTGCCGCTCCCTGACGCAGAGCACAGGCTCGGGAAGGTGCCGGTTGGCGGATGCAAGCAGAGTGAGAACGGGCCATGAGCAAGATGTGTCTGCCCATTCATACCGGATTCGTCGTTTCCGGTGACAGCGCTGGCTCATCTTTTGTTTCAACAGCCTATTCCCCCGACTTCACGATCCACTGGCGCTGCCGCATGGATAAAAGCCACTTCATGTTTTCGATCAATTCAGGGCTGTGGGGATAGGCTTTGTGGAAAAGGGTCTGGGCGGCAGCGCGGTCATTCCAAGCACGCAGGTAGGCGTAAAGGTCGGCGATCTCGCCGCGCGGATTCATGGCCATTTCGGTGACGAGCTGGTCCACGATGCCGCGCACGCGGGCGGTTTGCTCCGCCGAGGCCTGCGGGAAGGCGTTGCTGACGAAGTAGTGCTCGAAGAGCAGGCGGTAGAAGCGCTGCACGAGCTCACGCGGTGGCAAGCGGCACAATGCATAGTCTTCGGCGAATGCGCGGCCCGCCTCGTCCTGGAGGACGGCGTTGAAGGTGGTTAGCCAGGCGAGATCGGTGAGGAAGGTCTGATGGAAGGCGGCCTGGGCAGTGGCACTCTCAGCACCCCGGAGGTGGCGGCCAGCCAGCGTGGTGAGCACCTCGCCAGCGGTGCGCAGATCCCAGCTCTGCGTGAGGCTGTGGAGCAGGACGCAGTCAAAGAGGTGCAGCGGGTGCCGCTGGGTGACGGTGGCGGCGATGGTCTGGGCTTTCCTCCACGCGCTCTGCGCGCGGTCCTCGGCGCCTTGCACCCGGTAGAGCATGCCTTCGAGCAGCCAGAGGCTGGTGTGGAGCCGGTTGTCTAGCTTGTCCGGCGTGACTTCGCGGGCTTTGCGGATGAAGGTGATGGCAGCACGGAGATTTTGCTCGCGGGCGGCGCGGCGGGCCTGCTCCATGTGCCAGATGGCCTGGACGGTGACGACGCTCTCCATGGTGCCTTTCCAGAGATCAAGGCGACTGGCCAGCATCGGCTGTTTTTCCGAGGGGACCAGGCGGCACCACTGGTCCAGACAATTCGTGGCGTAGGTGATACTGCCCTGAGCGCGGCCTGCGGGATCGTCCAGCCCGGCGCGGTAGAGTTCCTGGGCTTCATGATCCAGCCGGGCAAAGTGATGCGTCATGCCGACACGATTGGCGAGCTCCAGCGGGGGCGTTTGCAGCAGGCGATAGATCTGGGTGGCCTGAGTGAGTGCTACCGGATCGACCCTTGGCTGGGCGAGGCCCATGCAGAGGCTGACAAAGGTTTCGGAGAGCTCCTTCCTGGCTTGGGGATCGACGTGCTTCAGTGTATTGGAGCTCAGGTGCGCGGGCAGCAGGGCCGCATAACGGGAGGCAGCCTCCAGATCGCGGCGCTGGTGGCTGCGCAGCCAGAGCTGGATGAGGCAGCGATCCCGCCATACGGACGCTTTTCCTGTGGCGAGACGTTCCCAGATGGCGACGGCAGCGCTGTCGTCGCCCTCGCTCAGTCGACACTGGGCGATCTTGCATTCGGCTTCGATGCCGAAATGCGGATCTCCCCGCAGGTTTTCATACAAGCGGCGTGCCTCTGCCCAGCGCCCCTGAGCGGCGAGGAGGTCCGCTTCCTCCAGCGGACTGGCAGTATCCGCCCGACGCTTGCGGAGGGCGAGGTGCTGGAGACCGATGTCTGTGGGCCAGGAGATACGGCAATAGTTCGCGGGCTTCATGGAGCCGAGGGCAAAGGGGGAGTCCAGACGCAGCGGCCACCGGCCATTGAGCGAGGCCTCCGCCAGCCCATGCTCGACTCGCAGCGTCAGGCGGAAGGGCTTTCCCAGCAGCCGGGAATCCGGGATGTGGATGCCGTGAACTTGAGAGCCGTTGTAGATCTGGCTGTTGAGATTGAAATAGAGGACGTAGCTCTCGGGGGCGGCCGATTCGAGTCCCATCCGCGTCAGCACGCTCCGTGGGGTATGCTGCACTTTGTAGAGCATCAGGACGAGGTAGGCGTTTTGATGGGAAAAATCCAACGCGAGGTGGTGGAAGGTGCCGCCCTCCGCCACAAAGGTGCAGTCCACCTCCATCGGCACAGAGGCCGCATCTGTGATCACAATCGGGGCGGGATTGCTATTGGGCTGATCATGGAGAGCGTAGAGCAGGCCATCCACGACGCGGATGTTTGAGCGCGGGAAGAGTCCCATCAAGTCCGTGAAGGGAGGGTGAAGCTCAGCCATGGTCTCCCAGCGGCCGAGACGGTTGGTGATGAGAGTCTGGAGGTGCGCGGTCTCCTCGGGAAGGCGGGGTTTCAGCCATTCGGCGTTGCTGCGCAGCCAGGTGAAGTCAGCGTCGAGCAGGTGAGGCTGCTGGAGGCGGGCCTCCATGTCTCCGATGACATCCTGCTGGAGCCGCTCACGGAGAGAGCCGGCCAGCGCGGGGTCATGCTGTGCCAGGGTCATGAGAGTGGACTCGGCAGCGCTGAGGCTGCTCTGACTCCATGCCTCCTGCTGCATGGCGCTGGTCAGCTGGGACTCGAGGGCGAAACGCTCCCGCTGTGCGGCCTCGTGCTTCACATTCCACAGGGCGAAGGCTCCGAGCACGAGGCAGGCGGCCAGCGCGGCGGTGAGGGCGGGCTTGCGTCGCGCCTGACGGACGAGACGAGTCAACAGAGGTAGTGGCCTCGCTTTGACAGGCTCTCCGGCAAGGAAGCATTCCAAATCTTCCGCCAGCGCGGTTCCGTCCATGTAGCGATCGCCGGGACGATGGGAGAGCGCCTTGAGAACGATGCTTTCGAGATCGCGCGGCACCTCGGGATTCAGCGCGGAGGGCGGTGCAGGGCGCACCTCCTCCGCATGACGGCGCACGACCTGGGTGAGATCGCCCGGATGTGGATGCACCTGGGTGAGCAGTTCGTAGAGCGTGGCACCGAGCGCATAGACATCCGTGGCGGGAGTGATGCCACCACGGGAACGGTCGATCTGCTCCGGCGCCATGTAAGGCGCGGTGCCGAGCGCCTCGTTCGTCAGCGTGATGGGCAGGCTGTCATCGAGCTTGGCGATGGAAAAATCAACGATCACCGGCTGATGCGTGACCGCGTTGACTAGAATGTTCGCCGGTTTCAGATCCCGATGCACGATGCCCTGCGCGTGAAACCAGCCGGAGGCGCGGGCCACCTGCGCGATGAGATGCACACGCTCTCTCAAGCCAAGGCGATGCGCCTCGCACCACTTTTTGAGGTTCAAGCCCGGAATGAACTCCATGACCAGACATGCCTGGGATTCCGTGAGCTTGAAATCGAGGATGGGGACGACGTTCGCATGAGCGCCCGCCTCCCGCAGCTTCATGAGCGTGGCGGCCTCGATGTCCAGCCTTGCCAGCGTCTGCTCATCTCCGACTCGCGCGGGGTCGAGCATCTTCAAAGCAACGATCTTCTCTGAATCACGCTCCCTGGCCCGCCACACCTGCCCCATGGCCCCGGAGCCGATGCAGTCCAGCAGCTCAAAGCGTTCCGCCCAGTCAAAGACGCGCAGCAGATCTGGCACGGGCGGTCGTGAACGGCTTTCAGAACTCATGGTTGCGTGCGCGGATACTCGACCACTCTTGTTAAAAGTCATCCGTGCATTCATTGCGGCAAACTTTTCACCAGCGGTTGTCATTCAAGCTGAAAGGCGCGATAAAAAAATCTTCGTTCACCGTTCCTCCTCTTGTGCCGTCAACAGTCTCCTCACCGCCCGCGTCGGATCGTCTTTTCCCCCTGACCTCGCAAACCCTGCTGGAGAACATTCAGGTGGCCGACCAAAAAACACGCGAGCTCTCGCTTGCGCAGTTTTGCAGCCTCTACTACCCGGCGATCTATGGCTTTGGCCGGAAGCTGGGCCTCACCGTCGAGGATGCGCAGGACCGCACCCAGGATTTTTTTGTGGAAGTGGTGCGCGACGGGCTCCTGAAGCGTTTTGATGCCACGCGCGGCACGCGCTTCAGCTCATGGCTGATGAAGTGCTTCAAAAATCTGGAGCTCAACCATCGCGCCGCCAGCGCCACCATGAAACGCGGCGGCGGACGCATCTTTGTGGAGTTTGATGCGGACTGCGTGGAGCATAGCTACCAGTCGGCCCATGGCACGAACCTGCCGATGGAACCGGCCTTTGACCTGATGCTGGCACGCGCCCTTTGGGAGATGACCTGTGGCCAGCTCCGTGCCAAACACGCCGAAACCGCGAATGCAGCCCTCGTGAACGACCTGCTGCCGCTCCTGCTCTCTGACCGCTGGCCTGCGGCTCCCGCCCCCAGCCAGGAGGAGGTGGCGGCCAGACACGGCACCACCGCCGTGCGGCTGAAGGCATTCTTCAACCGCACCCTGAAAACACAGGCGAGGCGGATCTTTGGAGAATGTTCCACCCATGCGAACCCCGGCATTTCAGAGCATGAAACAGCCGACCTCTGGGCGCTGCTCTGCCTGTATGGAGAGGGCTGATTTCGCCGCCGTTTAGAATGTCACTTGCCCATTCCGCCAAGCCCGTGTGTCTTGCGGGCATATGCCCGCGAAAAAAGCTTCCAAAAAGGCGGCCAAGCCTGCCAAAACATCGAAGAAACTCCGCAACGTCCCCTTCTGGATCGGCTTCGATCTCGGCGGCACGAAGATGATGGCCTCGGTGCTCGACGCGAACTACAACGTGCTCGGTTCCGCCCGCAAATCCACCAACGGCTCTGACGGTGCCGCCAAAGGACGCAACAAAATCGTCAAAGCCATTCATGAGGCGATTGCAGAGGCCGGAGTGAACCCCAAAGGCATCCAGGGCATCGGCATCGGTTGTCCCGGCCTTGTGAATCCGGAGAAGGGCATTCTGATTTTCGCCCCAAACCTCGGCTGGTCGAACATGGCGTTGCGCAGGCTGCTGCAGACCGAGTTCAAGGCTCCCGTGGCCGTATTGAACGATGTCGATGCCGGCACCTACGGCGAGTACGCGCTCGGCGCTGGCAAAGGCGCGCGTTCGCTTCTGGGCGTGTTTCCTGGCACGGGAGTGGGAGCTGGATTTGTGTACAACGGCCAGATCATCATGGGCCGCGCCATTTCAGCCATGGAGCTCGGCAACATCCTGCTGCCCGGCACGCACATCGGCAGCCCGGTGTTTGGCACCGTTACTCTTGAAGACCTCACCAGCCGCCTCGCGCTCGCCTCACAGGCCGGCCTCGCCTGCTACCGCGGCCAGCTTCCAGAACTCGACAAAAAAACCGAGGGCGCGCTGCGCAGCATCCGCAGCAAGGCGCTCGCCAATGCCTTCCGCAGTGGTGATGACGCCGCCATGATCATGTTCCGCAATTCCATCCGCTATCTCGGCATGGGCGTCGCGACAGTCGTCAATCTGCTCGCCCCGGACCGCGTCACCCTTGGCGGCGGTCTCGTGGAAGAACTCCCGGGCCTTTACCTGAACTTGCTCAAAGAAGAGGTCGATCGCTACGCCATCCCTGAACTCGCCAAAGGCGTGAAATACTCGCTCGCCAAGCTCGGCGGCCAGGCTGTGGCCGCGGGTGCGGTGGCGTGGATGCGCAATGAAAAGAAATGACGAATGCAGAATGTCGAATGACGAATTCATCATCTATTTCCAGCCACCGCATGACACGCTGCTTTTCATTCTTCATTCGACATTCGACATTCGACATTCGTCATTCCGAAGGAGGCCGCCCATGAGTGACGCCACCTCCCCTGTCACCCTCCAGCCTCCTCCGGAGCATGCCGTCGTTTACGGTGGAGCGGCTTCCGTTTCGCTCGTCATCGGCCGCAAGGATGACCGCGGCCAGTTCATCCGCATTGAAAGCCTCGACCGCCCGCTGCCCGTCGCGCGCGACATCTTCCGCGCCCGCAGCATCTCGCGCAATACCGTCGATCAGGCCGCGGCCATCTTGCGCGACTATCTGCAAACGATGCGTGAGTATGGCATCCCATCCTCGCAGTTGCGCTTGTTCACCACGAACATTCTCGCCGAGGCCTCCAACCACGAAATTTTCCTCAACCGTCTCCAGGTTCACAGCGGCGTCATCCCCAGCCTCATTGATGACGGCAACATGACCCGCCTCGTCTATCAGATCGCCCAGCGCCTGCTGTTGAAAAATCCCATGCTGGCCAAGGGCAACACGTTTGTCTCCCACATTGGTCCCGGCAACACGCGCGCGATTTACTTCCAGCAGGGCCGCCTCGCTGCTTACAGCAACTACCGCTTGGGCATCTTCCGTGCACGCGAGGCCGTCGCCACGCCCGATGATGAGGCACCGCAGCAGATGCTCCATCTCGAAGAGCACATCCGTGGCGTCGTCGATCACCTTGCGCAGGATTATTCCGACGTGCAAATCGATCATCACGTCGCCATCGGCGCGGAAATTCAAAGCGTCGCTCCGCGTCTCGGCAAAGCGCGCCACGGTGCTCATCGCGTGCTGGAAGACGGCCTCTCCCGCCTCACGGACAAACTCGCGCGCCTGACGCCCGACGAGCTCGTGCGCGAGCTGCACCTGCATTACACCGGTGCCGAGGGCATTGTGCCTGCCTTGCAGACCAACCTCGCGCTCGCCCGCCGCTTCGGCGATGACTCCCTTTGGGTTCCTGAAGGCGATTTCCAGCTCGAACTCATGCTCGATCTGATGACATCCGGCTCGCGCACCGCGATCTTCCAGGAGGAGGTCATGCAGGCCGCATCCGAGATCGGCCTGCGCTACAAGACCGACCGCAAGCACGCCGACCACGTCGCCAGCTTCGCCCGTCAGCTCTTCCGCGAGTTGCAGCACCTGCACAGCCTCGATCCCAAGTATGAGCTTGTCCTCCGCGTCGCCGCCACGCTGCATGAGGTTGGCATGTTCATCAGCCCGCGTGAGCATCACAAGCACAGCCTCTACATCCTGCTGAACACCGAAATCTTCGGCCTCAGCAGCCAGGATCGTGAAATGGTCGCCCTGCTCGCCCGCTACCACCGCCGCTACAATCCCGAGCCGAGTCACCCGCACTTCTCCGACCTCACACGTGAGGAGCGCATGATCGTGCTGAAGCTGGCCGCCCTGCTGCGCCTTGCCGATTCACTCGACCGCAGCCACGCCCAGCGCATCAAATCCATCCAGCTCCGTCCGGAAGGCTCACGGCTCATCGTGCTGACCCAGGGCGCCGACGACACCACCGTCGAGCAGATTGCCATCGACTCCAAGTGCGACCTCTTCCGCGAAATTTACGGTTATGACATCCTCCTCGCCAAATCCTGATCAAAACCCCGCACCGCCGAAGCTGCGCCTGACCGAGGAGCATTTCATCAACCGCGAGCTGAGCTGGCTCGCCTTCAACTCCCGCGTGCTCGATGAAGCCGCGCGCACCGACCTGCCTGTGCTCGAACGCGTGAAGTTCCTCGCCATCACCGCCTCGAACCTTGACGAATTCTTCATGGTCCGCGTCGGCGGCCTCCAGCTTTTGCGCGAGCAGGGCCTGCGCGCGCGCGACAGCGCCGGACTCACGCCCACGCAGCAGTGGGAGCAGATCCACCAGCACGCCGCCGCCTTCGTGGCGCGGCAGTACGACATCCTCAACCAGCAGCTCATGCCGCTGTTGCTGGAAAAAGGCATCCGCCGCCTCGTCATCGCCGATCTCACTCCCGCGCAGCGCACGCATCTGCGCGAATACTTTGACGAGCACATCTTCCCGGTGCTTTCGCCTGTCGTGATCGATGACGCGGGCGCACGCGCGGCCATTCCAGCTCTTAACATCGTCCTGCTCTGCACCGTCAGCAGCACCGAGAAACGCCACGTTTTGCTGCCTCTCCCGGCCAACCTGCCGCGCCACGTCGTTGTTCCTGATCCTGAAGGCGGCCAGCATCTCTACGTGAACCTCGAAGATGTGGTCACTCTCTTCATCGGCGAGTTTTTCCCTGCTGAAAAAGTCTCCACACCCGCCCGCTTCCGCGTCAGCCGCAACACCGACATCACCGTCGATGATGAAAGCGCCTTCGACCTCGCCAGCGAGATGGAGGAAGTGCTCGAAGCACGTCTGAAAAGCCCCGCCATCCGCATCGAGATCGAGTCTGGAGCCTCGCGCGATCACACGCGCATCATCCGCGATCTCTGCGGCGCGCGCACCGCCCAGATGTATGACATTCCTGGCGAGCTTGATCTTCGCGCCTGCTTCCAGATCGCTGGCATCTCCGGTTTCGATGAATTGAAGGTCGAGTCATGGGAAAGCCATCTCAGCACCGCCATCACGCCTGGAGAGAGCATCTTTGACGCGATCAAACGTGGCGACATCCTGCTGCATCATCCGTATGAGAGCTTCGATCCCATCCTTGCTCTCGTCGAAGAGGCCGCCGCTGATCCGAATGTCATCGCGATCAAGCAGATCCTCTACCGCACCGCGAAGAACAGCCGCATCATCTCCGCCTTGATCCGTGCAGCGGAGGCCGGCAAACACGTCACCGTGCTCGTGGAGTTGAAAGCGCGCTTCGACGAGGCCCGCAATCTCGAACGTGCCAACGATCTCATCAATGCGGGAGCACAAATCATCTACGGCGTCGCCGGTTTGAAGACGCACGCCAAGGTCTGCCTCGTCATGCGCCGCGAATCCGGCCACATGACGCGCTACATGCACTTCGGCACCGGCAACTACAACGAGGCCACCTCAAAGCTCTACACCGACATCAGCCTGCTCACCTGTCGCGCGGAATTCGGCGCTGATGCCTCCGCTTTCTTCAACACCGTCACCGGCCGTTCCCGCTTTGTGCATTTCAACAAGCTCAGCATGGCTCCCTACGGCCTGCGCGAGCGCCTTGTCTCCATGATCCGCAGCGAAACCGAACGCGCCCGCCAGGGTGAGGCCGCCGAGATCATGCTGAAGATGAACGCGCTCGAAGACCGCCAGATGATTGAGGCGCTCTACGAGGCCTCACAGGCCGGCGTGAAGATCCGCCTCAACGTGCGCGGCATCTGCTGCCTGCGTCCCGGCATCAAAGGCATCAGCGAAAACATCAGCGTCGTCAGCATCATCGACCGCTATCTGGAGCACGCCCGCATCTTCTGGTTCCGCCAGGGCGGCAAGCCGGCCGTCTTCATCGCCAGCGCCGATTTCATGAACCGCAATCTCTCGAAGCGCGTCGAGCTTCTCACGCCCGTCGAAGACAAAGAAGCCCGCAAACGCCTGCTGCACATCCTCGAAACGCACTTCGCCGACACCGCCCGTGGCCGCACCCTCAAATCCGACGGCACCTGGCACCTGCCCCACGTCACCGCCGCCAAAGCCCGGCGCTCCCAGGAACAATTCGCCAAGGAAATGGCCAAGCGCGCACGGCAAGCGAATGAATCGCCGGACGTGCTCGTGCCGCACACGCCGAAGTAATCACACCACCGGCCACAGTGCCTTGTAGAGCAAGGCACCAACGATACCGCCAATGGCAGGGCCAACGACGGGAATCCAGGCGTAGTTCCAATCAGGTCCGCCTTTGCCGGGAATCGGCAGGACGAAATGTGCGAGGCGCGGGCCAAGATCACGCGCGGGATTGATGGCGTAGCCGGTGGGACCGCCGAGAGACAAACCAATTGACCACACGAGCATGCCGACCAGCGCAGGACCGAAACCTTTGTCGAAACCGGAGTTGGGGACCAAGTTCGCCGGCGACAGGATGGCCAGCACGCCGAGCACGAGCACGGCGGTGCCGATGATCTCGCAGACCAGATTGCCCACGGTGTGGCGGATCGCCGGGCCGGTGCAGAAGACGGACAGTTTGGCCCCTTGATCATTGGTTTCTTTCCAATGCGGCAGATAGGCCAGCCAGACGAGCACGCCGCCGAGAAACGCACCCGCCATCTGCGCGACGATGTAGCCGGGCACGAGCGCCCACTCGAATTTTCCAATCGCCGCCATGCCCAGGGTCACCGCCGGATTCAAATGCGCACCGCTGATCGATCCGGTGCAGTAAACGGCCACCGCCACGGCAAAACCCCAGCCTGCGGTGATGACAATCCAGCCTGCATTGTTTCCTTTCGTCCCTTTCAGCACGACGTTTGCGACAACACCGTCACCGAGGAGAATGAGGATCATCGTACCGAGAAGTTCTGCGAGATTGGCGGACATAATGAGCGTCGATTGGTTGAATTTCCGCGCAGGCTATCGGGCCGCGCGAAAAAGGGCAAGACTCTATTCCGCCCGGGCCGCCTTCAGCCGCTCATCATCAAGATCCAGCCGATACATGAGCTGATTGTAATCGTAGCGTGGCATGGCGCCAGGATTGCCGGAGAACGTCTCCGCATAGGTGCCCTGGAAATAAATGAGCCGCCCGTCCTGCTGGTCGAAGAACGCGTGATGGCTGGGGTTGTAGAAGCTGTATTTCGGATGCGTGGCGATTTTGACCGCCTTGCGCCACGGACCTTCGATCTGCTTCGCTTCCAGATACCAGACCTCGCCGAGATAGGAGACATCACCGCCCTCCTGCAAGGCGATCATGATCCAGCGCTCACGGTGCTTGTTCCAATGCACGCTGCCGGCATGCAACCGCACCGGTTTGCCGGTCTGCGCATCGACGACCTGCATGCGCGCCTTTTCCAGCGGCATTTTTTTGGCAGCGACAAGCTTCTCCTCGTCCTTCTGCGACGTGGGCGGCAACGAGTTCTGCCAGACGTAGTCGTCATGCTCGGACGACCACAACAGCGACTCATAGGCCGAGGTGTTTTGCACTGAATCGTATTCCGCCTTCACCCGCGTCTGACAGAACGGCGCGGCGAAGTAAATCCAGTCGCTGTCCGCGCCCTTCACACGCACGGCATTGTGCCGCGGATGCTGCCATTCAAACTCGTCCCCCAGCACGGTAATGCGGCGGAAGCGCTCGGTGGATTCATCCAGCTCCGCCAGCCCGTGCTCCAGCCGCTTGCCGAGGTCACGCCAGCGTGAGTAATGCGCCATGAGATGCTCCTTGTTTGCCGCGTCCATCACCGTGTGCATGCCAAACAACCACACGACGCCGGGTTCTTCGACCGGCAGCATCTTGGCCACGGCATCCTTATCATCAGTGATGTATTCAAAGTGGATGCCATGCTCGGGATCGAGGCCGCCCTTGTCCGGCGGATCGCTCCATGCGGCGGTGGAATGGAAATTGCCCAGCGGGTAGTTCGGCCGCTGCGTGTCGCCGAAGATCCAGAAATAGCGCCCTCTCCACGGCACCACCTGTACGGAGTCCTGGCCCATGACATCGGCAAACAAGTTTGGACGCGGCAGCGGCGACTCGTGGCCAAGCAGTGTGCTGTCGCGATAAATCCCCTGCCCGGTGAGCCGACACATGCGTTCGGCGATGTTCGTGCGCAGCACCTTCACCTCCGCCGTTTTGCCGGCCACGGGCGTCAGCTTCACCCCCGCAAAACCGAAACCATCCTTCGGCAGCGCATAGCCCGGCCCCTCGACGCCGAAATAGACGACGCGGTTCATCAATCCCGGTTCGTTGAAGGCGATCCAGCCCGCGCTGTCGGTCGTCAGTGCGATGTGATTGGTTGTTTTCAGTGTGATCAGCGGCACACCGCGCCCCGTGGTCTCATCCACCACATGAATGCCAAAATAATCCTCCGGCGCGGCTGAGACGGTCAGCGGCGACATTGCGCAAACGAGGCAAAACAAGCGGAATGGCATGCTGCTGGTGTATCACCAACCACGGGGGTGGGAAAAGGACAAATTCGTGACGCTTGACACGCGGAACACGCATGCGAAGGCGCAGGGCATGTTTTTTGACACGCACACCCATCTCGGCAGCAAGCAGTTTGATCACGACCTTCCCGCCGTGCTCGAACGCGCACGCATCGCAGGGATCACGCGCATGGTAGCACCGGCCACCGACCTTGAAAACGCCCGCAAACTGCTGGCCATCGCCGAGCATGAGCCGGATGTGCGGGTGGCGGTCGGGATTCATCCCTGCGATGCGGATTCAGTCGAAGGAATGGCCTGGATCAATGAACTGCGCGAGCTGGCGAAGCATCCCAAAGTATGCGCGATTGGTGAAATCGGCCTCGATTACTTCCATGCACCGCCGGAGGGCTTCACGCTTGATGATTGGAAGGCGCATCAGGCGAAAGTGCTCACCGCACAGCTCGAACTCGCGGCGGAGGCGAGGCTGAATGTGATCCTGCACAATCGCGAGAGCTGGGAGGATCTGACCGCGCTCGTGCTGCCGTTCAGCGACCGGCTGCGCGGCGTGTTTCACTGCTTCACAGGCACCATTGAGCAGGCGGCACCGCTGCTGAAACTCGGCCATCTGATTTCCTTCACCGGCATTGTCAGTTTCAAAAACGCCGGCGTCATCGCGGAGGCGGCTCGTGCGGTGCCTGCGGACGGTTACATGATCGAAACTGACGCGCCGTATCTCGCGCCGGTGCCACATCGCGGCAAACGCTGTGAACCGGCCTATGTGGCGGACACCGCACGCGCGATAGCCATGCTGCGCGGTGAATCCGTCGAACAAGTCGCCGCCGACACCGCCGGCAACGCGCTTGGTTTCTTCCGCGGCTGGAATTGACCTCGCACGAAAGCATTTCAGACTCGCCACGTTCACTCCACCACCATGAAACTGACCGCCCTCCTCGCCTCCACGTTTATTCTGGCCTTGCCGGCCGCCGCCGCTGAATTCACCGTCGAAAAAACCGCCACCGGCGGCGCCATTGTAAAGGTCGATGGCCAGGTCTTTGCCGAATACGTCGTCGATCAGGCGAACAAACCGTACCTCTGGCCGATTTACGGGCCCACGGGCAAGTCGATGACGCGTTCGTATCCGATGAAAAACGTCGAGGGTGAAAAACAGGATCACCCGCATCATCGCGGCCTCAACTTCGGCCATGAAAGCATCGGCGGCTACGACACATGGGCCGAAGCGGCCAGCTTCGGCACGAATCCGAAGACCAGCGAGCGACTCAAGCACCTCGGTGCGATCAAGCATCGTGAATTCAAAGAGCTGAGGGGTGGCAAAACGGGTGTGATCTATGCACTGTCCGATTATGTCGATCAAGAGGGCAAGGTCATCATCACCGAGGAGCGCTCACTGACCTTCCATGCAGATGGCGAAACCCGTGTGATCGACGTGGACATCGATCTGATCGCCTCACAGGGCAATGTGATGGTGGATGACAAGAAAGACTCTGGCCTGAGCATCCGCGTGCCGCACAGCATGTCCGTCGATGCAAAGGAAGGCGGCAAGATCATCAACAGCGAAGGACACCAGGATGCGGAGAGCTGGGGCAAACGCGCCAAGTGGTGTGATTTCCACGGCCCGGTCGAAGGCGAGCACCTCGGCATCGCCATGCTGAACCATCCCAGCAGCTTTCGCCATCCCACGCCGTGGCATTCCCGCACCTACGGCCTGTTCACTGCCAATCCCTTCGGTTTGTCACAGCTCAAGCTGCAAACCGAAAGCGGCGCGTTGGAACTGAAGGAAGGCGAGCGCATCAAGCTCCGCCACCGCTTCATCTTCCACAAGGGCGATGAGAAAGCCGGCAAGATCGCCGAGGCCTATGAGGCCTATTCGAAAGAGAAGCGCTGAGCTGGTGGTGGCTTCGTAAACTGATCGTGCCTCGATCAGCCTTGGTGAATGCGGCGGCATTTATGCCAGCCGGACAGGTGTTCATTTGCCCGCCTGGCCCGGACTTTTTTCAACATGCCGTTGAAGCGTGTCATCCAAACCAGCGTCAAAGCCAACCCAAACCACCATGCTCCTATGAAACACACACTCCAACTCCTCGGCCTTGGTCTGCTTCTGGCGACGTTGTCCAGTTGTGACACATACATTGAAGGTCACGGGCATGCTCGCCGTCCCGGCTATTGGAACGGGCACACACACACCCACAGCGACCACTACTACAGTCGACGGCCCTCTTACCGGCCTGCCGGTCCTTCCCTCAACACCAACATCGGTGCGGGACTGAGGCTGTAACCAACCTCACCAGTCGAGTAGCATGGCGGATGAACATTGTTCATCCGCCATGCTTTTTTGTGCCGCGGCTTAAACCTGCCACTCTCATCCCGCGCCTCAGCTCAGGCTCAGGACAGGTCGAGCACCTTGGGGTGTTGGCCCCATGGTGCCAGTGTGCATTCAAATCTATCGTCCCGACCATGAAACAGATCATTCAAACTCTCAGCCTCGTGCTGCTCCTGGGAACACTGGCCAGTTGTACGACGCACGTTGAAGGTCGCGGACATGCCCGGACCAACTATGACCGTCACCATTACGACAGCAGGCCGTCACACCGCTCTTCCGGCCCATCCATCAATGCCAACACCAATATTGGCGCAGGTCTGCGATTGTGACCGATACTCCCCCCCCTCAAAAGCAGCGTGGCGGATGACACTGTGTCATCCGCCACGCATGATTGGGTGCTGGGAAGCTAGTTAAACACCCAGCAATTCACGCGCCTCGGCCTGTCCGGGCGCGGGACGACCGAACTCGCTGGCGGTGACGCGAGCGAGCGCGGTGAGGTGACGCCAGCGGAAGGCGGGACGCGTGCGGTGAAACTCATCCCAGGTGGTCTGGAAGTATTTCTCGGCATGCAGCGCACCATCCTCGCTGACGGCGTAGCGCAGCAAGGTCTGAAACACGGCCTCCGGAGCAATTCCCTTCATGCCGCAGCGATGCACGACGCCAGCGGCATGGCCCTGGAGATTCAGGCGGATGTTTTCATCGAGTTCGACGAGCAGTTTCGCCTGATCCGTGGACGCGCTGATCTGGCGCTTCACTGGAAGCGGCTCCCATTCGAGGAAACGCTGGACGCCATTGCCGCCGCGATCCCGCGCGACCTGCCACGCCCCGAGGATGAGGCAGGCGAAAACATTTCGCCCTTTGCTGACCTGCGAGAGATTCCGCCACGCATGCACCGAATCGCTCGCATGCACGCCGACGGAGTCGCCATGCGTGCTGCCAGCCGGTTTGCCGGGCGATTCCCACTCCGGCGGGCGGCCGTGGTCGCGCAGCACGAGTTGATTCGCCGCGAGCGAGATGGCCTCGCCGATTTCATGCGGATCAAAACCTTCCGCCAGCGCCGCAGCCACCGCGCCAGCGGCAGTCTCGGGCGTGCCGCTGAAGATGGTCATGCTGAGCTTCTCCATGACACCGTCCTCCATCGAGCGCGTGCCGGGATCGCGTCCCATGAGCTTGTGTTCATCGATCAACTTCGTCAGCTCCTTGCTGTGCTCGTCCCATTCAGGGCGACGATACTTTTCCGAGTTCAGGCAGTAGCGCAGCGACATGCGCAGCAGGGTGGTGGCATGCTCGCGGCCCACGAGATCCAGCAGATCCCAGGCTCGATACGGCAGCACGGTGCGATGCACCTCCGGGTTGTCCTGCACGCATTCGAGCAGCGCGTTGAAGCCGTCGTCCGCGCTGTTTTGCATCAGGGTGGCGAAGGTTTGCTCCGCGCCGGCGGTGTCCTTGCGTTTCACCATGTCGTGAAGCTGCTGCGCGGTCGGTTTGTCCGCGCCTGCGGCCACGGGATGCAGCACCTCGTCCTCACGACCGCCATTTTCCTGAATGCGGTTGGTGTTGCGATACAGCACCTTGAACACCGGCAGCGCGGCCTGTTTCCCCGGCATCGACGCAGCCATTTTCAGCGCAGGATGCAGCGCCATCAGCGTGTGGAAGCCAATGTAGTCCTCACCGCCGAAGGTGCGTGCGTTCGCCAGCACGCCTGCGGCCACGAGTTGTTTCAATGGCACGCCGTCCTTGAGTTTCGCGGCGAGCGCTGGCTGGAGTTTCGACACGGGCGTCTCCTGCATGAAGCAGACGAGCGACTCCAGGCCACCGAAGTTGAGAACCGCTGGAGCTTCGACAGCGCCAGCAGTGGTGATGCCGAGTTCAGCGGCCAGCGCGGGGCCGATGGTGGCGAGAAGAGTGCCTTTGCCGACATCGGCAAGGAACTCGCGACGGGATTGCGGTTCGTTCATGATTGACCTCCCTGGTTGGAATTAGCCCGAGTGTCCCGGTTTGGCCGGAGAAGGTCAATGCTGCTTTTGGGAGGTTTTGAAAGATGCGGGACGACACGACATGAAAATCCATCCGCCTTGCCTGGCTGTGACCAACAGGCGGCTCGTCAAGCCTCAGAGGGTAGCCGCCAACTAGTTGCGCCGACGGCGGCGGAACATCACTCCGGCCAGACCGCCCAGCAGCAGCACGGCGCGGGAGGGCTCGGGGACGGATTCTGGGTTGAACATCAGAGTCGCGCCGCTTTGAGTTTTCGAAAACCTAATCGGCGTGGAGGAAAAATAGTCTCCACCCAACGCAAGGATGTCCACTGGCAGAACGGCCGTGCCGCTGAAGGTCAGCGTTTCTCCAGTCACATAGGTATGATCAAAACTTGATGCAAAACCCCAACTGTCGAGGTTGCCGCCTCCATGGGCGAGGACGACAGAATCGATTGAAAGACTGCCACTCACGGAGCCAGTCAGTTGCACTGTTCCGAGCTCATTGAAAAAGTGGAGCCCATTAGGGACGGATCCCGCAAGCGGGTAGCTTCTGAAATAATCGCCGACGCCGTTCCATCCAGTGACCACCGATCCCGAAGTGGTGCCCGCGCTCACGAGCCCCCCCGTTGCAACGGTGTAACTACCCGAGAAAGTCCAGGTTGATTCACCGGCGTCAGGCGTGCCGACCGTGGTAACCACCAGGGCGGCGTGCGCGTGGAAAGCCATTGAGATCAACAAGAGCAGTCCCGTGACAAGCCCGCGAAGGGCGTTGGTTGTGTTGAGTTTGGTTTTCATGTTCTTTCTGTCTGGGGAGTGGGTTGAGAGCTTTTGGCTGCCGAAAAGCCGCGTTGTGCGGCCAGCCGGAACTTGCGTCGCCCATCCAGGCTCGGTTTCCGGGCGGGCGTTTCACCTCAGCCCCCATTTTTTGCCAAAATTTTTGCTGAATGATCGACTCTGGGGGGATGCACCTCCAGACAGCCGTGACCGGTGTTAAAAAAAACCG
>CAMCWM010000046.1 GCA_945882215.1 Akkermansia muciniphila | reverse complement strand
AACCGTTCGGCTCCGGCGGGAAACGGGTGACGACCTGGCCGCCGTTGCGACCGGCTGCGAGGTCAGCAGCGATCATTTCACGGATGAAATCGAGGGGGGCGGGCGGGTTGGAGGCGGCTTCGGACATGGAGGGCGGAGTTTCCGCACATGCGCAGGAGAGTCAAGCGAGGTGGTTCAACCACGGAATACACTGAACACACGGAAAAGTCAGATCATGATCCGTCTCTGGCTTCCGTGTGTTCTGTGTATTCCGTGGTTAACGAATCCAGGGGCTGGCTGAGGAGTGCTCTCGGCACTTGCACAGGAGCGGAATCCGTTGTTTTTCACGGGAACCATGTCCCATCCCGCCCCAGCCCCCACGCACCTCGATCTCTCAAAACTCGGCGAGCCCGTCTATCGCGGCTCGGTGCAGAATTTGTACGCGGTGCCGGATCACCCGGGCTTTGTGGTATGCGAAACGACGCCTGCGGGCTCCGTGTTCGATGTGGGGTCGATCTTCAACATCGAGGGCAATGATCTGAACCGCGCCATCTTCCGCCACGCGATGTACTCGCGCCTCGGCAAACCGGAAACATGGCAGCGGGTGAAGGCGGCCATTGAAAAGACCCCGATGGATGAATCCTGGCGCAAAGAACTGCTCAGCGGGCCGATGGAGCAGATGCTGGAGCGCGGCGCGCACACGCATCACGTCGGCATGGTGGATGCGAAGACGGGTGAGATCGTCCGTGACGGCCTGCCAAAAAATCCGAGTTGCTACAACGTCGTGCGCCGCTTCCCGGTAATGCATCCGCCGCAGCGCAACTTGCTTGGCACGCATGTGTTTGACTACGCGCAGTTCCACCAGAGCGCGACGTATGTGGTGCCGCTGGAATACATCGTGCGCTTCGGTGTGACGAGCGGGTCGTCCATTTTAAAGAAGTATCAAAGCCTCAGCGACTCCGCGAAGCGCGGCTACGAGCAGGAACTCGGCCTTTCGAAGCCGATGGGCGTGTGGGAGATGCTGGAACGGCCGATTTATGACCTGACGAGCAAGTACGAGCCGGAAGACCGTGCCGTGAGCAAGCAGGAGGCGCTCATGATGTCCGGCCTGAGCAGCGAGGACTTCCTGCACACCGTCAAACTGGCCATCCTTGGCGGCTGGGCCGTGCGAGAGTTGCTGGAGAGCGCGGGACTGCTGCTGTGGGATCTGAAGTGGGAATTTGCCGTGGATCGCGAAGAGCTGCTGTTTGTGGATACCATCGACGCCGACTCCTTCCGTGGCACGACTTTCCTCGACGTGGAAGGCCGCAAGCTGGTGATTCACTACAACAAGCAGGCCATGCGCGACTACTACCGCCTCGTGCATCCCAACTGGTATGCCGGGATCAATGAAGCCAAGCAGCAGGCGCAGAAAATCGGCACGCCCTTTAAGCAGGTGCTCAAAGCCGGCCAGGCCGAAGGCAAATGGCCGCAGACGCCGGTGGTGGACGCCACCTTCCTCGATTTGCAGGCCCGCAAGACCGCGCTGATTCGCCAACACGTCGCTTCCGAACGCGATGCTGCGGCCATCCGCGCTGATTTGCAGGCCACGGGCGAGGCAGAGGTCGAATTCTACCGCCAGCGTGGTTTGCTGGGCGATTTGCTGAAGGCAAACGCGGTGGCGTAAGCACTTCGATTCCAGGCCGATAAAGTGCTTGCGCCGGGAACGGAAACGTCTATCAATCCCGCCCCTTCTTCGGGAGGGAACGTGATTCCTGAGTAGCTCAGCGGTAGAGCGGGTGGCTGTTAACCACTAGGTCGTAGGTTCGAACCCTACCTCAGGAGCCATCGCAACGGCAGAGTAGCTCAGGGGTAGAGCAGAGGACTCATAAGCCTTTGGTCGGGAGTTCAAATCTCCCCTCTGCCACCACGATGGAAATCAGCGTGGTTGGCGATTAGTGAGGGCAATTAGCTCGCTCTGGCATGCATGATTCGCCGTTTGCCCTTCGTCTGGCTCTCCGCCTATATTCCCCGCCGATGAACCTGCCCATCCGCCCCCGCCGCAACCGCCAGTCTGCCGCCATTCGTGACCTAGTGCGCGAGACGGAGCTGACACCGGGGCATTTGATCTATCCGTTGTTTCTTCAAGAAGGGCAGGAGAACACGCCGATCTCGTCGATGCCGGGCTGCACGCGCTGGAGTATTGAGGGGCTGGTGAAGGAAGCGGGCGAGGCGCATGCGCTTGGTGTGCCCGCAGTGGTGCTGTTTCCGCGCATTCCAGACGAACTCAAGACGCGGGGCGCGGAGGCGTGCTACGCGGATGACGGGCTGGTGCCGCGGGCGATTCGTGCTTTGAAAGCGGCGCATCCGACTTTGACGGTCATCACCGACGTGGCGCTCGATCCTTACAACAGCGACGGCCACGACGGTCTCGTGACGGATGACGGACGTATTTTGAACGACGAAACCGTGGCCGTTCTGTGCCAGCAGGCGCTTTGCCATGCTCGGGCAGGGGCGGACATCGTCGCGCCGAGCGACATGATGGATGGACGCGTGGCAGCGATCCGTTCCGCGCTTGATGCCGCCGGTTTTGAAGCCGTCTCGATCATGAGTTACACGGCAAAGTATGCCAGCGCCTATTACGGGCCGTTTCGCGGAGCGCTGGACTCCGCGCCGAAGGCTGGAGACAAGAAAACGTATCAAATGGACCCGGCAAACGTGCGTGAAGCGCTACGTGAAGCCGCTCTCGATGAAGCGGAAGGCGCTGACATCCTGATGGTGAAGCCCGCGGGTCCGTATCTCGACATCATTGCCAAGCTGCGTGCCGCCACCATGCTGCCCATCGCGGCGTATCAGGTCAGCGGCGAGTATCTGATGATCAAAGCCGGCGCAGCCGGTGGCTGGATCGACGAGGCGAAGATCGTGAACGAATCCCTCACCGGCATTCGCAGGGCAGGGGCGGACATGATTCTCACTTACTTTGCAAAGCAGTGGGCGGCGGCGTGGAAGTGAGGCAGGAAGCCTGCTTCAAGCTTACTTCTTCGTCGTCTTCGACTTTGAGCTGCTTGATTTGGCTGGCACGGATTTGGGAACTGACGTTGCCTCGCCGGACTTGGATGCTGTTGGCGTGGGTGTCGGAGGCACCGGTGGAACAGTTATCGCGGGCGGTGTGGCGGATGTGGTGGCGGGAGCAGTCGTGCCGGGTGGGATCGCGGGAGCGGGCGTTGGCGTGCTGGGCGTCGTTGTTGCATCTCCCGCAGGTGTAGCAGGTGGTTCAGGCTTCTTGAACGGGTCCTCCCAAGTGTGCAGCACGTAGCCGGAGCCGATGCCTCCGACTTCACCAAGCAGGGATTCGCATTTTTCCTTCCATTTCACGAGGTCGGGGGCCGAGCGCGTTTTTTCGGCGGTGCCGGGGAAGATGAGGTAGGTGACTTTGAGGTCGCTCTCGGGGCGGATGTAGGGTGTGGCCTTTGGATTGACGGTTTTGGCCATGAGCAGCGAGGCTTCGCCCATTTTGAAGCTGGGGCCGTAATCACCGCAGATGGCGGGGTAGATTTTTCCCTCGTGAATGACGGCGGCGTAGTCGCCGATCTGCGGGGTGAATTTGTTTTGATCGCCGTAGCCACGGAAGAGCAGGGAAATGACGACGAATGGATCTTTTTCGGCGATGAGGCTGCTGCGGGCCTTCATCTCGCTGATTTCGACTTTGAGTGTGCTGATGATGGCGCTGAGTTCGCGATTGCGCGCGGAGGAGAGGCCTTTGAGGGCGAACTCGTCCTGCGCCTTTTTCAAGCGTTCCTCCCATTTGGCGAGGAGCGGATTGGGGTTCTTGGTGGTCTTGGCCCAGGCGTAGCTGGTGAAGGGCTGGTAGTAGTCGGAGAGGTAGATGTACTCGTCGAGGGTGGGCATGCGGTCGCCATCAGAACCGTCGGCGACGACATCCATCTCGGACTGGATGAGCAAAGTGCGGCGCTGTGTGGCGGGATGTGTGAGTTCGAGGATGGTCTCGGTGTCGTAGTAGTTGTGACGGTCGAGGATCTTGTTGAGGCGCGTGAGGTCGTTCTGCACGCGGCTGGTTTTGTTCTCGTAGAGCTTGTGGTAGAAGCCGGAGACCTTCGCGGCGGGCAGCATGGCATCGAGACCCGGCAGGATGGCGGGGAGGTGTTTGTTGATGCGACTGAGTTCTACCATCGTCTGATTTGCCTTCGGAACGCGGATGCTGAGCTGGAACTCGGCCTTGTAGGACTCTGGGTCGAGGCGCTCAAGGCTGGCAAAGCTGCCCTGCTCGGTGAGCAGGTTGGTTTTGACGGTGATGCCGTTGAAGAGCGTGGCGACATCGATGTCTTTGCGCGAGATGTATTTCTCCGGCAGCGGCGGCTGGACTTCCTTGATGATCTCCTTGGTCACTTCCTTGACGACTTCCCTCGTGACCGGCACCTCTTTGATCACATCACGCGGCACGTCCCGTGTGATGATTCGCTCTTTTGTGCCGCGGGCGGACTCGACGATGTCCTGAATGCCTTTTTTGATCTTGCTGGCAAAGGGAGTGAAGGGCAGCAGCAGGGCAGTGAAAAGAATGAGCGCGAAGAGCAGGCGCGCGAAGGAGCCGATGCAGCCGCGTTTCTGCTGTGGCTGCCATTGGGAGGGCGGGGGATCGTTTTCGGAGATGGCGGGTTCCTGTGACATGGGATGGGGGGATGACGAATGAGGAAATCCGAATGACGAACTCAAGACCTCGGGTTGGAAAATATCCGCGTCATTCGGGTTTCGTCATTCGCCATTTTCACCTGTCATCCTTCTTCCAGCCGGCCTTCTTTAAGGATGAGACGGCGGTCACCGCGTTTGGCAAGAGTTTGGTCGTGGGTGACGACAATGAGGGTCTTTTTGGCCTCATCGACGACCTGCATGAGCATGTCGATGACGCCCGAGCCCGTGCTGGCGTCGAGATTGCCGGTGGGCTCGTCCGCGTAGATGATGCCGGGGTTGTTGATGAGCGCCCGGGCGATGGCCACACGCTGCTGCTCGCCGCCGGAAAGCTCGGTGGGCAGATGCTGCAGACGTTCGCTGAGGCCGACCTTGTCGAGCAGCTCGCGGGCACGCGCCTCGGCTTTTTTGCCGCCGATCATGGAGGGAAGCACGACATTTTCGAGAGCCGTGAGCTCCGGCAGCAAAAAGTAATGCTGGAAGACGAAGCCCATGACCTTGTTGCGTGTGCGGGCACGTTCGGCGGCGTCGGCTTGATAAAGCGAGCGTCCATGCACGAGCACGTCGCCGGAGGTGGGCTGTTCCAGGCCGCCGAGGACGTAAAGCAGCGTCGTTTTCCCCGCGCCCGACTGTCCGCAAAGGAAAACTTTCTCACCCGCGTTCACTTCGATGTTCACGCCACGCAACACCGGCAGGTCATGGCCGGCGAGGTGATAGGTTCGGTGCACATCGTGTGCGGCGAGTGGGGCGGCTTCCTGGCTCATGAAATGGGTGTGCCATGCTCCGCAGATGCCACGCTGCGTCAAGGTGTGATGCCTGCCTGTGTGCGTTGCCTGAGCGCTTCGTAAAGCACGATTCCAGCCGCCGTCGCCAGATTCAGGCTGCGTGTTCCCCGCATCGGAATGCGCACGCAGCGCTCTTTTTCGACCATCGAAGGTGGAATGCCGCGTGTCTCAGGACCGAAGACGAGATAAGCCTCACGTGAGGTGAGATCGGCATCCCAATGGCTTTTTTCACCCTGGCATTCGATGAAATGGAAGGCGGCATCCTCTGGCGCATCCGAGCGGAGATCGTCCCAGGCATCCCACACGCGAACATCGACTTCCTGCCAGTAATCGAGCCCCGCCCGCCTCAACAACCGGTCATCCAGGCTGAATCCCAGCGGTTTGATCAAATGCAGCCGTGCTCCCGTCGCAAGACACAGGCGGCCGATGGCACCGGTGTTGTGCGGGATCTCGGGCTGAAACAGAACGACGTGCAGCATGCGGCCTCAGCCTTTGAAAACGAAGAATTTTCGGCACACGAAATTGACCATTACCGAGGAAATGATCATCAGAAGCTGGGCCAGAAGTGTATGAATACCGTACATCTGGATAAGCATGGGCCCGACAGCCAGCCCGATCACAAACGCCACCGTGCTCACGAGTGTGAAATAGAAGAACTCCAACACGCGGTGGTGACGCCCCGGCGTGAAGACCCACAGCGAGTTAGTGATATAGGCAAACAGATTTCCGAAAACGAAGGCGATCACGTTGTTGTAGGTACTGTGAAGTGCGCGCACCTCCTTGGGCAAATCCGGTTCCAACGCCGGCCACACCCATACGGACAGTGCCAACCAGATGCCTTGGCTCACGATCAGAGAACCGACACCGCAGATGCCATATTTCATGAACTGGATCAGCGGGTGCGTGTCCCGCGCGTTCATGCGTGCAAGGATGGTGCGCCAGTCGTTTTCGCGGAAGAAGCGTCGTGTGTCAGTCAGGCTGGGGATCATGATGGAAAATTACCTGCAAAACAAAAAGCCTGTCCAACGAAGACTTCGTTGAACAGGCTTTCAGGAGGATGTTTGCGGCCTAGTAGTAGCGGTAGTTGCCGTACTTGTCGTAGTAGCCCTGCTGCTGCTGGGGATGCCAGCGACCGTTGCGGTCATAATATCCCTGCTGTCCTTGGGCGTTGCGCTGGTCCTTGGAGTTGCCAAGGGCGTTGCCGCCGAGAGCACCGAGGCCGGCACCGATGGCAGCACCTTCGAGGCCACGGCCACTTTGATTGCCAATGATGCCGCCGACTGCGGCACCGCCGAGCGCGCCGATCACAGAGCCGGTCTGTGCGTTAGGTCCAGTGGCGCAGGAAGCCAAGGCCACGGCGGAGAGGAGTGTGAGGATGTTCTTTTTCATGATATGCGATGGGTTCGATGAGAGGAGGATCAATAATAACGGCGCTGGCGGTCTTTGGAGTTGCCGATGGCCGCGCCGCCGGCCGCGCCAACGGCACCGCCGATCAGGGCGCCTTCGAGTCCGCGGCCGCTTTGGCTGCCGATGATGCCGCCGACGGCTGCGCCGCCGAGGCCGCCGATGACGGCCCCTTTTTGGGTGGAGGGTCCCATGTTTTCACAGGAGGAGAATGTGGCGGCGGTGAGGATGGAGAGGAGGATGTGTTTCATAAGATCAAGCGGTTTGCTTTGTCGCAGAATACGTCCGTATTGTTCACAAAGAAAAGAAAAAACATGAGCCACCCATCGGGTTCAGCACGCAGATTGTGTGCGAAAACTGTGCTGGGTTTCTTTATTTGACGGGCATTCTGCCAGCGATTACAAACCCTGCCGCCCTCAGACTCCCAATTTATTATGCAAGTGCGTTCCTTTCTTCGCTGCTTCTTTGCCGCTTCTCTCCTCACCCTCACCGCATTGCCGGTCCAAGCGGAGCAGTTGCCGCTGGACCATCCCTGCGCCGCCCTGGTGAAGAAATACCTCACCGCCGTTGTGCTGCAGGACTGGAAGACCGCGTCACAGATGCTTGTGGCCACTTCGCTTGAGCGTCGTCAGCGCGAAACCGTGCAGATCATCAAATCAGCCCCCACCATGACGGATGAGGAGACGATGCTCGCCGGCTACAATGTCAAAGGCGTGGGTGAACTGGAAAAAATGACGCCGCAGGAGTTCTATCAGGTGGATCGTGAAGCCTGGCATAAAAAGCTCAAGCTCACTCCCGAGGCCACCAAGCGGAAGCAGGAGACTCTCAAGGTCATCGTGCTCGGTCTCGTTGAAGAAAAGGACAAGGGCTACGTGCATGCCACCGTGCGCACCTCGCAGGAGACGCTCACCGACAAGATTGAGGAGCTCTTCCTCATCTCCTTCGTGCCCGACCCGACGAATCCAAAAAACTATCTCATCTCTCCCGAGATGAAGGATCGTCCGGTCATCACCCCTCTGGACGGCTCCGCTCCGAAGGCGAAATAAGCAGCCTCCGCAGCTCCTCCCCGCGCACTTTCCCCAGTTCGCCGCGCGGAATAAGCGTCAGGTTAAGGACTTCCTTGATTTGTTCAAAGGGCCTCAGCGTCTCGTTGAGGCCTTTTTGCAATCGGGCGGCATCCATGTTGCTCAAGCCGTTTACCGCCAGCACCAGATGCGCCCCCATGCGCGCATCCGGCACATCGCATACCACTGCTTCGCCCGTGTGCAGCCCCATTTCGAGCCGCAGGACTTCGAGCCGCTCTTGAATTGGCCCCAGGGCCACGAGTTCGCCCAAAATCTTCACGATTCCCGATTCGCGGCCCACGAAGCGCAAAAAACGTCGCGTTCCCTCTTGATGCAAACTCACGCGATCTCGCGTGCGCAGCCCTGCCTCGGCCGAAATTGGCTCCCAGCGCCATTTTCCGTTCTCTTGCAGTGCATAGCCCTTCGCCAAAGCCTCGCCACGCAGGGTGAGCGCGCCGTCGTCATCCGTGCTCAAATCCCAGATCGGCAGCACTTCCATCTCGCCGCCTTCGGTTGTCTGTGACGCCACCTGGGAGGCCGTTTCCGTCATCCCATACGTCCGGCGCACGGGCCAGCCGAGCTGCAAGGCAGCCTGCTCCAGTTCGGAGCTCATCGCCCCGCCACCCACGAGGACCACGCGCATCGACTTCGCCGCGCTCAACTTCGCCGCCACCAGATCAAACACCTGGGTCGGCACCAGCGATGCCAGGGTGGCTCCGGCTTCGGCGCATGTTCGCGCAAACATCGCAGCATCCCATTTCCCATCCAGCCTCGTCACCGCGCTGTCGCTCACAAACGCCCGTGCCAGCACGCCAAAACCGCCCACATGATGAATGGGCAGCGCCAGCAGCCAGTGATCCCGCTCCGTGATGCCAAAATGCGCGTTCACCGCCTTCGCTGAGATGAGGAGAGCTTCTTTCGTCAGGCCCACCCATTTGCGCCTGCCTTCCGAGCCGCTGGTTTGGAAAAAGCACATGTTTAGCGCCTGCAACTCACGAACTGCGAAGTCCGCCAAAGTGCTTCCATCCTCTGTGGGATCAGATTGTCCGACCCACACGCCTCCAGCGCTCCAAAACTCCGGCTTGATGATCAAAGACGTCTCCATGGCAGTGCCTCCAAGACTTCGCCAAATCCCAGGCCACCACCGCTGCGGTCCGCCTCCAAAAAGCCGCCGTGCGAGCGCACCCGTTCAAAGAACTCATCCTTCTCGAACAAATGCTCGGTGCAGAGTCCGCAGAAATCGAGCGCTTGCCCCTCAGCGAGTGCCACCGCTGCCTCATACGCCGCAAACATCTGGCCTAGTGCATGATCCATCGCCGAAGTCAGCACGAGTGGCTGTTCGGGATGAGTTTGCGCCACCGTGCGCCAGTCACGCCGCGCTGGTTTTACCACCACGGCATCAAATCCCTGCGTTCCATCCTTCCAGCCCTTGTCGAGCGCCAGTTTCACACCCCAGCGCTGCCGCACGGTCTCCCAGGCCTCCGCTTCATACGGAAACGGGTCCTCCACGAAATCCAGCGCCCGGTAAACCCGCAGCGGCATGAACTCGATGAACTTCTCGAAGGTCAGCCGGTCCAGCACACCGTTAAAATCGACCCGCAGCCGCACGCCCTGGGCCTCAAACCGCTTCGCGCAGCCTTCGAGGAAGCGGATTGTTTCGCCGTAGTTCGCAAAGCCCTTCGCCTTGATCGCCGGCCAGCCTTCCTCCATCACGCGTTGCATCTGCGGCTCCGTGTCTGTGGCAAAACTCCACGAGTAATGGCTGCGCGGAATCTCCAATCCCTCAAACAAACTCACACCCGCACGTCGTGCCGCTCCGTCGATCTCCGCACAGCGCAGTGCCATCGCTGTCACCGGGGTCGTCACACCTTCGCTGAGAAGACGAAGCTGCTCCTCCACCGGCGCATCTCCAAACTCCGGCCACGGATGCACACAGCCGTAGCCGCCATCCACGCAGATCAACGCCCCCGCAAACACCCGCCGTTGCGACACCGCATTCAGCGCCACGCCGCTGCGCAGCAGGTATGCGTGTACGTAAATGGGCGATTCCATCTTCGACACTCCCATCATCTCGCAACTCGTTCAACGACTCACTACATGCTGCAATCCACCTCTTCCTCCTACTCCTCCTCTTCCTCCCTTCCAAATGTCCCACCGCTTGCGCTTCAGGGAGTAGGAGGAGGGGTAAGAGTAGGAGCAAGATGCCAGCTATGGCATCACATCCCGCGCCTTCACGATGCCCCAGCACAGCAGCGCTGCGAAGGCCAGCAACTGCGCCCCGCTCATCGCCAGCAGGCGGTTGTGGCCCCGGCTCGGCGGTTCCACGATCACGCGCCACGCCACAAACAGGCCGATCGGCAACGTCGTCAGCGGCAGTGTGAAGGCGCGTGGCCAGCCTTGCTCGAACCAGTAAAATCCCGCCGCATGCGCCGCGAGGATCAGCGTTACGATCTCTGTCCGCGCGAAACCCACGCCGAGTCGCACCGCCAGCGTCTTCTTGCCCGTCTGTCGGTCCTCATTCACATCGCGCAGGTTGTTGATGGCAATCAAGACGGTGCTCAGGCAGCCGATTTGGAATCCGGCGACCACGGCCGCCTCATACCACTCGCCCGTTTGCACAAAGGCCGTGCCCGTCACCGCCACGAGGCCGAAAAAAAGAATCACAAACAGCTCCCCCAGCCCGCGATACGCCAGCGGCACCGGCCCGCCCGTGTAACCAAAACAAAAATACAACGATGGAATGCCGATGAACAAGATCGGCAGCCCTCGCGCCTCAAACAGCGGCACGGCGAGCAGTGTCGCCACAGCGAGCATCAGCCATGCCGCGATGTTCACCGCTTTGGCAGAGGCCGCGCCGCTCGCGGTGATGCGCCGTGGCCCGATCCGTGCCTGGGTGTCCGCGCCTTTGATCGAATCCAGCGCGTCATTGAAGAAGTTCGTCGCGATTTGCAGCGCTCCGCAGCTCCCCAGCGTGCAAAGCGCCAGCGTCCAGTCGAGTTTGCCCGAGATCTTCTCCGCTAGCGCACAACCCACCGCCACAGGCGCGATGGCAGCCCCGAGTGTTTTCGGGCGTGCGGCGGCGATCCAGTCGAAGAGAGAGGGCATGAAATGCGGAATGAAGAATGCGGAGTGCGGAATCGAGGATGCCGAAGGCTTGCGAGGACGCAAACCGTGATTCCGCATTCCGAAATCCACGTTCCGCATTACTTCGGCATTTCCACCTGCCCCTCGCCCATGAGGTAAGCGATGAGGTTGATCACGTTCTCCTCGCCCAGCGCCGTCAGCAGGCCTTCCGGCATCAAGCTCTGCGTCAGTTGGTCCTGCTTCACGATCTGCGTGCGTTCGATGACGAGTCGCTCGGCGGGTGTTTGGATGGTGAGGGTGCGTTCTGTCTGCTCGGGGATCACGCCGCTGATCGTGCGGCCGTCTTTGAGCTGGAAGACGCTCACGCGGAAGTCGGCGGGGACGACGGCGTTCGGGTCGAGGATGTTTTCGAGGAGGTATTTGAGGTTACGGCGATCACTGCCTGTTAATTCCGGCGCGATGGCTCCGCCCTGGCCATACATCTTGTGACACGCACTGCACGCCGCCATGAAGATCATGCGGCCCTTCGATTTGTCGGCCTTGGCGAGCACATCGGGCTTCAACACGCCTTCCCACTTCACGAACTCGGCCTTTTTGGCCTCCGGCGTGTCGCGGATTTCTCCCCAGGCTTCCGTGAGAAGCTTGGTGACCGATTCATCGCCGAGATTGCGAATCTGGCGGGCTTGGAAGGGCGAAATGGCCGTTGCAGGCACCTTCTTCGCCTTCACCGCTTCGAGTAGATCTTTCGCGTAGCTCGCGCGGGAGGTCAGCGTCGCCACCGTGGCCGCCTGCTGCTCCTCGCTGCGTACCGGCCACGAGCCGAGGAGCTGCTTCGGGATGCTCGGGTCATCGTAAGCTGCCAAAGCACCGCGTGCCGCCGTGGCGAGCACCTTGTCATTCACCTGTGCGCGAATGACCGCGAGCAACTCTGGCTTCGCGCTGCGGGTGAGACTCTTGAAGGCGTTGAGACGAGCGTTGGCATCCCCGTCGGCGTTTTTGACGATGGCGATGAGTTCATCCGCCGCGCGGCCGCTGCCGAAGACGATGGAGAGCTGGCGCAGTAGGTCGGGCGTCCCGCCTGACGCGGGTGTGGCGGGCATTCTGCCCGCTTCCCCGGAACCGGGCAGGATGCCCGGCCCACTGGTGACAGGCAGGATGCCTGTCCTACCCGCGAACTCATCCCACCCCTTAGGCTTCTTCGCGCTGCTAAACCCATCAAGCCCCGCCGCCATGCCCGCGAGCACATCCCCGCGCACATCCGCACGCTCCGTCATCAACGCCACCAGCGCATTAACCGCCTCGGGCTTCGATTCGATCATTTCGGCGATGCGGCGGGCGACGAGGCGGCGCACGGTGGGGATTTTCGCCTCGCGGATCAGCTCCACGCCCTTCATCGGCTCCGCCGCCACGGCTGGCTCGATGCCATACCAGATCATGAGCGGCTGCTGCCGGTCGTTGGCGTCTTCGGCGTGTTTTGCTAAAGCGGTGGCGATGGGCCAGCGGTCGGCGACCGGCAGACGCTGTAGGGAGGATGCTAGGGCGAGGCGCATCGGGCCGTCGGCCCTCTCGTACTCAGCATATTTGAGGTGCTGTTTGATGTTCCTGATCTTGTCGCCATACCACACCTCGCGATTCAACAGATAGGAGCGGTCCTTGGACCCGGACATCACGATCGAGTTTAACTCGATGCCACGCGAGCGCAGCTCCAGCGCCGCCATGCGGGACCACCAGTCGTCTCTTTCGTGATTCATGGTTTCCAGATCCCATTTGTCCAGTTTGGTCAGATCGTAGCCCAGAACATGTTTGTTGAATCCCGCATAGGCATGGAAGGGTTCGCCGTTCTTGCCGCGTTCGGTTTCTTTGTACACGATCTTGTAAATGCGCCCGCTGCTGCGATGCACGCCGTCGTTGTCATGGCACTCGCCGCTGTCGCTCCAGTCGGAAACGATCACGTTGCCATCTGGGCAATGCAGGAGGTCGATGCCGCGGAACCACTTGTCCTTGGACTGCATGAAGTCGGGCGCGTGTTTGCCCACATAGCCACAGCCCTGGCGCTCCAACTTGTCCACGTTGATGCGGGTGCCGTGGAGGTTGCAGGTCAGCACCGCGCCGTGGTATTCCTTCGGCCAGTTGTTGCCTTGATAAATGAGCATGCCCACATGCGCGTGGCCGCCGCCCAGCTCCAGCGTCTTGCTGCTGATGCCTTTGCGAATGTCGCTCCAGCTTTCTGCACCGGTGTCCCAGTGGAAGTGGTCGGCGGTCTGCTCGATGACCTCATACACATGCGAGTTCAGGTGCGTGCCGAACATGCGGCGGTAATACGCGCCGGGGATCACATGCCAGAGATGGCCGATGACCGTGTTGATCATGAAGAGGTCGCCGTTTTCGTTCCAATCATGCCCCCAAGAATTCGTGCCGCCATGGGCCACGGTTTCGAGGATCTTCAGAGTGGGATGGTAGCGCCAGATGGCGCAGTTCATCTTCACCCGCTTGTCCAAAGGTGTGCCGGGTGCACCGACAGCGGAGGTGTCCGTGATGCCGTGGCGGCCATACAGCCAGCCATCCGGCCCCCAGCGCAGACCGTTGACGATGTTGTGGCCGATGGTCTTCACGTTGAAGCCGTCGAGCAGCACCTCAGGTTCGCCATCGGGCACGTCGTCGCCGTTTTTGTCAGCGATGAAGCTCAGCGTGCCGTTGTGCAGCACCCACACGCCGCCGTAGCCGGTCTCCACGCTGGTGAGATAGCTGCCGCCTTCCCAGAAGACCTTCCGGCCGTCGTGTTTGCCATCGCCGTCCTTGTCTTCGAGGACGATGAGGCGGTCCCGCAGCTTCGTGTCCCAGCGCATGGGCGTTTCGGCAAAGGTGTAGTTTTCCGCCACCCACAAGCGGCCCTTCGTATCCCACGCCATGCCGATCGGCTGCCGCACATCCGGCTCGGCGGCGAAGACCACGCATTTGAAGCCCTTCGGCAGCTCCATCGTCGCCGCAGCCTCCTCGGCGGACATGGGAGCGCCTTTTTCGGTGTCATAAATCTTCGGGAGATCCTCCCCGAGGGCCGTCAGAGACGAAAAGGACAAGAATGACAGGAAGACGGCGTGGCGTATGCTCATAAAGTGGACTTTCCCAAACGCCCGTCTCTCGCGCAATCTTCATTTCATCCCATGAAGCACTCCATCCTTCTTCTTTCCGTGTTTTCGATGTGTTCCGTGGGCCACCTCTGCGCTGCGACAAAGTCTGCCACCCAATCCAAAGCTCCCGCAGCAAAGACCACCGCCGACCTCGCGGAGTCCATCGCCCCGTCGTTGGTCAAAATCACCCAACTGGGCCGTGAGGGCACGGATGGCATCGGTTCGGGCTTCATCGTGAGCGCAGACGGTCTCATCGCCACGAATCTACATGTCATCGGCGAGGCAAGGCGGCTGCAGATCGAGATGCACGATGGCAAGACGCATGCGGTGACTTCCATCCACGCCTCGGACGCGCCTCGCGACCTCGCCTTGCTCAAAATTGACGCCAAAGACCTCAAGCCGCTGCCGCTGGGGGATTCCGCCAAGGTGCGCCAGGGCGAGAACGTGGTGGCGATGGGAGCGCCCGAAGGTCTTGGCTTCAGCATCGTGCAGGGCGTGCTCTCCGCCACGCGCGACATTGACGGCAACGACATGCTGCAAGTGGCCATCCCCATCGAGAAAGGCAACAGCGGCGGCCCGCTGCTCGACATGCAGGGCAAGGTGCTCGGCATTCTCACGCTCAAGCACATCAAGACCGACAACCTCGGCTTCGCGATGCCGGTGAACGCGCTCAAGGAACTCGTCGCCAAGCCGAATCCGGTGCCGATGAATCGCTGGCTGACCATCGGCGTGCTGAATCCGAAGCTGTGGAAGCTTCATCTCGGCTCGCAGTGGACGCAGCACGCAGGCGTGATTCATGCCGATCTGCCCGGCGATGGCTTCGGCGGTCGTGCGCTCTGCTTATCCTCTCAAAGCGTGCCGGAAGGCTCCTTCGAGATCGCTACCACCGTGAAGCTGGATGACGAAAGTGGTGCCGCAGGCCTCGCCTTTTGCTCCGATGGCGGCGACAAGCATTACGGCTTTTATCCTTCCGGTGGCAAACTGCGCCTCACGCGTTTCGACGGGCCGGATGTGTACTCGTGGACGATCCTCGCCGACGTGCCGAGCGAGGCTTACAAGGCAGGCGAGTGGAACACGCTGCGCGTTCGTGTGGAGCCGGAAAAGATCACCTGCTTTGTGAACGGCAAACAAGTCATCGAGACTGACGACACCGGCCTGCGTGGCGGTGTGGCCGGTCTGTGCAAATTCCGCACCACCGTGGCCGACTTCCGCAGCTTCCGCATTGGCACCGATCTCACCGAGAAGCCGCTCAATGCCGAACTCGCTTCGAAATTCCGCAGCGAGATCGAAGCAAACCTCGCCCAGGCCTCCACCCGCGATCAAACGCTCGACAAACTTCTCGCCGACCCTGCCGCCGCTCGTCGTGTGATCAGCGAGCAGCGCAAGAAGCTCGAAGAAGAGGCCACCAAGCTGCGCGAACTCGAACGTGAACTGCACCGCCGTGCGATGACGAAGGACATTCTCGCCGAACTCGAAAAGCCCGAGCCGGAGATCAATCTGCTGCGCTGCACGCTGCTGCTCTCCCGCCACGACAACCCCGAGATCGACGTCACGTCCTATTTGAACGCCTTCAAGGCGATGATCGCCGACTTGAAGGACGATCCCGAAATCAAGAAGGGCACCATCCCGGCCGTGAAGCGCCTCAACCGCTATCTCTTTGAGGAAAACGGCTTCCACGGCAGCCGTGGCGACTATTCCAACCGCAGCAACAGCTACATGAACGAAGTGCTGGATGACCGCGAGGGCCTGCCGATCACGCTGAGCGTGCTTTACGTCGAACTCGCCTCCAAACTCGGCATCCAGGGCGTTTTCGGCGTGCCGCTGCCCGGCAAGTTCATGGTCGGCTATCGCGATGGCCCCGAGGGCGAGCTTCAACTCGTGGATGTGTTTGAAAATGGCAAGCTGCTCACGGTCGAGCAGGCAGCCCTGGATCTCACGGACAGCGGCGAGTTTCCTGAAGGCTCGCTCGATCCCACCACGAAGCAGACCATCCTGCTGCGCATGCTGAGGAATCTGCTGGGCTCCAGCTTCGACGAAACCCGTTCCATTCGTGAATCACTGCCCTACCTCGACCTTGTGCTCGCCATTGATCCCACTGCGGCCGCCGAGCGTCTCACCCGCGCCCAGATGCGTCAGCGGCTCGGAGAAAAAGCCGGGGCGCGTGAGGATGTGAACTGGCTCATTGAAAACTTCCCCGAGAACGGCCCGCCGGAGCTGATCCAGCAGTTGGATCGCTGGATGCAGTCGTTGCGTGAGGAATAGGGCTTCACGGCACTGGCTCGCCTGATCCGGGATAAATCCAGCGCACGACTTTGCCTTCTCGGACATGGGCCTGGGCTTCGGCGTCAATGGGGCCGCAGAAGACGATGGTCTCATAAAACACGCTCACGGCCCAGGTGGGCTTGTTGTCGATGGTGGTGGCCTGCGGCGTGCCCCAGCGCTGGATTTTGTTGAGTTTGATTTCAGTGACCTCTCCAGACTGCATGCTCGCCAGCAGCAGATCGTAGCTGCCATCGGCATTGCGCTTCGGCTTGCCGGTGGCGTCCACGGCATGCGGCATGCTGACGCCCGCCCCACTGCCGGAGGACCGCTGCTTCTTCCAGGATGCCTGCGCCATCTCGATGCGGCCCTTCTTCCAGCGCTCGTAGGATTCACGCACCTGCGTGGGCATGTTCGTGTCATGCACGAATATCTGCCCGCGTGCCTGCGAAGTCTGCGTTGGCGCGATCACCAGCACGTTTGCCTGGGCCGAGAGCGCGAAGGCCGTCGATCCTGCGGGCAGCGTTGTGCTGCCGCCCGCCATGCGCAGCTCCACCGGCTTGCTCAGTTTGATCTGACGAGGGAAGGCTGTGGGCGGAAACACCGTCCAGTTTTTCGTCAGGGATTCGAGTGATTCGATCCTCGGCGGCACAAAAGCGTCGCTGCTGGGTGTCGGGGCAGGGGAGTCCACCACGCGTGGTGCGGATGCGCTGTAAGTTGTTCGTGTCGGCTCGTCCTGAATTTCCAGCGGCGGATTTTCAAACACCACGCGTTTTCCGGCGGGAGTGATGAAGCGGTCGTAAATTAGAAACGCCGAAACAAAGATGAGGAGGGTGATGAACAGCGCCTTCATGATGTGGGTTCAGTCTTTGAAACCTGCCAGCCGGACGCCGAGCAGCCAGCGGAAAGGCGGCTTCAGCGCGATGGCCTTGCGCAGGCTGTGTGGCAGCAGATCGAGCAGCTTCTCGCAGATCGTGGCCGTCCAGGTGGGCAGCAGCATGAACTTGCCACGCCCGCCGAAGATGATGCGCACCTTGGCGAAACCGACCTGACGAAACAACGCCGCCAGATCGCCCACGGTGTATTCTTTGAGATGGAATCCGGTCGCCTCGCGGTCGAACTCGCAACTGATGTCATGCGGACCAGTGAGGCGGCTCGGCGTGATGCAGAGGTACACGCCGCCCGGCTTCAAGGCCGCGTGCAGGCCGCGCAACTGATCCAGCGCATCGTCAGGATGCAGGTGCTCCATCAACTGGTTGCTGTAGGCGACGTTCACGCTGTCCGGCAGCACGGGAATCGAGCTGCCGTCCGAGATCACAAGCTGCAAATTCTCCGGGAGTTCACGCTTCCGGGTGATTTCGTCTGAAACGTCGATGGCCAGCACGCGCGCGACTTTCTCGGCGACGGTCTTCGCGAATTCGCAGTCGCCTGGGCCGACTTCGAGGAAGACGGAGTTCGCATTGAGGAAGGGCGCGAGGATTTCCATTTTCTCCGCCACATCCGCCGCGAGACGTGCCGCGTCGGCCTTGTTTGTGTGCTGCGGGTGCAGCGGCACGCGTTTGAACAGCTCGTCATAAACCTCGGAATAGAGCGTGCGGCGTTGTTCTTTGGTGGCGTGGCGCAGCCGGTCGGCGAGTTCGCGCTCCACCTCATAGTGCTGGCGGAGCTGCTCCAAGGTGCGTGTTTCAGTGACGGTGACGGGCATGCGCGGCAAAACTACGCGCCGGATTCGTTTCAGGCAAATACTCGTGTCGCCTTGCTCATTGGGCGCTTCGCTCTAGCATGCAGCAATGTTGAAAAAGCTCCTTTTCATCGGTGCATGGACCGCCTCCGTCTTCGCCCAGGACGTCGGCCCGGCCAAGGACGACCCCTCGGTGCCGAAGGATCGCGACACGGTCCTGCGCATCCAGATTTTTCTCGACCGCAACCTGTTCGGCCCCGGCAAGATTGACGGAGCCATCGGCGAGTTCACTTACAAGGCCGTGGTGAACTACAACTACGCCCACGGTCATCGCGATCTCTACAACTGGGGCCACGTGCAGGAGGCTGCCGAGCGCGAGGTGCCGGTGCCTTACGCCGCCTACAAGATCAAAGCGGATTTGCTCGCGTATGTGAACCCCCATTTGCCGGAAGATCCAGAGCACCAGGCCAAATTCCCGTTCATGGCCTATCGCAGCCTCGTCGAGCTGATCGCCGAGCGCTTTCACACGGACGAGAGCTTCATCGCCCTGATCAATCCGCAGAAGAACATGACCGCGCTGAAGCCGGGTGACATCGTCGTGGTGCCAAACGTGCGCTCTTTCCGCATCGAGGAGGTGAAGCCGATGCAGAGCTACAAGGCCGACGCCACGCTGAGCTCCCACACCATCGTGATCGACACCACCGAGCGCATGGCCGCCGTTTACAGCGAGAAGGAGATGATGCTCGCCGCGTTTCCCATCACGCCGGGCAAGCCGCAGTTCATTCCCGTGGGTCAATGGGAGGTGAAGACCATCATGAACACGCCCAGCTTCCGCTACGACAAGCAATTCCTGGAGGAAGGCGTGCGTGGTGATGAGGCCTATCAGCTCCCGCCCGGCCCCAACAGCCCGGTGGGCATCATCTGGTGTGGCTTGAGTAAAAGCGGCATCGGTCTGCACGGCACGGCACTGCCGCGCACCATCGGTCGCAGCCGCAGCGCCGGCTGCGTGCGCTTTGCGAACTGGGATGCCATTCGACTTCCACAACTCATCCGGCCAGGATCGCGGGTCATTGTGCGTTAATATCCCGCCATGTCCCGCATCCTTCTCGCCGGTCTTTTTCACGAAACGCACACGTTCCTCGACGGCCTCACCACTCTCGATGATTTCCAGATTCGTCGTGGTGATGAAATGCTTGGCTGCAAAGGCGATGCATCGCCGCTCGGCGGCGTGCTCGAAATTGCCGATGAATTTGGCTGGCAGATCATTCCTGCGGCTGACTACCGTGCGCAACCGTCCGCTACCGTCGCCGATGATGTCATCGAACAATTTTGGCACGACATCGCTCCAGCAGCCGCCAAGGCCGATTACGACGCCATTTACCTCGTGCTGCACGGTGCGATGGCCTCGCGGAGCATTCTCGACGTCGAAGGCGAGATCCTCCAGCGCCTGCGCGCTCTCACGCAAGTGCCGATCTTTGGCGTCTTCGATCTCCACGCCAACTTTTCACCCAAGATGGCCGCGCTGGCAGATTGCCTTGTCGGTTATCGCGAAAATCCGCACACAGATGCCCGCGAAGCCGGCTTGATCGCCGCACGCTTGCTCAACCGTTGCCTCACCACCGGCCCAAGGCCGCGCATCCAACTCAAACATCCCGGCCTGCTCTGGCCGCCCACAGGAACTGGCACGGCGAGTGATCCCATGCGCTCGCTGGAGGTGATGGCGCGGCAGTTTGAGCGCGAGGACGACTCGCTTTGGGCCATGAGCATCGTGGCCGGTTTCAGCTTTGCCGACACGCCTGACACCGGTGTCAGTTTTGTGGCCTGCACCACGGCTGATGCCACGCCGCACCTCGCCGCCCTTGCCCAGCGTGCTTATGAACTCACGGACCTCGGGCAGATCACCGACCCGCCCGCCGACGAAGTCCTCGCCAAGCTCAAGCCGCAGCCCGCAGGCCTCACCGTCCTCGTCGAGCCCTCTGACAACATCGGCGGCGGCGCTCCAGGCGATGGCACCGGCCTGCTCCGTGCATTGATCCGTCATGACATCGCCAACGCCGCCATTTGCATCAACGATCCGCAGGCCGTGCGCGATTTGGAAGCCGGCTCACGTCGCATTCATCTCGGCGGCAAAGGCAGCCGCCTCGATTCCGGTCCGGTTGAACTCGATGTGGCACTCGTCGCTCTCAATGACGGTCGTTTTGAGTTGGAGGACAAGAACAGCCATCTCGCCAGCATGTGTGGCGATGTGTTCGACATGGGCCGTTGCGCTGTCGTGAAGCACGCGGGCATCACGATTCTCGTCACCAGTGTGAAGACGCCGCCCTTCGATCTCGGCCAGTGGCACAGCCAGGGCATCGCGGTGGAGAATCTATCCGTCGTCGTCGTCAAAGCCGCCGTGGCCCACCGCCGCGCTTATGACAAAATCGCCGCCCGCATGCTATGGGTGGACACACCGGGGCCATGCAGCAGCAATTTGAAGGCGTTGCCGTATCGGCATCTGCACATCGCTCGATAATTCATCCCAAGAGGATTTTGGATTCAACGTCATGCCGCGTGACACCACGCCAACATGAACACGCACGATCCCCGCCAGCCTCCGCCGCCGAACTATCAAGTGCCGCCAGGATGGGAACGCTTTCAACCGCCGGTGATAGTGGCGCCGCAGGCTCAGGCTGTTGTGATGGAAGAACCGCTGCCCGAACCGGTTCCGATCCAACCGAGACAACCCGTCTTGATTCGATTCTGGCGTCAGATCGGCGGTGGGTCGCTCCTGCTCAGCATCGGCGTGCATACGGCGCTGCTGGTGCTGGCGGGCGTCATTTTGATCAGCACGCAGGCCTTGAAACCGGCTCCTGATTTTCTTCCCGCAGGCCGCACTCAGGCTGGAGAGAGTGCCTCGCGTGAACTGGAGCATCGGGTGACGTTGAAAAACCAGGCGTCGCTGGCGAAACGACAACCCATCTCACGAATCGCGATTGATGGGCCATCCGACGTGCCTCTGCCAGATGCGACGGCGGCGATGCTGCCGGAGTCAGGGCAGGGCATGGGGGTGATGAGCGGCAAACTGTCAGCCAACACCGTTTCGAGTAGTGCTGTCGGTTGGGATGGCAACGCGCCGTCGAATTGGATGCCCGGCCTGCCGAAGATGTTTGTGTCCCGCTGCTCGGACCAAAGTCGCCTCGAAAAACTTCGGCAGAACGGCGGCACACCGGAATGCGAGCTGGCGGTGTCGCGCTCGCTCGCGTGGCTGAAATCGCAGCAGAACCAGGATGGTTCGTGGGGACGCACGAACAAGGCGGCGATGACCGGTTTGTCGCTGCTGTGTTTCCTGGGGCGTTGTGAGACGCCCGAGTCGTCCTTTTTCGGTGACAACGTGCGCAACGGCATGCTCTACCTCGTGGAGCTTTCCCGCAAAAACCCGCACGGCATCCTGTCGGAGACGCCGCTATCGAACGCCGCGACTTACGAACACGGCATCGCGACGTATGCGCTCGGCGAGCTGTATTCCTTCTATCGTCTCGGCAACGCGAGCCTGCCCGGCCTGCGCGAAACTTTTGAAAAGAGCGTGCAGATGATCATCGCACATCAGAATGAGCGTGGTGCCTGGGCTTACGGCGGCAAACTTCATGCCTACAACAAAGAAGGCCAGGGCGAAGATCTGTCAGTCACCGGCTGGCAGTTTCAGGCGCTCAAGGCGGCGAAGCACTCGGGTTTGAAGATCGGCGGACTCGATGCTGCGATCCAGCGCTGCTGCGATTATCTCGAATCCAAGCAGACGAAAGATGGCGGCTTCGGCAAAACGAACCGTGACGAGCATTACAACCAGTGGAGCCTCACCGGCTGCGGTGTGCTGGGCCTGCAAACGCTGGCGAAGAACAAGGCCGCCAGCGTGAAGAAGGGCGTCCGCTTCCTGCGTGACTTCCTCGCGAGCGAACCGCTCGATTGGGACCGGAACTGCAATCTCTACTGCTGGTATTACTACACACAGGCATTCTTCCAGGCCGGTGGTGACGATTGGAAGTTCTACAACGCGCAGTTTCTGCCGCAAGTGCTCGGCGCGCAGCAGGCGGACGGTTCCTTCAAACGCGGGCGACCCAACTGGCCTGCCGGAGATGCGGCGGACGCTATTTACCGTCAGTGTCTTTGCACCCTCCAACTCGAAGTCTATTACCGCTATCTCAAGGTCGCCGACCGTGAGGAGGAGTCGATCTTTGAGAAATGATGCAGGGTCGAATCAATCAAACACCACGGTCTTGTTCTTGAACACAAGGACGCGGTCGCGGACGTGCCACCAGAGGGCGTTGGCGAGGACGGTTTTCTCCAGATCGCGGCCGAGGCGCACGAGATCGACCACACTGTCCTCGTGGCTGACACGCATCACGTCCTGATGAATGATCGGCCCTTCATCGAGATCGGCGGTGACGTAGTGGCTGGTGGCACCGATGATTTTCACGCCGCGCTGGAAGGCCTGATGATACGGCTTTGCGCCGACGAAGGCGGGCAGGAAGCTGTGGTGGATGTTCAGGATGGCGTGCGGGAACTCGGCGATCATCGCCGGGCTGATGATCTGCATGTAGCGGGCGAGCACGACGGTGTCGATGCGGTGCTGGCGCAGCAGTTCGATCTGCGCGGCTTCCTGCGCGAGCTTGTTGTCCTTGGTGATCGGGAAATGATGAAACGGAATGCCGAAGCGCTCTGCCGCAGGTCTCAACGTTTCGTGGTTGGCGACGATGAGCGGAATGTCCACGGGCAGGTCGCCGGATTCATGGCGGGCGAGCAGGTCGTAGAGGCAGTGGTTCTCCTTCGTGACGAAGAGGGCGATGCGTTTGCGCTGGCTGGCGAAGCTGAGACGCATCTGCATGTCATGACGGCGCGCCATGGGTTGCAGGCGGGATTCGATCTCCTCGTTTTCGAGTGTGAACTTTTCAAGGCTCCACTCCAGGCGCATGAAGAAGGCGTTCTGCTCCGGGTCGATGTGCTGCTGGAGGTCGATGATGTTGCCCTGATGCGAGAAAATGAACCCGGTGACATCATGCACGAGTCCGGGACGATCCGGGCAATGAATGAGCAGTGTGGCGATGTCAGGAGAGGCCATGGGATGCAGGATTACGAACGTGAGGCCGGGAAGCGCGTGCAAACACCTTTGCCCTCGATCAAACCGGGGATCTGCTCGGCGTGACGGCCGGAGGCGATGATGCACTCGACACCGCCATGCACGGCGTCCTGCACGGCACGAAGCTTTGAGATCATGCCACCGGTGCCGAGCGTTGATTTTTCCTCTTCGGCGTGATGAATCACGTCATCGACGTTCTCGACGACGGGAATCGGTCCTTCCTCGGGTTTTTTCATGTCACGCAGCAGTCCGGGGGCGCTGGTGAGCAGGATCAACACGTCCGCGCCCCAGAATCGGGCGACACGGGAGGAGAGCTTGTCGTTGTCGCCGTAACGCAGTTCCTCGATGGCAACGGAGTCATTTTCATTGATGACAGGGACGACTTGGGAGAACTCCATGAGGCGGTCGAGCACGGCTTTGACGCGTGGTGCGCGATCGACGTTCTCGAAGTCCTCGTGCGTGACGAGAAGCTGGGCCACGTGCAGACCGTGGTCGCGCAACAGCGTCTCATAGGCGTGCATGAGGTGCGTCTGTCCCACGGCTGCGAGCGCCTGGAGCGTGGTGACATCGGATGGACGCTGTTTGAAATCGAGCGGCTTCAGGCCGGAGGCAACCGCACCGCTGCTGACGACGACAACGGAGTGTCCCGCACGTTTGAGCAAGGCGACGGCCTCGACGAGCTTGCGCAACTGCACAGGATCCGGCTCAGGCGCGTCTTTACGCGTGAGGATGCCGGAGCCGAATTTGAGAACGATGCGCTTGGATGCCATGAGTCAGTGGAACGAAGGGCGGCGAATATGGCGGTTTGCACTGCGATGCAAAGCGCAAAAGCATGCCCAAGCTGTGCGGCAACGGAGCGCCGCGTTCCCAGAAACTACCACCGCACGACAGAACTCGCCCAGGTGAAACCGCCGCCGAAGGCGACGAGCAGGATCACATCGCCTCTCTTGAGGCGGCCGGCTTTGTTGGCTTCGTCGAGGGCGACGGGAATCGTGGCGGCGCTGGTGTTGCCGTATTTGTCGAGATTCATAAAGACCTTCTCATTGGGAAGGTTGAGGCGCTCAGCGATGGCGGTGATGATGCGGGCATTGGCTTGATGCGGAATGACCAGCGACACATCGGCGGCGGTCAGGCCGGCCATTTCCAACGCCTGTTGGGCGGCTTCAAGCATGCGGGTGACGGCATGCTTGAAGGTTTCGCGGCCTTCCATGTGGATTGTGTTTGGACGCGACTCGACGTTTTCTGGCGTGATGGGGCAGAAGGAACCGCCGCCGGGCACTTTAAGCAGGTCGGCGAGGTTGCCGTCACTGCCCATGACGGTGGAGAGCACGCGGCCAGGGGCGTCCGCGTTTTCATCGGCACGGCGGATGACGACCGCGCCCGCGCCATCGCCAAAGAGAACGCAGGTGTTGCGGTCTTTCCAGTTCACAAGGCTGCTGAGCTTTTCCGCGCCGATGACGAGCGCGGTGGTACGGTTGCCGGTGTTGATGAAATGGCGTGCCACTTGCAGCGCATACAGGAAGCCTGAACAGGCGGCGGAAATGTCGAAACAGACCGCGTTCACCGCGCCGATCTTTTTTTGCACGAAGCATGCGGTGGAAGGGAAGAACATGTCCGGCGTCACCGTGGCAACGATGATGAGCTGGATGTCCTCCGGTGCGACACCGGCGGCAGTCATGGCCCGGCGGGCAGCCTCGGAGGCCATATCGCTGGTGGCCTGATCCTCCGCAGCGATGCGGCGTTCCTTGATGCCGGTGCGCGTGGTGATCCATTCGTCATTGGTATCGACGGTCTTCGAGAGTTCGTCGTTGGTCAGCACTTTTTCCGGCATGTAACTGCCGGTGCCGATGATGCTGGAGGCGCAAAAGGACTGGTTACTGGGAGCGGGCATGGAGGGCGATGGAATGGGCGGTGGCGGCGGCTTCGATGTGCGGATTCACCTGATGCTGGACGGATTCGCAAGCCTGCCGGATGGCGTTCTTCATGGCAAGCGGAGATGCACTGCCGTGGGAGATGATGGTGATGCCGTTGAGACCCAGCAGCGGCATGCCGCCGACCTCGTCGGGATTGGTGCGGGTATGCACCCGTTTGAAGGCGGGCTTGGCGAGCAGGCCTCCGATCTTGGTCCAGAAGGACGACTTGATCTCGCTCTTCACCATGCTGAAAATCGCATGGGACAGCGCCTCGGCGTTTTTCAAGACAACATTGCCCGTGAAGCCATCACAGACGACGACATCCGGCGGCGTGTCCCACACGTCATGGCCTTCGACGTTGCCGATGAAGTTGATGCCCTTGGTGTGGCGCAGCAGCTTGCCGGTTTCTTTGCAAAGGGCGTTTCCCTTCTCCTCCTCGGTGCCGTTCGACATGAGGCCGACGCTCGGATTGTCACGGCCAAGAACGTGGCGCGCATAGGCGCTGCCCATGATGGCGTTTTGCACCAGATGCTGCGGTTCGCTGTCGGGATTGGCCCCGGCGTCGATCAAAATCCAATGCTTCGTCAATGACGGCATGAGCGAGGCGATGGCCGGCCGCTCGATCATTGGCAGCGTGCGCAGTTTGATCAAAGACGCGGTCACCGCGGCACCGGTGTGACCGGCGCTGACCACGGCGTCCGCTTTGCCGTCCTTCACGAGATCGACCGCGCGGCTGATGGAGCTGTCCTTTTTTTTGCGCACGGCGTCGAGGCCGCTGTCGGACATGTCCACGACCTGGCTGGCCGGGACGATCTCCAGTTTCGGGCTGGAGACGCCTTGACGTTGCAATTCCTTCTCGATGACCTCTGGAATGCCAACCAGAAACAGCTTGGTGAGCTGGGGCAGGGTTTCGAGGGCGAGTTTGACGCCGCCGATGGGATTTTGAGGGGCGAAATCGCCCCCCATGACATCCAATGCGATCTTCATTCCTACAGGTGAGTGGTGGTCTTCAAGAGTATCGGGAGGCGAGTCTTAAAGCGTGAGAAAGGGGGAATGCAAACGGGAGTTTGCGGCCCAAGAACGTCAAAAAAACAAACCGGGGATGCGGTGAGGCATCCCCGGCTTGCGAAACGGCCTTGTGGCTGCCGGCTTTAGTAAACGCCTTCGACAATGGTCTTTTCCATCGCACCGAACGGGCGCACGTCGGCGACGCCATCCCAGGCATACGGCGCACGCGGCTTGCGGCGCATGGCCTCGTCACGTTCAAGGAAGCGCGGCATGAAAAATTCCTTCGTCAGTGTCGTGAGTTCCACACGGCCCCAAGTGTCGTATTCGACGGTCTTGTCGGTGTCCTTGGGATCAACGATGCGCAGGGCGGCGCGTGGCTGCGGCGCGTAGTAGGTGATGGAGAAATTGTCTTCCGGTGTGAGCGGCACGCTGGCGGCCAGGCCCATGAGCGTGTTGCCGTAGGTCGGGTAGAAGCCGATTTTGCCCTCCAGCACTTCCTCAACGATGAAGCGCACATATTGCGGCGTCATGGTGGTGCCGCCGACGAAGCAGCCACGGATGCCGGCACCGTAGAGGTCCACTTTCTCAGCCAGGGCTTCGAGCAGCTTCGGCGTGGTGAAGATGGCAGAAATCTTACGGTTCTTCAGCAGCAGCACGGCCTGGTCCACGACGTGGTCCATGTACTGGCGGGCGACGTCGAACTGCTTGTTGGAAATGAGCTTCTTCACGAAGCGCGGGTCGAGATCGACGAAGTAGCAGGAGCTGCCGCGATAATTGGCAAGATGCTCCACCGCGAGGCGCAGACGACGCGGGCCGGTGGGGCCGACCATGATCCAGGACTCACCCGGCGGGAAGTGCTTGTCGTCGAGCTTGTGGCTGAACTCCTCGTAATCCACACGGAAATCGTTCCAGCCGATGCGCTGCTTCGGCATGCCGGTGGTGCCGCCGGTCTCGAAAATGTTGAAAGGCTTGCCCTTGAACGCGGCAGGCACCCAGATCTCGGGCTGCTGGTCGCGCAGCCACTCGTCCTGGAAGTGCGGGAACTTGGCGATGATGTCCTCGTAGCTGTTCACCACGCCACGCGGGTCGAAATTCTTCTTTGCCCAGTCGAGCCAGAAGGGGCAGCCGGTCTCCGGGGAGAAGTGCCAGTTGATGATTTCGCGAACTTGGTTGTCGAGCTGGGTTTTGGCTTCGGCGGGGGTCATGATGGTCGGGGTTTGAGAGCGGGGACTTTGAAAAGGGCGGCAGGAAACGAAAGTGGAAATCCATCCCTTTCGACGGGTCGCACAAAGCCACGGAGACTTTGGCATTCTCTCTTGCAACAATTTGAGGTTCGGGTGTTCAATGACGGGATATGAAAATCCAGCTTCTTCTCCTCACCCTTGTCGTCACCACCCTGACCTCGTGCTACGTCACGCCGCGCCCCGCGCGCAATCCCTACAGCCCCGGCGGACGCTACATCACGCCAATGGAACGCCATAACCGCAGTCCATTGAGTCCTGGTGGCGCAATTGTCACCCCGCGTGAGCGACGTTCGCGCTGGTAAGCACATTTGCTTGAAGCGCCAGTTGGCATGTGGGCCGGTTTGATGCTCTCATGCCGCCCGCATGCCGACAACCCCTCTCGCTGACGATCAAACCACCCTCTTCCGCAAGTCGTGGACGCTCTACGACGCCATCTCTGAGAAGAACTACATGTTCCACCGCGAGATCTACGCCCATGTCGCCGATCTGCTGCGCCAGCGCCATCAAACCGGCCCTTACCACATTCTCGATCTTGGCTGTGGCAATGCGCGTTTCCTCGCGCCCTGTCTCCAAAGCGCTCCACCTGCCAGCTATGATGGCATTGATCTCTCCGCATCCGCTCTTGATGAAGCGCGTGAGCATCTGAAAGGCATGCCAAACACCGCGTTGCATCACAAAGACATGCTGCAGGCCGTCGAAGACACGGATTCAGCCTTCGACATCATCTTCACCGGTTTCGCCGTGCATCATCTCGACTCGGTGGCCAAACAGCGGCTTTTCCACGCTTGCGCCCAGCACCTCGCTCCAGGCGGCCAGTTCATCATGGTCGATGTCGTGCGTGAGGACGGTCAGACCCGGCAGGAATACCTCGACGGCTACCTCCACACCATGCGCACGCAGTGGACCGGGGTGCTCCCCGAGCATCTCGACGAAGCCTGCTCCCACGTCGCTGCCTACGACTTCCCTGAGACACTCGCCGATCTCACTCGCATGGCCACACAAGCCGCATTGTCCGAGACGCGGCTGCTGGGTCGATTTGCCCAGCATCACATCCTGCTCTTTTCCGCCTGAAAGAGCCTCAAACCCGCGCTCGTTTGCGTCCGCACCCCCCCGAATGTTCCAACGCGCCCTCGTTTTCGCCTTTCTCGCCACCACGGCCTCCGCCGTGGACATGACGCATTTTGAGCAGCGCATCCGCCCGCTCCTCATCGCGAACTGCATTGACTGCCATGGCCCTGACAAGCAGAAGGGCGGCCTGCGCCTTGATTCCCGTGCCGGATGGCAAACCGGCGGTGATTCCGGCCCTGCCATCACACCGGGCAAGCTGGATGCCTCGCATCTCTTCCGCGCCATCAGCTACACCGACCGCGATTTGAAGATGCCGCCGAAGCGGAAGCTCAAGGACAGCGAGATCGCCGATCTCAAGCTCTGGATCGAGTCTGGCGCGCCTGATCCGCGCGATGAAGTCGTCAGCACCGGCGGCAAATCCAAGGCCGCGCGTGCCGATGCCAGTTTCTGGTCCTTCCAGACTCCCAAGCTCACACCACTGCCCGACGTTAAAAACACCACATGGCCCGCGAATGACATCGACCGTTTCATTTTGTCCAAGCTGGAGCAAAACAGTCTCACACCCGCGCCGGATGCCGATTCGCGCACTCTGCTGCGTCGCCTGAGTTTTGATCTCACCGGCTTGCCGCCAGATCCTTCGGATCAAACGAATCAATCGTACGAGAAGCTTGTGGACACTTTGATCGCATCTCCCGCCTTCGCCGAGCGCTTCACCTCCCATTGGCTGGACATCACGCGCTTCGCGGAATCCTCCGGCGGTGGGCGTTCGCTGCCGTTCAAAGATGCGTGGCGGTTTCGTGATTACGTCCTCGAATCCATCCGCGACAACGCGCCGGTGGACCGCATGATCTCCGAGCAGATCGCGGGAGATTTGATGCCGTTTGAAAACGCGGTGCAACGCCGCCGCCAGCTCACTGCCACCGGTTTCCTGGCGCTCGGGCCGACGAACTACGAGGAGCAGGACAAGGGCATGCTGCGCATGGACATCGTGGATGAGCAGCTCGACACGATGGGCCGCGCCTTCCTTGGCATGACCATCGGCTGCGCCCGCTGCCATGATCACAAGTTCGACCCCGTCTCCACGCGGGATTACTACGCGCTGGCCGGCATCCTGCGCAGCACCAAGACGCTCAAAAATTACACCGACAACGTCGCTCATTGGATCGACACGCCGCTGCCGCTCGACGGCGCGGCTGAAGCCGCGATGCAGCAGCATGAAAAGCAGCTCACGGCGCTTAAGGATCAAATCGCAGCGCTCAAGGATGATCTGCGCGACGCTGGCAGCGCTGATCTGCGGCAGCGCAAAACCATCGCCGCCAGCGATCTGCCCGGCATCGTTGTTGATGACAGCGAGGCGCAAAAAGTGGGCATGTGGAAGAACTCGACCATTTTCGGTCCGTTCATCGGCAGCGGCTACGTCAGCGATCACAATGACGGCAAAGGGGAGAAAACCATCTCCTTTGCGCCAAAGCTGCCGAAAACCGGTCGCTACGAGGTGCGCG
>CAMCWM010000045.1 GCA_945882215.1 Akkermansia muciniphila | reverse complement strand
TCTTCGGCCATCAGCCACGCCGCCGACACGCTATAAATCAAAATGGACAGGGGGAGGGCAAGCCTTTGGTAGCAGGAGCAATCTTTCATTCGTAAAGAATGCCGGGTCTGGTTTTTTTTGTCAATGCTGTCAATGCATATGCGGAGAGCGTCCCTTTGGTGGAGTATGAGGAAGGGGGTTGCTCGCTTCTGTGACGCTAATTAGACGCTGGTGATGAGATTCATTGATTAGCGTCCAGTTAGCGTCTTATCAGCGGTTTCCCCCAATCTCTTTTCAACTGCCCCATGTCTCCCATCACCCCTGCCGTCGTTTCCGCCAAAGACCTGCGCCTTCAATTCGGGCTGCAGCAGGTCTTCAATGACGCGACGATGAGCATCCATGAGGGCGAGAAGCTCGGACTCGTGGGCCGCAACGGCTCGGGCAAGACCAGCCTCATGCGCATCCTCGTTGGCACAGAGAAGCCGGACAGCGGCACGATCTCGCGGCGGAATGGCATCATCGTCAGCCACCTCGCGCAGGAGTTTATCCTGGATGACGACGCCAGTGTGATCGACAACGTGCGCGCTGGCGCCTCCGTGCTGCTCGACATGGTTTCGCGTTACGAATCCGGCGACTACAAGGGCGATCAGGAGGCCGAACTGCTGCATCAGATCCAGCTTCACGACGGCTGGGGCGTCGAAACCCGCATCAGCACCGCGATGAACGAGCTCGGCGTGCCTGCGCCGGACCGTCTCGTCAAAGGTCTCTCGGGTGGTGAGAAGCGCCGTGTGGCTTTGGCCCGTGCGTTGGTCTCGCAGCCCGATTTGCTGCTGCTCGACGAACCGACGAATCATCTCGACGCCGAATCCATCGAGTGGCTGGAGGTGTTCCTGCGCGACTTCAGCGGCGCGGTGCTTTTCGTCACGCATGACCGCTACTTCCTTGATCGCGTAGCGACGCGCATCATCGAGATCGACGACAGCCGCATTTACAGCCATCCCGGCAACTACAGCGCGTTCTTGGAGAGCAAGGCCATCCGTGAAGGCGTGGAGGCGAACTCCGAACGCCGCCGCCAGAGCTTCCTGCGGCATGAGCTGGAGTTTGTGCGCGCAGGCGTCAGAGGCCGGGGCACGAAACAGCGTTCACGCCTGGATGAGTTCGACCGCGTGTCCGCCATCGCGGCTCCCGAGGCCGAGCTGGTGATGGATTTGATCATTCCTCCGGCCCCGCCGCTGGCGAACACCATCGTCGAGGCAAAAGACATCGGCGCGCACATCGACGACCGCTGGTTGTTCAGCCATCTCGATCTCAATTTCGAGGCCGGCACCTGCACCGGCATCATCGGTCGCAACGGACTCGGCAAAACCACGCTGCTGCGCATCCTCATGGGCGAGCAGCAGCCGAATGAAGGCAAGGTCACCATCGGCAAGCGCACGATCTTCAACTACGTCGATCAGCAGCGCCTGCTGCTCAATCCCGAGAACAGCGTGATGGAAGAGGTGGCGGGACCGATGAGCGAGTTCGTGCAGTTCGGCCCGGAGAAGCTGCATGTGCGCACCTATTTGCGGCGCTTTCTCTTCACCGACGAACGCGTGACCATGCGCGTGAAGGAACTCAGCGGCGGCGAGCAAAGCCGCGTGTTGCTGGCGAAAATCCTGCGCCGTGGGGGAAACTTCCTCATTCTCGACGAACCGACCAACGATCTCGATCTCGCCACCATGCGTGTGCTGGAAGAGGCCATCCTCGCCTTCAAAGGCACCGTGCTCGTCGTCAGCCATGACCGCTACTTTCTCGACCGCGTGTGCGACCGCCTCATCGCGTTTGAGGGGCAAGGCCGCATCCACGAATGCGCCGGGAACTACAGCTACTACCAGGAAAAACGCGCCGCCAAAGCCGCCGCCGAGCTGGCCCACGCCACCGCCGCCGTGAAGAAGGAAAAAGCCGCCGCCGCCAACGCTCCGAAGGCACGCAAGATGTCCCAGAAGGAGCAGCGCGAGTTGGCCGACTGCGAAACCGCCATCGCCACCCTCGAAAGCGAAATCGCCGCCATGGAGGCCGAACTGAGCAATCCCGAGCTGTTTGTGAAGCTCGGGGCCGGCACGAATGACTACATTGCCAAACTCGACGCGAAGAAGCACGAGCTGGAAGGCAAATTCACGCGCTGGGCGGAGCTGGAGGAGATCCGGGTGGCGTGTGCGGGGTGAGTTTTCGTTCACATGCCGCCATTGAAGGCCAACGGCCTTCCGTCATGCAGCCCTGGGTTGCGCGCAGCGCTACCCAGGGGACTACCGAAGCGATTTCGATTCTCTCACGGGCGAACCGCAACGCGGTTCCGTCCTCCTCCGGCGACGATGGACGGAACCACGTTGTGGTTCGCCGTTGGTGTACGGATGTTGTTGGGGCGTATTCCCAGGGTTCTACGAACCCTGGGCTGCATGACACAAGCCCGTTGGGCTTCAATGATCATGCCGTTTGTGGATTGGTTGCACACGGAGGTCGTTTCTACTCAGGTCGGGGACCGGCGGCGGAAGTGCGGGTTGCGCACGATGGGGATTCCGTTAGCTTCATCGCATGTCATTCGATCCTGCCACCATTCAACTCCCGCCGCCGGGATTGAAGACGCGCATGCCGCCGAAGAACCGGCGTGAGCTGTCTTATGAAGAGGTTTATCAGCAGGTGCGCCGTCATTTGAAGGATGATGAGGGCGGAACGATGTCAGTGCAGATGAAAGCCCAGATCAACGGCAGCCATGCTCACGCAGCGTGAGTTTGCTCGGCTGGTGGATGGCCCATCGTTGGATCGCGAGATCGACCGTCTGACGAAAAAAGGGCGGCGGCTGGCTCCAGGCAGCCCAGATCCTCAGCCGCCGGGTGAACGGTACCTTGGACTGGGAAGAACTGGGTCCATCAGGTTCACGGTATCAGATCGTGGGCAGTCGTGGTGAGGCGGTGCTGTTCTGGGACAGTCATCTGAAGAACCGCATCGTGAAACTGCGTGGCCGGGAGGAAAACGGCTATGGCATGGCGGGCTTTGGCTGCATTCTGGTGCGCAATGAGCGTGGCATGATCGAATACGGGCCTGGAACCGTCGAGCAGGCGCTGGAACGCGAGCGCCTGAGCTGGGAGCATCTCGGCTTCGGCTGCGTGTTCGAGGACGTGATCGGCGATGTTGACGGCCTGCTGCTGGCGCAGGCGTTTGTCAGTGGCACCGCACCGACGGAGAAGGAAATCCGTGTATGGATGACGCAGCAGGGCTGGGAATCCTTGGACGAGGCCAAGGATGTGTCCACAACGCTTCGACAGCATGCCTGGCGGCGTGGAAAGATAGGCGCGTTTGATGCGAATGAGACGAACTTCATCAAGAGCAACGTGAACGGTCAGTTGTATCCGATTGATCTGATCGTTTGGATGATGCCGGAGTGACGGAACCACGTAGAGGCTTATTTCTCGTCTCCCAGCATCGGTGGCACGTCGGGGACCATGTCGAGGATTCGGCGAAGGTCTTCCGGGTTGCCGCGTTGAGCGCGTTCTTCGAGTGAGGGGCTGAGAAGCCCGAGAGCTTTCAGTGCGGCGATGCGTGCAGCGCGATCGTTGAAGTAGAAATGGGCATCAATCGGATGCAACCAACCAGAAGCGTCCTGGATGACGTTGTTGGGATGCAGATCGAAAACATCGACTTCACCGAGGACATCGTGGTCGAGTATGAAATTGCCACCGAGGGATCGAGGCGCGGGATCGCGCAGGTTTTGGCGGATGAGGCCGGCTTTGAGTTCAGCCCACTCGGGATGGATGCCGTCGATGTAGGGCTGCGTGATGACGATTTGGAGTCGCTCGCCTTCCATCATGCCGCCGAGCAGTTGAATCTCGTCGTCGAAGAAGTGGTTGGAGAGCAGCAGATCGCTCAGGTAGTCGAACAGCGATTCCGTGGCGAGTTTTCGGGCATCAGCGACCTTGAGAACGAGGTTCTGCCCCGGCAGCAGGGCCACGCGATGTTCTTTGCCGCCTTTCAAGGCATCGGTTTGAAGTTCTCGGCCCACTTCATCCGCTGAGAGCCAACGGCGTTTCCGGGTGATCAGGTCGCTCAGGACACCGATTTCATCGTCAATTGATTCGCCCGCGCCTTCTGGAGCGTCACCACGCCCTGCGTCCGCAAGGCTCTGCGCCGCGCGACGGAGAAAGCCTGCCGCACCAGCGTGAACGGAATCGTCACGGGCGAGTTGTAGGGCTGCGGAGATGGAGATGAACGATTCAATGCGCCAATGATGCTTCACCCGTCCTCCGGTGTCAAAATCTGAATCCGAGGTCGTGTGGGACTGGCGATGCGTGGACGTGGCGACGTTCGGGTGACGGAGCCTCGTTGAGGTTCATGATCCGGCGGGGATCGTGGATGGCGCGGTTCCCAGTTCTCAGAAGAGCGCTCGCTAGCGCTCGGCACTCCTGGGCTGCATGACGAAAGCCCGTTGGGCTTCCCTATCAGGAAAATTGCATTCCAAATTTTTCCCGTGCTTTCTCCAGCATCTGCACCGTGTTTTGAATCTTACGCTTTACCGAGGCTGCTTCGATGGGTTTGTCGTGCTTCTCGAAACTACTTTTGACCAGTTCTTCCAAATCGGTGGCCGAAAAATCGACTTTGAACTCACTTGCATCATTAGTCGCTTTTAGATAGGCTCTTGATGCAAAATTCAGAATAGTTAGCCGATGCAGCTCGGCGTCCTGGCGCAAAGGACACACGCTGATTTGAGGCAGTTTTTCCAATCCGCACTCCATCGCAGCGGGTTTTGACTTCAAGGGGCAATCGTGAACAAAGGCGAGGTAGCTTGGAACGGGTCTGTGATACTCCATGCAGCTCTCAGACAGAACACACGCTGACAATTCGAGTCTCGAACTCAGACGTTCAGCTTCAACGAATGGTTCTCCTGCGAAGCCAAGATTGGTGTGCAAAAAATGGCCATAGCTAATGCCGCCGCGAGTAGGCAGCCCTTCCTCGAACATCAACCGGGTGAGAAAGGCATTCCGCAACAAGAAGAGATCCACCAGCATCGAACGGTCAAGTTCCTGCAAGTTAGACCCGGACAAATCCACGCTAGTGACGATTGAATCGGTGAACGCCTTGGACTGATACATGGATTCACACAGGCCACGGTTGTCTGTCTGAAACTTGGTCAGCCCATGTTCAAATTGTGCATGGCGAACCTTGTCCAAAAGGTCCAGCACCTTGAGCCATGTGTCCAGTTTAGTGGATGCTGTCTTACCCGGCTGATTACACGACAATACTTCTTTATAGCCAAGCACGTCCAACCAAGACACAAAGCCCAATGCTAGTTTGTGTGGTTGTTTAATACTCATGCTGTTTGATGAAAAGACCTGTCGGCTGAACCTCACTTCACCAGCCTCACCAGCAAATCCTTGCTCTCGACGCTTTCGCCGATCTTGACGCAGATTTCGGTGCCGGTGCCGGCGCCGGGGGAGGCGACGGCGGCGAACATTTTCATGGCTTCAAGGGTGAGGATGACTCGCAATGGCTTAAGCGGCCACTTTGGCCTTTTTCGCGGCTTTGCGGCGGCGTGGCAGGGGCTTGGCGATGAAGAAGCTGTTTTTGTTGCCGAGGACGCCGGGGAAATCGCCTTCGAGCTCAACGAGCATCTGCATGTGCTTCGTGAGACGACTTTTCTCCGCCTGGGTCATTTGGGCTAGGGGCTTCATCATGGTCAGAGGCTAGTTCAGATGCTTCGATCGTGCAAGCCTTGGCTGTGGGGTTGTCCACGCGGGCAGCGAACTCCTGAATCTCATGCTTTTCGATGGCAAAAACGTCTTCCACGGGCCTGCGAAGCTGGCGCTCGTAGAACGGGGCCGAATCGAGCGTGGCCTCACCCCAAACGCGTTTGCAACCCAGTTCGCGTGCCAGCAGGCAAACTGACTGGAGCATTTGCAGTCCCACAGCCTTCACACCGACGATCTGACCGCAGACATTGGGATGAACGAAAAGGAAGTCGATCATCAGATGATGACACCAAGTGCGGCGGACCATGGCTGCCCCAAGAATGCCCTGAAACCAATCCGCCGTGACTTTGAGATGGAAACAGAACTCTCCCTGGCCGTTTGCCGCGATCAGTTGTTTGAGGTGATTCAGACTGGTGGCAAAGGTCTTGGTGTCGCGGTAGTGCCGCCAGCGTTTTGCCGCGAGTTGGGCAAACTCGCAGGCATCGGCGGCACGGCTGCTCATGAGGGGCTTGCCGCTCAGTTTGGGAGAAACTTTCCACCGTTTCACGGCACGAATGTCGTGATCGGTGGCGAAACTCATCAAGGCTTCAGTTGTCAGACCATCCTTCACGACCGGAAAGCGCAGGGGCATGCGCATTGGTTTCGCTGATGTCTTCTTTGAGGCCATGACGAATCGCTCTCGCTACTTCACCAGCCTCACCAGCAGATCTTTGCTCTCGACGCTTTCGCCGATCTTGATGCAGATTTCGCTGACGGTGCCAGCTCCGGGGGAGGCGACGGCGGCGAACATCTTCATGGCTTCGAGGGTGGCGATGGTGTCGCCTTCCTTGACCTTTTGACCGACGCTGACGGCGATGCTGGCGACCATGCCGGGCATGGGGGCGCCGACTTGCGTCGGATCGGCGGGATCGGCCTTGGTTTTGGTGACGGCGTTTTTGGCGAGGGCCTTGTTGGTGACGGTGGTGTGGCGCGGATAGCCGTTGAGCTCGAAGATGGCGGTCTGCTGGCCGGTGGCGTCGGCTTCGGTCATGTTGAGGAGGCGGACGAAGAGGGTCTTTCCTTCCTCAAGGCTGATGTGGATCTCTTCCTTGTCCTGCAGGCCGTAGTAATATGCGGGCGTGGGCAGGGCGGCGACGTCGCCGTAGGTCTTGCGGAAGTCGGCGAACTTCAGGAAGACATCGGGATACATGAGGTAGCTCCACACGTCGTCCTCGGTGGGCTCCTTCTTGAGCTTGCCCTTCAGCTCGGCGCGCACGTCGTCGAGCTTGATCTTGGCGGCGTGGGTGCCGGGGCGGCCTTTGATGCGCTTGCCGCCTTTGCCGACGATGGCATCAGCGAGCTTGTTCCACTTCTTGCGTGAATCGGCGGCCTTGTCGGGCTCCATGCCGTAGAAAGGCTCACCGAGCCAGCCTTCAAACATGCTGGTGACGTCCTTGCTCCACTTGGTGCCTTGCAGGTTGATGATGTCGGCGGGCTTCACACCACGCGCGACGCATTCGATGGCGAGATCGCCGACGACTTTGCTTGATGGCGTGACTTTGACGATATCGCCGCAGAGCTGGTTCACTTCCGCGTAAGCGTGAGCGATCTCGGGCCAGCGCGGGCCGAGGCCCATGCCGATGGCCTGCTCCTTGAGATTGGTGTACTGACCGCCGGGCATCTCATGGAGATAGACTTCGGCGGTGCCGTAGGGTTCGGAGGTGTCGAACGGCTTGTAAAAGCTGCGCACGGCGGCCCAGTAGTCGCTGAATTCTTGCAGCGCCTCGACATCGAGTCCGGTGTCGCGCGGTGTGTTCTGCATGGCGGCGACGATAGAGTTCAAGTTCGGCTGCGAGGTGCCGCCGGACATGGAGGCGATGGCGGAATCAACGACATCGACACCTGCGGTGGCGGCTTCGATGATGCTGGCGGCGTTCAGGCCGCTGGTGTCATGCGTGTGAAAGTGAATCGGGATGCCGACCTCGTCCTTGAGTGCTTTGACGAGCTTCTTCGCGGCAAACGGACGCACGAGGCCAGCCATGTCTTTGATGCAAAGCATGTGTGCGCCCATCTTTTCGAGTTCCTTGGCAAGGCGGACATAGTATTTGAGATCGTACTTGTCGCGCTTCGGGTCCATGATGTCGCCGGTGTAGCAGAGCGTGCCTTCACAGATCGACGTCGTGTCCTCGCGCACCGCGTCCATCGCGGCAGTGAGATTGGGGAGGTAATTGAGCGAGTCGAAGATGCGGAAGATGTCCATGCCGTTGGTGGCGGCATGTTTGATGAAGCCCTTCACTACATTGTCCGGGTAGTTGGTGTAACCGACGGCATTGGAGCCACGGAAGAGCATCTGGAGCAGGATGTTCGGCACCTTGGCGCGGATGTCGCGCAGGCGTGCCCACGGATCTTCGCGCAGGAAGCGCATGGTCACGTCAAAGGTCGCGCCGCCCCACATTTCGAGGGAGAACAGGTTCGGCGTGCGGCGTGCGACTGCATCGGCCACGGCAAGCATGTCGAAGGTGCGCATGCGCGTGGCGAGCAGCGACTGATGCGCGTCGCGCATGGTGGTGTCGGTCAGCAGCAGGCGCTTTTGTTTCGCGATCCAGTCTTTGCAGAACTTCTCCGGCCCCATCTCGGTGAGGAGCTGCTTCGTGCCCTTCGCAGGCTCAACGCGGTGATCAAACTGCGGAATCGGCGGCGCGGTGAAGGCCTTGCCGAGCTTGTGGCCCTTCGCATGCGGATTGCCGTTCACGATGGTGTCGGCGAGGTAGTTCAGCAGCTTCGAAGCACGGTCCTTGCGGGCGACGAACTTGAGCAAATCAGGATTGTTGTCGATGAAGCGCGTGGTGGCCTGGCCGGTCTTGAACTCCTCGTGATGCACCACGTTCATGAGGAACGGGATGTTCGTCTTCACACCACGGATGCGGAACTCACGCAGACCGCGGTCCATGCGGTCGAGCGCCTGCTGGTAGGTGCGGGCAAAGACGGTCATCTTCACCAGCATGGAGTCATAATAAGGCGTGATGACCGAGTTGGTCGCGCCCATCGCTCCATCGAGCCGCACACCGAAGCCGCCGGGGCTGCGGTAGGTCAAAATTTTGCCGAAGTCCGGCGTGAAGCCGTTCTCCGGGTCTTCCGTGGTGATGCGGCACTGGATGGCGAAGCCGCTTTTCTCGATCTTCTCCTGCACCGGCAGCGCGAGCGGCTCCTGGTGAATCTGGTAGCCCTGCGCGATCAAAATCTGGCTGCGCACGATGTCGATGCCGGTGATCTCCTCCGTCACGGTGTGCTCCACCTGAATGCGCGGATTCATCTCGATGAAATACCACTCGCCCGACTCGTGATCGACGAGGAACTCGACCGTGCCGGCGTGCGTGTAGTTCACTTCCCGCGCCAGTTTCACGGCTGCCTCGCACAAGCCGTCGATGACCTCCTGCTTCACGCCGTAGCTCGGTGCCTGCTCGATGACCTTCTGGTGACGACGCTGCACAGAGCAGTCGCGCTCGTGCAAATGCAGCACGTTGCCGTGTTTGTCGGCCAGGATCTGTACTTCGATGTGCTTGGCCTTGCCGACGAATTTTTCGAGGAAGACGGCGCCGTTGCCGAATGCGCGTTCCGCCTCGGTCTGCGCCTCATCGAGCAGCTTTTCGAGGTCTTTGGCCTCACGCACGACGCGCATGCCGCGACCGCCGCCGCCGAAGGCCGCCTTGATGATCAATGGAAAGCCGATCTTCTTCGCCGCGGCGATGGCTTCCTTGCGATCACTCACCGGCTCATCCGTGCCTTCGAGAATCGGCACCTTGATCCGACGCGCGACTTCGCGAGCGGCCGTCTTATCGCCCATCATGTCGAGGATTTTGGCCTCAGGGCCGATGAAGATGATCCCCGCGTCCGCGCAAGCCTGCGCGAACTTGGGATTCTCACTGAGGAAACCGTAACCGGGATGGATGGCGTCCACGCCTTTTTCCTTGGCCAGCGCGACGATGCCTTCGTAATCGAGATAGGCACCGAGCGGGCCTTTGTCCTTGTTCAGCTCGTAGGCCTCGTCGGCCTTGAAGCGGTGCGGGCAGAAACGGTCCTCCTGCGCATAAATGCCCACCGTTTTCAGCCCGAGTTCCGTGGCCGCGCGCATGACACGGATGGCGATTTCAGAGCGGTTCGCGACCATCAGTTTTTTGATGGGGCGGATCGTGGAGGGGGCAGGGGATTTCTGGGACATGGCGGGGGTTGGGAAAAGGCGCGGCATAGTCTCGCGAAATCGAAGGGAGGCAAGGTGGGAGAGCCGTTTTTCCACGCCGAAATCCAAGATTGGCCGTGAACTTGCTAATTATAGTCCAGCAGGCATTGAGTTCCCGCCCGCGCCAGCCCCCGCATGTCCATCCACGTCGCCCTTCACCACCGCACCAGCTACCGATACGAACGCCCCATTGAGCTCGGGCCGCAGATCATCCGCCTGCGGCCTGCGCCGCATTCCCGGTCACGCATCCTGAGCTACTCGCTGAAGGTCACCCCGGAGAAGCATTTTCTGAACTGGCAGCAGGATCCGCAGTCGAACTACCTCGCCCGGCTGGTGTTCCCGGAGAAAACCAAGGAACTCAGCATCGAGGTCGATGTGGTGGTGGAGATGGCGGTGTTCAATCCCTTCGACTTCTTTCTGGAGCCTGAGGGCGAAAATTTCCCCTTCGACTACGACGCGACGCTGGATCACGAGCTGGCCCCCTTCCTGAAGTGCGGAGAACTCACGCCGAAATTCGCCGAATACTTCACCCAGGTCGAGCGCGAGCTGCTCGCGATGAAACCCTGGCCGCCGCGCACCATTGACGCGCTGGTGGCGATCAACCAGCGCCTGTGGAAGGACATCGGCTACACAGTGCGCATGGAGCCGGGCGTGCAGACGCCCGAGGAGACATTGACGAAGCGCACCGGCTCGTGCCGTGACACTTCATGGCTCATGGTGCAGCTCATGCGCCGCCTGGGCATCGCCGCGCGTTTCGTCAGCGGCTATCTGATCCAGTTGAAGCCGGACGTGAAATCGCTCGACGGCCCGAGCGGCACGGAGGTCGATTTCACCGACCTGCATGCGTGGTGCGAGGTCTATCTGCCCGGCGCAGGCTGGGTCGGACTGGACCCGACCTCGGGTCTGTTTGCAGGCGAGGGGCACATCCCGCTGGCGGCGACGCCTGATCCGGGCAGCGCCGCGCCGATCAGTGGCATGGCGGAACCGTGCAAAACGGAGTTCGAGTTCGAGATGAAGATTGATCGCATCTACGAATCACCGCGTGTCACGAAGCCTTACACCGAAGAGCAATGGGCGGAGATCGCGGCGCTGGGCCACGCCTTGGACAAGGATCTCGAGGCTAACGACGTGCGCCTCACCATGGGCGGGGAGCCGACCTTCGTCTCCATCGACGATGCCGAGGGGGCCGAGTGGAACACCGCCGCCGTGGGGCCGATGAAGGCCCGGCTGTCCGATGTGCTGCTCAAACGCCTGCGAGACCGCTTTGCCCCCGGCGCCTTCCTGCATTACGGCCAGGGCAAATGGTATCCCGGCGAGCAGCTCCCGCGCTGGTCCTACGGCTGCCATTGGCGCAAAGACGGGCAGCCGTTGTGGGCGCATCCGCACTTGTATGCCGACATGCAGCAAGATTACGGCGTGAACGAGAACCACTCCGCGCGCTTCATCCACGCGCTGGCCGAGCGCCTCGGCTGCGGTGGGAAGTGGATCATGCCGACGTATGAGGACGCGTTCTACTACCTCTGGCGCGAGCGCAAGCTGCCGGTGAACGTTGACCCGCTCAAATCGAACCTCAAAGACAAGGAGGAGCGCACGCGGCTGGCCAAAGTCTTCGAAGAAGGACTCGATAAAGTGATCGGCCATGTGCTGCCGCTCAAGCCGGTGGAAAACGGCTGGGACACCGGCCCGTGGTTCCTGCGCGCCGAGCGCTGCTACCTCGTGCCGGGTGACTCGCCGATCGGACTGCGTCTGCCGCTTGATTCGCAGCCGTGGGTGAAGACCACTGACTATCCGTATCACCACGAGCAGGATCCGATGGAGGACCGCGATCCCCTGCCCTCGCGACAGCAGTTTGTGCGCGGCATCGGCGGAGTGCCTGCGTCGTTTTGGAAAAAACTCGCGCAACGTCGTGGCCCGGGCGGTTTGGAGGATCTGACCGGGGAAGACCAGCCGCAGCAGGAAATTGATCCCGCCGCCCAGCCGCCTGCGGCGGGGCAATCGGCCGACCAAATCGTGCGCACGGCGCTCTGCGTGCAGCCGCGAGACGGCAAGCTGTTCATCTTCATGCCGCCGACGAAGACGCTGGAGGAATACCTTTCCGCGCTCGGCGCCGTGGAGGATGTGGCGCTCGCGCTGGATCAACCCGTCGTCATCGAAGGCTATCCGCCGCCATTTGACCCGCGCCTGCATGTGCTCAAAGTCACCCCTGACCCAGGCGTGATCGAGGTGAACGTGCATCCCGCCAAGAGCTGGGATGAAATGGTGAACATCACCGAGTCGCTCTATGAAGAGGCGCGTCTCACCCGCCTCGGCACGGAGAAGTTCATGGTCGATGGCCGCCACACTGGCACCGGTGGCGGCAATCACATCGTCATGGGCGCGGAAACGCCCAAGGACAGCCCCTTCCTGCGCCGTCCTGATCTGCTGCGCAGCCTCACGAGCTACTGGCAGAATCATCCTTCCCTCTCGTTCATGTTCGCCGGCATGTTCATCGGCCCCACGAGCCAGAGCCCGCGCATCGACGAAGCCCGCAACGATTCGCTCTACGAGCTCGAAGTGGCCTTCAAAGCCGCGTCTGCCGCCGCTTCCAGCACAGGCGAGATCCCACCCTGGATCGTGGACCGGCTCTATCGCAACCTGTTCATCGACTCCAGCGGCAACACGCACCGCGCCGAGTTCTGCATCGACAAACTCTACTCGCCAGACAGCAGCACGGGCCGCCTCGGGCTCCTGGAAATGCGCGGCTTTGAGATGCCGCCGCATCCGCACATGAGCCTCGCGCAGGCGCTGATGCTGCGCACCCTCATCGCCCGCTTCTGGAAGGAGCCGTATGAGGCGCCGCTCGTGCGCTGGGGCACGGACATCCATGACCGCTGGATGCTGCCGCACTTTGCCTGGAGCGACATTGAGGACGTCTGCCACGACACGAAGCAGGCCGGTTACGAATTGAAGCCCGAGTGGTTCTTGCCGCATTACGAGTTCCGCTATCCGCTCAGCGGCGACTTGTCCGCGCGCAACGTGAACATCGAAATCCGCCAGGCGCTGGAGCCGTGGCATGTGCTCGGTGAAGACAGTGGCGCCGGGGGTGCGGTGCGTTACGTCGATTCCTCGCTCGAACGCATCCAAATCAAGGCGCAGGGCCTCATCGAAGGGCGCTACGCCATCACCTGCAACGGCCGCACCGTGCCGATGCATTCGACCGGAACGAACGGCGAGTACGTCGCCGGAGTGCGCTACCGCGCCTGGCAGCCCCCCAACTGCCTGCATCCCACCGTCGGCGTCCATTCACCGCTCACGATTGACCTCGTCGATCAGTGGAACCAACGCTCGCTCGGCGGCTGCAAGTATCACGTCGCGCATCCCGGCGGTCTCAGCCACGAAACCTTCCCGGTGAATGCCTACGAAGCCGAAAGCCGCCGCTACTCCCGCTTCTTCCGCCACGGCCACACGCCTGGGAAGATGAAGGTCGCACCAGCCAAACCGAATCCCGAGTTCCCGTTCACGCTGGATTTACGGCATGGGTAAAAAAGAAGAAACGGGATGCGCAGGCGTGAACGACTTCTAATGTCGCCAACCGTATTGCTGTCACCTCTGTCCACGCATTGATCTTCCAAACGCAAAACTCCAGTCTCGCCGCCGCAGCTCCACCACGAGTTGCTGCTCCGCGTGTGGACGCTGCTGATACGGCCAGGCATTACGACGAGCTGCGCGATGAGGCGGGCAAGGTGCGGGCGCATTACGATCAGGTCATCACTGATCTGCAACGACGTGATTCGGCCGGAGTGAAGCGCATGTCCGACACCGCGCGACGTTTGCTGGCGGAACGCGGCGTGACCTTCAACGTGTATGATGACAAGGGCATGGACACGCCGTGGACGATGGACCCGGTGCCGTTTGTCATCTCCGCGCGTGAATGGGAGGGCATCGAGAAGGCGCTGATCCAGCGGGCAACGCTGCTCAATGCCATCCTCACCGACAGCTACGGACCGCAGCAGTTGATTCGTAAAGGTGACATGCCGGCGGCGATGGTGCTGGCGCAACCGGCCTATCTGCGGCCGTGCCACGGCATCAAGGTGCCGAATGCGAAGCCGCTGCAGGTCTATGGCGCCGACATTGCGCGCGCGCCGGACGGACGTTGGTGGGTCATTTCCGACCGCACGCAGATTCCCACCGGCGCCGGTTACGCGCTGGAGAACCGCCTGATCACCTCACGTTTGCTGCCGGATGTGTTTCGTGATGCACGGGTGCGCCGTCTGGCCGGATTTTTCCGGCAGATGCAGCAATCCCTCGCCGCACTGGCCCCACGGCCTGCGGGAGAGCCACGCGTCGTGCTGCTGACGCCGGGACCGTACAATGAAACATATTTCGAGCAGGCCTACCTCGCCCGCTATCTCGGTTACACGCTTGTTGAAGGTGAAGACCTCACCGTACGCGATGATCGCGTCTATTTGAAGACGCTCAGCGGTCTGGAGCCGGTGGATGTGATCCTGCGGCGTGTGGATGACGATTTTTGTGATCCGCTGGAGCTGCGCAACGACTCCATGCTCGGTGTTCCCGGCCTCGTGCGTGCCGTGCGTGCGGGCAATGTCTCGCTCGCCAACGCCCTCGGCTCTGGTCTGGCCGAAGCGCCGGCGATGATGGCCTTTCTGCCCGGTTTGTGCCGCAAACTGCTCGGCGAAAATTTGCTCATGCCCTCCGTGGCAACGTGGTGGTGCGGTCAAGAGCGTCCACGCGGTGAAATGGAGAAAAACCTCGACCATCTGGTCATCAAGAGCGCCTTTCGTGCGCGCGGACGCGAGGTCCACTTTGGCGAAAACCTTTCAGCCGTTGAACGTGCCGCTTTCATCGAGCGCATGCGCTTTGCGCCGGATCGCTGGGCCGCGCAGGAGAAAATCACCTTCTCAACGGCACCGACATGGGAGGATGGCCGCCTCGTTCACAAGCCGGTCAGCGTCCGCGTGTATCTCGTCGCGACGGCAGACGGCTACATGGTCATGCCGGGTGCGTTGACGCGTGTAGCGGCCAGCATCGATTCACCGCTTGTTTCCATGCAGAAAGGCGGCAGCAGCAAGGACACCTGGGTGCTCAGCGACGGCCCGGTAGACAACGTCACCCTGCTCACCACCACACGCACGCCGGTGGAGCTGCGCCGCGTCGGCCACAATCTCGGCAGTCGAGTGGCGAACCATTTGTACTGGCTTGGTCGTTATGCCGAACGGGCGGAATCCAGCGCGCGTCTGCTGCGCTCCACGTTGCTGCGTTGCTCACCGGAGAGCGGCATGAGTGAAACGCCGCTGCTGCTGCCGCTGCTGGAGGCGCTGCGCAATCTGCGAGTGCTGGATGACGTGACTGACACTGCCGAGCTGGTTGCACATCAGGAGCAGCTCGAAGCCCGGCTGCTGCAGGCGGTGTTCGATCCTGAGCATCCTTCTTCCATCCGCTCCAGCGTCTCACACATTCAGCGCATCGGCATTTTGCTGCGGGATCGCATCTCCGTCGATACCTGGCGTGTCATCAGCCAGCTCAGCGATGCGCTGGACGCCTTTGACCACCCGCCGAGCATCTCGCCGATGTCCGACACGCTGAACGTGCTCACGCGCGTCATCCTCGAGCTCGCCTCCTTCCATGGACTGGCCAAGGAGAACATGACACGCGCCCAAGGCTGGATGTTCCTCGACACCGGACACCGCATTGAGCGCACCACCTACATCTGTGAACTGCTGCGGGCCGGGCTGTGCAGTGCTGATGCTGAAAATCCGAGCCTGCTCGAAGCCATCCTCGAAGTTGGCGACAGCACGATCACCTATCGCAACCGCTACAGCCTGCTGCCGCAGCTTGCCGCCGTGTATGACCTGCTCATGCTCGACGAGCTCAATCCTCGCGGCCTGCGTTTCCAGTTTGAGCGCATCGAGCAGCACTTCGAGCACCTGCCGCGCGAGCAAAACTCCGCGCTGCTCACTCCGGCGATGCGCGTGCTGCTGGAAAACAGCACCAACCTTCAATTGTGCGATCCCACCGAGCTGGCCCGGGTTGAACCGGGAACATGGGCGCAAACGCAGGTCGCGAAACTGCTCGGCCAGCTCATCAAGGCCATGCCCGCGCTCAATGATGCGCTCACCGCCGGCTACTTTGCCCATTCCACCATCAGCAGCAGCGACGCTGAGCCTGCCGCCGAACCACTGCCCTCCGTGCGATGAACTACCGCATCACGCATCGCACCACCTATGCCTACAGCTCGCGCGTAGCCGTCTCGCATCATGCCGCCAGGCTGCGACCGCGTGACACAGAGACGCAAAGGTGCATGGAATTCACCCTGAGCTTTGATCCCGAGCCGGATCTGCTCACCGAGCACACTGACTCCTTCGGCAACCGCGTTTCCTGCTTCTCGCTGCAAAAGCTGCATGCGCACTTTGAGGTCATCTCCCGTAGTTTGGTGGCGCTGTCGCCCGTGTTGCAGCCAGATCCGGCGCAAACGCCGCCATGGGAGCAGGTGGCCGCCTTGTTTCGCGATCCGGTGAAGGTGGACCTGCTCGATCCCTGCCAGTTCGTCTTTCGCAGTCCGCTGCTAGTGCCTGAGCTGCCGTTGCGTGACTTTGCCCTGCCCAGTTTCAAACAGGACCGCCCCGTGCTCGCCGCCGCCGCCGATCTCTGCAGCCGCATTCACCGCGAGTTCGTGTTTGACCCGAAAGCGACCACCATCAGCACGCCGCTGGCCGAGGTGCTGGAAAAAAAGCGCGGTGTCTGCCAGGACTTCGCGCATCTCGCCATCGCCAGCCTGCGTGCCATGGGCCTGCCCGCCCGCTACGTCAGTGGCTACCTGCGCACCCATCCGCCCGCTGGAAAACCACGGCTGGTCGGCGTGGATGCCTCGCATGCCTGGGTGTCCTGCTTTGTGCCCGGCTTCGGCTGGGTTGATTTCGATCCCACGAACGACTGCTTCACCTCGCTGGATCACATCACCGTCGCCATCGGCCGTGATTTCTCGGATGTCAGCCCCGTGCGTGGCATCATCACCGGTGGTGGTAAGCACACCGTGGGCGTCGGCGTCGATGTGGAGCCGCTGGGGGCATGATTTACACAATCATTTGCCGCGCAGCGTGAACTCTGGCACATCCCCTGCTAGTTAGGAAAATCTTATGTCGTCATTGTTTCGCGACTACCAACCAGAAAGCTTCTTCGATGAGGTGTTTGCCAGGCAGGATGCCACGCGTCCGCACTACGGCGGCATGCTCGGCAACATCGGCTCCCTCAGCCCCGGCGACTACGCCGCCCTGCAACGCACGGTGGACGCGGCCTTCCTACGCCAGGGCGTGACCTTCACCGTTTATGGTGATGACAAAGGCACCGAGCGCATTTTCCCCTTCGACCTCATGCCGCGCATCATTCCGCAGCGCGAATGGGAGATGGTGGAGGCCGGACTCATCCAGCGCATCACCGCGCTAAACCTGTTCCTCAACGACATTTACCACGGCCAGAAGATCATCGCCGATGGCGTGGTGCCGGGTGATCTGGTGCTCTCCGCCTCACATTACCGCCCGGAATTTCGCGGCATCAAGGTGCCGCATGGCATCTACATCCACATCTGCGGCACCGATCTCGTGCGCGATGGCAAGGGCGACTACTACGTGCTCGAAGACAACGGCCGCTGCCCTTCCGGTGCCTCCTACATGCTGGAGAACCGCAACGCGATGAAGCGCGCCTTCCCCGGCCTGCTGCACTCCCTGCCCGTGCGTCCGGTGGATGAGTACGGCACGATGCTGCGTGAGACGCTGGCGCATCTGGCACCCCCGGAGGTGATTGATCCCGTGATCGTGGTGCTCACCCCAGGGATTTACAACAGCGCCTACTTTGAGCATTGCTACCTCGCCAAGCAGATGGGCGTGCCGATCGTCGAAGGGCGCGACCTCATCATCCGCAACGACCGCGTCTTCATGCGCACGACGAAGGGACTGGAGCAGGTGCATGTCATTTACCGCCGCATTGACGACGACTTCCTCGACCCGCTCGTCTTCCGCAAAGACTCGCTGCTCGGCGTGCCGGGCATCATCAACGCCTACCGCAAAGGCAAGGTTGCACTCGCCAACTCCATCGGCACCGGGGTCGCCGATGACAAGGCGGTGTACGCGCTGGTGCCAAAGATGATCAAATACTACCTAGATCAGGATCCCATCCTGCCGAACGTGCCAACCTACCTCGGCATCGACCCGAAGGAGTGCGATTACATCCTCAACAACCTCGAAAAACTGGTCGTGAAGGCCGTGAACGAGTCCGGCGGCTACGGCATGCTCATGGGGCCGAGCTCGACGGAAAAAGAACGCGCCGACTTCGCCAGCCGCATCAAGGCGAACCCCCGCAACTACATCGCCCAGCCGGTGCTGCAGCTCTCACGGCATCCCGTCTTCGTGGACGATCACTTTGAGGGACGCCACATCGACCTGCGGCCCTACGTTCTCTATGGCGACCGGGTGCGCGTCGTTCCCGGCGGGCTCACCCGCGTGGCACTGAAGAAGGGCTCGCTCGTGGTGAACTCCTCCCAAGGTGGTGGCAGCAAAGACACCTGGGTGCTCTGGGAAGACCGTCTCGACATGCCTGCCGAAACTTCAACCGCCGCCTGATCACACCCCATGCTAAGCCGAGTCGCAGACAGCATTTACTGGATGGCACGCTATGTCGAGCGTGCGGAAAATTTCTCCCGCCTGCTGCTTTCCACGCAGGATCTCCTGCTGGATGCCGGAGCCGAAGGCGTCGATGAGGCGCAGTTCTGGCAGCCGATCATCGCCACCACTGGCGATGAGGACGCGTACAATGCGTTGCACGCAACGGTCAAAGGCAACGATGTGACCGAGTTCCTGGCCCTGCGGGCCGACAATCCGAACTCGATTCTCAATTGCATCCGCGCCGCGCGGGAAAATGCGCGCACCGTGCGCGATCAAATTTCCAACGATGTGTGGGAATGCCTCAACGCCTTGCGGCTGTTTGCCGAATCGGCCGAAGGCCAGGCCATGCACCGCACGCAGAGTGCCGCCTTTTATGAACGCGTGCTGAGCCGCTCCTATGAATTCCAGGGTATCGCGGACTCCACCACGCCGCGTGGTGAGGCCTGGCACTTCCTGCGCCTCGGCACCTGCCTGGAGCGTGCGGATAAAATGTCCCGCCTGCTCGACACCTGCTCCGCGCTTTCCCTGGAAATGTCCCCGCATCCAGATGCCCGTCCGCTGCGCTGGGCCGCCCTGCTGCGTTCCTGCTCCGCACGGCATGCCTTCCAGGCCTATCACCGCAAGCCCGACCCGAAAAAGATCATCGAATACCTCCTGCTCGACGAAACGCTGCCGCGCTCCGTCGCCAGTTGCATCGCGGAGGTTCATACCGCCTTGCTGGCACTCTGCGGCACCGGTGTCGGTCATCAGATGCCCGAGGCCGTGCGTCACGCTGGCCGCCTGCATGCCGATCTCGCCTACACCACGGTTGATGAAGTGCTGGAAGTCGGCCTGCATGAGTTCATTGATGATTTGCAGATGCGGCTGAACCAGATCGGCGACGCCATCTTCAAAACCTTTGTGCTGCATGCCGACGAGCATTCCCATGCAGCGGCAGCTGCGGCGGACGATCTCACCATGCCTGCCCTGGGTGCCTACCATGCCGACATGGATGAAGACGCCCAGATGCAGCAGCAGCAACAGCAGCAGTAGAGCCGACGTTGTTGCCCCCTCATGCGCTTCCGCATCTTCCACCGCACGCGTTATGTTTACCGCGCTCCCGTGCGCGCCAGTTACAACGAGCTGCGCTTCCGGCCCGTCACCGATGACAAGTCACGCCTGGAGTTTTTTCTGCTCAACGTCAACCCGCCCGTGCGGCTGCAGCACTTCCGCGACAACTGGCTCAACTACGTGCATTTTTTTGACCTGCCAGAGCCGCATACGCACCTGACCATCGAGGCGCAGTCCACCATCAACACCACCAGTCCCTACCTGGAGGGCAAGCCGCTCGGCGTCAGCTTTGCCGCTCTCAAAGACAACCCGGATGACATGGTGCAGCCGTTTCTCGGCAACAGCCGCTATGTGGAAAACACCCCGGCGGTCTGGCGGCTCGGCCTCGACCTCCGCAACGACGGTGATGACGTGTTCGCCACCGCCGAGGCCGTCATGCAGCACATTTACCGCGAGTGGAGCTACGCGCCGAACACCACCACCGTCTCCACCCACATGAACGAAGTCATGGTGACGAAGCAGGGCGTCTGCCAGGACTTCGCCCACGTCATGATCGGCATCTGCCGCTCCCTCGGCATCCCCGCCCGTTACGTCAGCGGCTATCTCTACAACGGCCCCAAATCCCACCTGCGCGGTGCCCAGGCCTCGCACGCCTGGTGTGAGGTCCACATCCCCGGCAAAGGCTGGTTCGGCCTCGACCCCACCAACAATATCCCCGCCGACGAACGCCACATCAAAATCGCCACCGGTCGCGACTACCAAGACGCCGCCCCCATCACCGGCCACTTCGACGGCCCGCCCGGCGTCACCGCCCAGCTCCAGGTCGAACTCGAAGTGCGGCGGACGGACGGGTGATGGCTGGCCGCTATGGGATGACACGGACAAGAGTGTCCGCGTTCCCCTCTCTTACCGCCGCAACGCCGTGATCAGCTCATCCAGCTTGTCGGCGATCTGCTGCATCTCCGCCTGCGTCGGCGGATCACTCACCGCCAGCCCCAGCGTGTCCACGCCATTGCTGTTGCTGCTGGTCGTGTCGATGGCGTCCGTCAGTTGCTGGAACGACACCTCTCCTGGCGCACCGTCCGCACCGCTGCTGCCGTCGTTCCCACGCGGAATGCCGTAGCTGAAATGCACCTGGCTGCCATCAAAGGCCACCTCCACTGTCGCCTGCTCACCGGGCTCCAGCGTCGTCACCGCATCCACCACGGCTTGCGCAAAGGGCGGGCCCTGGGCACCATCGGTGCCGGGTGGGCCTTGCGCACCCTCGTTGCCATCGTTGCCGGGCGGTCCTTGGGAACCATCGCTGCCGGGCGGTCCTTGCGCACCGTCCACCCCGTTGCTGCCGTCGTTCCCACGCGGGATGCCAAAGGTCAGATGCACCGTACTGCCATCGAAGTTGGCCTCCACCGTGGCCAGCTCACCGGCGGGCAGCGTGTTCACCGCATCCACCACCGCATGCGCAAAGGGCGGGCCGTCCGCGCCATTGCCGCCATCTGGGCCTTGGGGAATGCCAAAGGTCAGATGCACCGTGCTGCCGTCAAAGCTCGACTCCACCGTGGCCGGATCACCCGAGGGCAGCGTGTTCACCGCATCCACCACCGCCGCCGCAAACGGCGGACCGTCCGCGCCACTGCTGCCATCCACGCCTGCCGGAATGCCAAAGGTAAAGTGCAGCACGCCATCCACCACGCTGAGATCCACCGCCGCTCCATCACCCGCAGGCAGCGTGTTCACGCCATCCACCACCGCACCGGTGACCGATTGCAGCGCGTCGATCAAATCTTTGAGACCGGTGAACTGGCCGCGAAACATCGCGCCGGTAAGGTCCGCATGGTCAGCGGGAATGTTGGGATCGAACATGGGGTTTTTGCGGTGGTTGACGGTTGTTTGCAGTGGTTGGCCGTAGCAGCGGACGTGAGTCCGTTTTCAAAGTTCGCTGTTCTCGGTTCGCCGTTCGTAGCAGCGGACGTGAGTCCGCTTCCGGCTTCGTCCTCGTCCTCCTACTCGAACTCGTCCTCGATCACGGCGTGTGGAGTGTGGCGCGGAGCTTCTGGAGCGGAAGAATCGAGGACGAGTAGGAGTAGGAGGACGAGTAGGATGTGGTGCGGAGCACCTGTCTGGCAAAACCACGGTCAACGGCGCGAAGCGCCCTTCAGCCATGGCAAACCACCGCAAACGCTCGCGCCCGCCTGCAACGCTGTGCGGAAGCACTGCGGGCAAGGCAGCGAGCCTCTGCGGCACTCAGCCCCCGAAGACGATGCACACGACGTCGCTCTCCAGGCCGATTTCATCGTCATCCAGCATGCCCCGCGCCATGTACTCGCGGGCCTCCGCCACGCCCGCAACTGCCAGCGGCCGGCCATCAATGTAGGGCGAGGACGTGTCCACGGCGAGCTTCGTCCAGCCCATCGTGCCACGCAGACGGCCGTAAAACGCCAGCGCATCCACCCCCTTCTTTTTGAAGTCCAGCGTGATGAGGCCACCCTTCATCTCCACCGTGAACACGGGCTTGTAGGTGCCCGGATCCATTTCACTGCCTGACGCCGAAGCCTGCAATTCCGCGTCCGCACCGGAGGACTTCCAGTTTGGCAGCACCTTCAGCGAGGTGAGGATGCTGCGGATGGCTGCGATTTGCGTATCTTCCGTGTTTTGTTCAATGGCCTTTTTGCCCTCATAGGTGGTCTTGGCCGAGTCGGTGTCGGCGTAGGCCGCGATGAGCGCGTCCGCCGCTGCCGTTAGGCTGGCGGCCACGGGAGCCGTGCCCCCGCCTGCCACCACTTGCGCGGCGGCTTTGTCACTGATGTTTTGCAGCCACGCACGGCGCAGCTCACGTTTGGTTGGGATGTAGTCAGGCATACGTTTGATGGTGTTGGATGTGGTGTTGGAGCGCCGCCGTTTCCGCAGAGGGGTCACGGGTGCCGGAACGTTCGGCGGCTCATCCAGCCGGTGGCCCTCATCGAGTCGCCAGCCCTCATCGAGCCTGATAATTCCATTCGCCATGATCTTCGGATGCAGCGGACATGAATTGACTGACCTAACGCGTGCGAGTCTGAGTAACCGCGCGTCAAAAGCCAAGCACAAAATAAGCAAAAGTACGAAATGACAGCGCCATGGCCTCAAAACACCCTGCCGTCACGCCACCCACACCCGCTGCCAAGGCAGCCGCCGAACAGCGGCCTGAAAACCGCCAGGAGCGCCGTCCGCGCGCCCGTTCATCCAGCCGCCATTCCCGTTTATCCAGCCACCGTGCCCGTTCAGGCTGCCGCCATTCCCGTTCGTCCAGCCACCGTGCCCGTTCATCCCGCCGCCGTTCCCGTTCATCCAGCCAGCATTCCCATTCATCCCGCCACCGTTCCCGTTTATCCAGCTCCCATTCCCGTTCATCCAACCGCCATTCCCGTTCACCGGGGCCGGAAGAACGAGAATCCAGACGAGAAAACTGGGAATCCCGCCGAAAACCCAGGAATCCCGCCAGCATCCTGGGAATGCGGCCAAAATCCTGAGATTGATGGCTCAAGCCGGGCATCTTTTCTTCTTTTCTTCAGCCCGTGATATTCCCGTCAAAGTGTCGGCTATAAAGCTGCTGACAAACCTCACGATCTGTGAATGATCTTCAATGTTATGCCAATACCCGCCACACCACATAGCAATGGGCCATGCGACGGCATTCATTAAAAGCGCGGCCCCCCACATCATTAAAACCAACTTGCAGTTATGCCAGAACCCGTCACCACCGTAAATTGGATTACCGTCGTTCTTTCTTTCTTTGGAGGCGGACTTATTGGCTCTACTGTTTCCGTCATCGCCTCCCACTGCTTTACCGCCAAGCGGGAGAAGATCGGAAGGCTCAACCATTTTCGAGGCCAGTTGTCCAGATGGCGGTGCCATTTTTACAGAGAGCATGACCCAATTTCCTACTACCGAAGCGTCACGGGGGACATCGCTTATGACTGTGGAATGATTCTCCCTGATCGCCCTGAACTGAAAACTATCTTGTGGAATTTCTACAGCCTTAAGGCTGATGACTTGGTGCCAGCAGATGGCAAGAATGGCCGCGATGTGTTGATTTCTCATGTTGATTCCATAATGAAACTCGTTGGCGCACACCCAACGGCATAACTGAGACGTTCGCCCAACCCCAACACGTCATGCCTTATACACTCGGTTCAGAGTCCTTTGCCACGAAGAAGCTCATCGAGAAGCGATGCCAAGAGATTCGAGATCACACCCCGGACGGAACCACTGTTGCAGCAGAGGGATTTGATTTCTTGATCCACTTGTTCAGATATCACGATGAGTGGCATGAGAAGTCCTATCCGGGAGTTGCGTCTATTTCGACACAAACAACGGAGCATGGGATACGCGGATTTCTACTCAACCGAACTGATGGCAGTCAGATCGATATTAGCTTTCCACACGCCATCAAGCTCATCCCAACCGCACAAACCGCCAGTTTAACACCACAAAAACTTCTAGACTACAAGGCTGCGGGGAGGACGGCAGTGCAGGAGCAGGTCAGAAAGTTTAGAGAAACGGCTTTAGCATCGGCTGCACCTTGTCCGATCAATAACCGTCCGTTGGAGAGCGGGAATTGCGATGTCCATTATCCGCCGCCTGATACTTTTGAAGCGATCCTTCTCCGTTTCACTCAGGCAGAGGGGATCAACCCTTTGAATGTGGCCGTGGATTCTTGCGGCACAGTAGCGAGATTTAATGACCGCGACCTGAGCACAGCGTGGACAGCTTACCATCGCCAGCAAGCTCAGCTACAGCTAGTATCTAGAGATGGACGCAGAAGCCTCCCCAAGTCACCTGTAGATTGGAGTGCTGTGCTATGAAACCGCCAAGGGCGAAAGATAGATGCCTGGCATCACCTTGACCCCGTTTTCCCTGGCCCCGTTTTCCCCTGACCACTCTCAACCTCTTGGCAATAAATTCAGAGTGCCAGCCCCAATGAACCGCCAAAACCGGGTTTCGGCAGTTTTGGCAGTGCCCCCCCGAGAGGGCTTTTCAATTCACCGCCAGTGCAACAAAAAGGAAGACATTGTGGCGGCGATTACCTTCGCTAGCGCCGTCCAGACAGAGACGCATTCTTATCATTGGACAGATTTCTAAATTCAACCGCAAGTTGGAATTGTGCGAGTAACGCCTCCTGTGCGAGTAACGCCTCCCCTGCCAGCGGTACATCTCTCTTTTCGGCGGCTTTCGCGAACCACCGCTTCGCTTCTTCTTGGTTTCGCTCTACTCCTTCACCAATCTCGTAACAAGAACCCATTATTTTCTGTGCCACTACACAACCTTTGTCAGCAGCTTTGCGAAACCAGCGTGCAGCCTCCACATCGTTTTTGATAACCCCCAAGCCAGTCTTGTAACGGTTCCCATGCATTACTTGCGCATTAACGTCACCAAGCTCAGCCGCTTTGAGTTCCCAGTTCACTGCTTTGTCAATATCAGCAGGAACACCGTCGCCAATAGTGTACATGTAGCTCAGAGCTTTTTGCGCCTTAACGTTCTCGTTCTCGGCTGCTTTTTGAAACCAAAGAGCAGCCTCATTTGCATTTAGACTCACTCCTGTGCCTGTGAAATAACACTGACCAAGTTCAAACTGAGCAGATGCGTGTCCTTGCTCGGCAGCTTTTCGATACCAAAGCACGGCTTCCTCCGCATTCTTCAAAACTCCGTTGCCGTTGCCGTAACAGCTGCCAAGGCGAAGCTGTGCAGATGCGTCTCCTTGCTCGGCAGCTTTTCGATACCAGCGGGCACCTTCTGAAGGGTCTTTTTTTATGCATCTCGCCCCATGTATTAATTGAGACAAGGCATCTCCAGCCTCCGCAAGTTCCAACACAGATTTGGAAGTTGTTTTTGTTTCGCTATTCTTCGTGTCCGACAAATCTCCTTCAGCAGAAATTCCTCTTACTTCTTTTAGAAGTGATTCAATCCCCTTGAGCCTGAAAATTTTCATCCCATCGTTTAATAGAAATGGAAGCGCCATGCCCATTTTGGTTTCATTCGCCTCTACCCACATATCCATGTAGTGGAATGCTACTTCTTTGATGTCGGAGGGGTGAAGTTTTTCACCACGCTCAGCGGCCACTTTTTCGATCTGCGTAATGATCGTTTGGTTATAAAGTTCCAACACCCTGTCACTTTCGTTGATTTTTCGCCCCTTCGACTTGAGGTGGTCCTTCACTTCCTTGAGCGTAGGACCTCGAACCGAGGACATTAAGGTGCTGGAAATCAAGAGAATTGGCCAGAACGCTAGGAAGAAAAGAAGCACGACTAGGAACACAATAACCATTGATGCGCTTTCCCTCGTTCTTTCGAGCGCACCTGTCATTGTTGATCGAATTCTCGGGTGAATGACTATGACGAGGATGCCCGCAACGAAATATGTTAAAATCCAGTGGATCAGGATCATAGGGTGAAAAGAAATAAATGCCGCAGGAAAGGGTCGGGAGTCAATAGTTGACAGGTGAAACGGTGGCTGGCTGCAACTGTCTGACAAACGGAATTGCGGAGAACCTAAGCAGCCGGGTTGAGCCTTGAAAGCATGACCGCGTGACCTGAGATCAACCGCAACGGCATGCAGGCGCGATTTTCCTGAGCCAGGCATCTCGATGGCGGTGGGTGCAGCAACCTGCGGGTCGGCCACCATCCAAAGCTGCTTTCGCCTGAATCTTCCGTTGTTTTCCCCGGCCCTCCCGCTAGACTTCGCGCAGCGGGCAGCGCACGGGGTTGGAGAGCTTCAAAACCGATTCTGGAGCGGCGCTCACAGGATCAATTCAAGATTTTATGGGAACGTTCTCTCTTCCGGTGGTGAAAATAGGGTCGGTGTCGATGGATGGCACGGAACCGGTGCTGATTCTCGGTCCGTGCGTGATCGAGAGCGAGGATTTCATCTGGAGCGTGGCCGAAAAGCTGGGCGCGATGGCGAAGCAGCACGGCTGGCGCTGGATTTTCAAAGCCTCGTATGACAAGGCCAACCGCAGTGCGATTTCGTCGTATCGCGGTCTCGGTTGTGAGGCGGGTTGCAAGCTGCTGGCGCAGATCGGTGCGAAGCTCGGCGTGCCGGTGACGACGGACATTCACACCGCTGAGGAAGCCAAACAGGCCGCCGAACACATCGACCTGCTGCAAATCCCCGCCTTTCTCTGCCGCCAGACCGATTTGATCGTCGCAGCCGGTGAGACGGGACGTACTGTTAATGTGAAGAAAGGCCAGTTTCTCGCCCCCTGGGATGTGAAAAACATTGCGGACAAGCTCGTCAGCGTCGGCTGTCAGAATTTCATGTTCACCGAGCGCGGCACGACCTTTGGCTACAACAATCTCGTGGCCGACATGCGCTCCCTCTACTGGATGCGCGAGCTGGGCTACCGAGTGGTGATGGATGCGACGCACAGCGTGCAGCGTCCGGGCGGTCTCGGCACCGCCACGGGCGGCGATGGCAAACTCGCTCCCGTGCTTGCCCGCGCGGCGGTGGCGACGGGTTGTGACGGTGTGTTCATGGAGACGCATCCTGATCCGGCGAAGGCGTTTTCAGACGGTCCCAATCAAATCCCGCTCTCGCAGATCGCGTCGGTGGTGGAAACCTTGAGAAAAATACATGGCCTGGTTCGTGACATCGCTTGAGCTGCTGCATCGTCGCAGATTCGCGTTTTCCATCGTGCTCGGCGTGATGGCGGGCCTTGGCATGTTCGCCATGGCACAGCAGCCGGAAGCGGACTCCGGCATCGGCGCTTTTCTGCGCATGGTGCCTCTGGGGGCTGAGAGCAAAGGCGCGGTGATCCCTTCGTTTGATGCCAGCGGCCGCCGCACCTCGCTCATCACCGCCGCCGTGGCTCGACGGGTCGATGACGAACGCCTGTATGCGGAGAAGCTGGTCGTGCAGATGTTCAACCCCGACCCCAAGAACGATGTGCGCATCGATCTGAAGACCGCCTTTTACCACATGGCCGGCGGCGGCATCTTGCGCAGCACCGAGCGCAGCCGCGTAAGCCGTGCCGACTTTCAAATCGAAGGTGACAGCCTCATCTTTGACACCTCGAAGAACCAGGGCCGCATGACAGGAAACATCCGCATGGTGATCTTTGACAGCAGCGCTCTCAGCGGCGAGGAAGCCTCCCCCTCCAAACCCCAACCCGCCAAGTGACATGAAAACGTCATCCATTCTCTGGACTGTCCTGCTGATCAGCAGCGCTGCTGCGTGGGCCCAAGGCCCCGCCGGCACCCGCCCGTTGTTTGATTTCCGCAAAAAGAATGTGAACGAGGAGACAAAAGCCAAGGCCATTGATGCGGCCAAAAGCGTCGTCAAACAGGTGCCTGATGAGGTGAAGGACAAGGCCAAGGAACTGCTGATCTCTCCAGAGGCCGCCGAGATGCGCCAAAAAGCGCTTCAGGCCGCGCAGGCACTGATGCAAAATGCCACATCTGAAGGTTCCACCTCCTCACCCGCTGTCGCCGTGGTCGAAACACCCCCGCCGCCTGTCGGACCCCAGCCCAAACCCCTGCAACCTTTGAATCTGGACGAGGCTCCGAAAGCCACCAAAGGCCAGATCCTCATCACCGCGCAAAAAAGCGCCTTCTTTGACGCCAATGCGGGCTACGGTATCTACAACGGAGACGTGAAGGCGCGCCACCCGCAGATGTACATCGAGTGCGAGGAGCTGGAGCTCTACATGGGGAAACAGCAAGGAGGCGCTCTCGGAACGCCCAAGCCCAAAACTCCCGGCCCTGTGGCCAAAGACTCGGACATCCTTGCACCACCCAGCAAGGCCGAAAACACCAGCACTCCCATCGAAAAGGCCTACGCCCGCGGCCCGATGGTCACGATCGAGAAAATTTCCGAGGATGGAGAGCTGCAAATCGGCCACTGCAAGGATCTCTTCTATGACGGCAAGGCAGATGTCACCACGCTGCGTGACTGGCCGCAGGTGCAGGCGGGCAACAAGCTCCACCAAGCCACCGAGCCCGGCTGCGTGATGATCATTGACAAAGGAGGCAAACTCACCACCACCGGCGGCCATCGCACCATCATTCTTCAAGGCGAAGAAGCCACCCCCAGAAGCCGCGGCGGCATGGCTCCCGCCACCAACACGCCAGCACCCCCACCGCAGTGACCATGGCCGTGCGAAAGAAAAAAATGAAGCAGACACGCGGCCAGGAGCCCACGTTTTCCTGGGAGGACTCCGCGACTGCACAGACCGTTGCAGTCCCGGCTGAAACGTCGGCCGACCGTGCCGACGAAAGCATCCTGTTGCACACCGAAGGCCTGAAAAAAGTCTATGACGGGCGTGCCGTGGTGAACGGCGTCGATATCGAGGTCAAAAGCGGTGAGATCGTCGGTCTCCTCGGGCCGAATGGTGCCGGTAAAACGACGACCTTCTACATGATTGTCGGCCTGGTGCAGCCGAACGGCGGGAAGGTGCTGTTCGACGGCAAGGATGCCACCCATGAACCGATGTTCATGCGTGCCCGGCTCGGCATGGGCTACCTGCCGCAGGAGGAGTCCATCTTCCGCCGTCTCACCGTGCGTGAAAACATCATGGCCGTCATGGAGACCCAGCCCTACACGCGCCAGGAGCGCGAGGAACAGACCCAGTCCTTGATGGAAAAATTCGGCATCGATCATGTGGCGGACAATCTCGCCATCACACTCAGCGGCGGTGAAAAACGCCGCCTCACCATCGCCCGTTCGCTCGTCACCTCGCCGAAATTGCTCATGCTCGACGAGCCCTTCAGCGGCGTCGATCCCATCGCCGTCAGCGAGATTCAGGACATCATTCGCATGCTCCGACAGGCCGGACTCGCCATCCTCATCACCGACCACAACGTGCGTGAGACCCTCAACATCGTGGATCGTGCCTACCTCATTTTTGAGGGCCGGGTGCGCCGCCACGGCACCAAAGACTTTCTCGTCAACGATGACGAGGCCCGCCGCCTCTACCTGGGCGAGGGCTTCACCATGTAACTTTCATTCCAACCCAAAGGAGAACCACCATGCAAAAAAACAACGTCAACCTCCCCATCATCGTCACCGCCCGCCATATGGACGTCACCGAGGCGATCCGTGACTACGCGCACAAAAAAGTCGAGAGCCTCCATCTCGACTACCCGCGTATCATCGAAGCCAAGGTCATCCTCGACGTGCAAAATCACCGCCAGCAGATCGCGGAAATCATTCTTTTCTGCGCCGACCACATTGTTATCGAGGTAAAATCCACCACCGAGGACATCTACGCGTCCATCGACGAGAGCATCGCCAAGATCGCCCGCCGCATGCGCAAGTACAAGACGCGCCTGCTCAGGAGCCACCGTCCGCGCAAGGACGGCTCCATTCGCCATCTCGAAGAGCACATCTTCCATGAGGACACCCTGCACAGCGAAACCGATCACATCGAGGCCGCCTACGTTCACAAGGAGAAGTACAAAATCCGCCCGCTCTTTGCTGACGAGGCCATCATGG
>CAMCWM010000044.1 GCA_945882215.1 Akkermansia muciniphila | reverse complement strand
CCGCGTACTCATCTTCTCCACCTTTGCCCGTGACGAAGAAATCCAGGCCGCGCTGAAGGCCGGAGCCCTCGGCTACCTCCAAAAATCCTCCTCCCGCGACGATCTCCTCACCGCCATCCGCACCGTCGCCCAAGGCGAACGTAGTTTGCCCGCCGACATCGCCCAGCGCCTCAAAGACCGCCTCGCCGAGCCCGAGATCACTCCACGAGAGCGCGAAATCCTCACCCTGATCACGCAGGGCAACGCCAACAAGGAAATCGCCGCGACCCTCGGCATCGGTGAAGACACCGTGAAGCAACACGTCAGCCGCATTTTGATGAAACTCAAAGTCAACGACCGCGCCCAGGCCACGGCGGAGGCGATTCGACGGGGATTGGTGCGAGTCTAGCCCCTCACGAAAGTGGGGGGCCTGGGTACTGAAAGGCGGCTCGAAGCACCGTTAGGTATGGCGACATGACGCGCTCCGCACTGATCATCCCACTCCTTTTCACCACCACAGCACTCGCTCAAAACGACAGCAGCGCGGGCAATGACGCTTCTGACAAGGTCGTGGCGGTGCCGGTCATGCAATGGCGCTTTGATGATGCCAAGGAACCCGGCCCGCGTGCGCCGATGCATCCCGGCTTCCCCAAGGACAACACGGCCATGCGTTTTATAGGCGATGGCAAAAAGGCGCTGAAGGTGGCTGACAGGCCGGAGCTGAGATTTGGGCTGCATGACACGATCACGATGGAGGCGTGGGTGATGGCTCCTGGAGCCAGCGGCGTGCCTTATCTCATCGGCAAAGGGCGGTTGGGGACGAAAGAGTTCGGGGATCGCAATCAAAACTACGCGCTGCGGCTGCAAACGGTGAAGGGCGGCGCTCAGATCGGCTTTCTCTTTTACAGCGCGGACGAGCCGGGAAGGAAAGGCGACGGACACCGCTGGTGGTCGAACAACACGATGCCGCTCCAGGGCTGGCATCACATCGCGCTGAGCTACACGTTTGGAAAACCGGAGAGCATCAAGGGCTACATCGACGGGAGTCCCACCGATGGCGTCTGGGACGCGGGAGGTGCAACAGATCGCGCCCCCGTGACGGATGGCGACGCGCTGGTGCTCGGCAGCGGTTACAACCTGACCGCGCCACATTCGTTCGAGGGCTGGCTCGATGAAGTCGCCATCTACCGAGGCCCCATCGACATCGAGGCGCTGAAGTCGAAGTATCAGTTCGTCCAGCCACCGCCGCCCATCGCGAAAAAGGATGTGCCCGCGGGCCGGGTGCTCGTGCAACTCGCTGAGGAAGGCATGCCGGACGCAAACGCTTGGCCGAATGAGCCGCCGAAAGTCGGTGAAACCTACACGGAAGACGTGTTCGGCTTCCTCGATGTGCCGCAGAAGTATGTGGAGACCGGTGTGCGTGGAGATCGCCATATCCCCTTCCTTTTTCGGGCCGCCGCCAGCGTGACTTTCCCGAAGGGCAGGCATCGCCTGCTGCTGAGGGCTCGGGGTGCCACGAATCTCCACATCGACGGCAAAACCGTGCTCACCACACCTTTTCCGCCGAGCGACAGCAGTGGTCATCATCTCGTGGCCGAACAGAATGAGTATCTGAACCTCGGCCCCGACTTCCGATTCGCCCCACCGGGAAATCGCGAATCGTGGTGCGAGTTTGAAGGCACGGGCAAACCGCAGTTTTTCGTGCTGGAGACTCTGGTGGGCAGCTACATCGGAAAAAACATCCGCAGGCCCGAACTCGGTGAAACTGTCGTCGCATGGTCCAAGCAGGGCACGGAGACCTGGCAACTCGTCACGCCCGGCAAACGCGTGGTGCCCTACAACGATGCGGCCTGGGCCGAATACGAAAAGGAACGCAACGCTCACTACGACGTCATCAACACGTAGAAGCGTGCCGAACTGCGTGCGAAGTCTGATCCTTATTGGACCAAGCGCCGCGAGGCTGCGAAAGCCTGGCTGGCAAAGGCGGAGCCGGTTCAGGTGCCGGAGCCGCCCCAAAACTTCCCTACCAGCAACGAGATCGACCGTTTCATCGCCACACGCATCGCTGGTGTGAAGGCGCAGGACTCGCACAAAGGTAGCCTCGACTTTTTCAAGGACATCCAGCCCATCCTCGAAGCCAAGTGTACCGAATGCCATCGCGGCACGAAGGCCAAAGGCGATCTGAAGCTGGACTCCTTTGCCGATGCTGCCACAGCCATCAAACCCGGCCATCCTGACGCCAGCGAACTCATCGCGCGCATCACTACCGACGATGAAGACGAGATCATGCCGCCGAAAGGCAAGCCGCTAACTAAGGATGAGATCGCGCTGCTCACGCAATGGATCAAGGAAGGTGCGCACTGGCCGGACATCCGCGCCGATCACCTCACGCTCACGCCGCTGGCGGATGATCTGACCTTCCTGCGCCGTGTTTACATCGACACGGTCGGCGTGCCGCCGTCGCTGGAAGAGATCGAGAGAGTAATCCCGGGCTTTAGCCCGTCCGCGTCCACTTCAAGTGATGAAGCCCCCTCTGACGGGCTAAAGCCCGCAAATACTCTCAACCGCGCCGCCGTGATCGATCAGCTCCTCGCCGACCCGCGCTGGGCCGACAACTGGATGGGCTACTGGCTGGATGTGCTGGCGGAAAATCCAAACATCCTCAACCCCACGCTCAACAATACCGGCCCCTTCCGCTGGTGGCTTTACGAGTCGCTAAAGGACAACAAGCCCATGGATTTCTTCGTCACCGAACTGCTGCGCATGAAAGGCAGCGAGCGTCTCGGCGGACCGGCGGGCTTTGCCACCGCCTCGCAGAACGATGTGCCGATGGCGGCCAAGGGCACGATCATCGGCGCGGCTTTTCTCGGCGTGGAAATGAAGTGCGCCCGCTGCCACGACTCGCCCACCGGTAAATCACTCCAGCAAGACCTCTTTGAAGTCGCCGCCATGCTCGGCACGAAGGAAATCGAAGTGCCAAAAACCAGCAGCGTGCCCATGGACAAAATTCACGCCAGCGGTCGCAAACCGCTCATCCAGGTCACACTCCAGCCCGGCACCAAAGTGCAGCCGAAGTGGCCCTTCGCTGAGTTTTGCGACGAAGCCGCCGTGCAGCTCGCGGAAGATCCGAAGGACACGCGTGATGCATTGGCCGCCATGATCACCGCGCCGCAGAATGAGCGCTTCGCGCAGGTCATCGCCAATCGTGTGTGGTCCCAATTCATGGGACGCGGCATCGTCGAGCCGGTGGAGGATTGGGAAAAAGGCAGGCCCACGCATCCTGAACTGCTGAAATGGCTGGGCCGCGAACTCGTGCGCAGTGGTTACGATGCCAAACACCTCGCTCGTCTCATTCTGAACAGCCACGCCTATCAACGCGCCACCGATCTCGCGCTGAAACAAACCAGCCCGCTTTACACCAGCCCTGCGCCACGTCGTTGGCAGGCTGAGCAGATCGTGGACAGCCTCTTCGCCGCCACCGGCAAGCCTTTCCGCACCGAGGAAGTCTGCCTCGACATCGACAACACCCGCGAGATCCAAAACGCCATCCATCTCGGCAAACCGCATCGCTCCTGGATGCTCGCCAGCACCAGCAACGAGCGCGACCGCCCCAGCCTGGCCCTGCCGCGCATCCAGGCGGTGAGTGACGTGCTCGCCGCGTTCGGATGGCGAGGCGCACGGCAGGACCCGGTCAGCAAGCGTGACACCGAACCCAACGTCCTCCAGCCCGCCATCCTCAGTAACGGCACCCTCGGCATCTGGCTCACCCGCTTGAGCGACGACCACGGCATCACCGAGTTCGCGTTGAAGGAACAGCCCCTCGATCCATTCATCGACCGCCTGTTCCTCAAACTCCTCACCCGTCATCCCACGGCTGAAGAGCGCGAACTTTACACCAAACATCTCGCCGCCGGCTACGACACGCGAATCTTGAAACTTGAAACCTCAAACTCGAAACCTCAAAGCCCCCGCACCCGCGAAAAATACGTGAGCTGGTCCAACCATGTGAACGACGAGGCCAACATCGTGCGCGTTGAGCAGGAAAAAGCCGCCCGCCGAGGCGATCCCCCCACCGAAAAACTCGACGCTGCCTGGCGCACCCGAATGGAAGACGTGCTCTGGGCCATGCTCAACGCCTCCGAGTGGGCTTTCAGCCCGTGAAACCGCAGGCCATGATCCCGCCAGCCGCCCCCTCACGAAAGTGGGGTGCCCTGGGTGCTGAAAGAGCCTTCAAACCGCCGTTAATGAGAGCATGACGCGCCACGTCCTTCTCAGCACCCTCTTTCTCACCTCCGCCGCCATCGCTCAAAACGACAGCGCGGGCAACGATGTCTCGGACAAGCCGAAGCTCACGCCGGTCATGCAGTGGCGCTTCGATGACACCAAGGAGATCGGACCGCGTGCGCCGACCTATCCCGGCTTTCCTGAAACCAACACGGCCATGCTTTTCACTGGGGATGGCAAGAAGTCGGCTGTCGAGGTGAAGGACAGCGAGGCGCTTCGTTTTGGCCTCAATGAGACGATCACCCTCGAAGCCTGGGTCAAGACGGCAGGCCTGACTGGCGCGCCTTACATCATCGGGAAGGGCCGACTCGGCACCAAGGAGTTCGGCGTGAACAATCAAAACTACGCGCTGCGCCTCCAGGCAGGCAAAAGCGGCGCTCAGATTGGTTTCCTCTTTGCCAGTGCCAGCGTGCCCGGCGGCGAGAAGGGCGATTGGCATCGCTGGTGGTCGAAAGCCACGCTGCCGAACGCAGGCTGGCATCACATCGCTGTCACCTACACTTTTGGCAAACCGAAGAGCATCAAGGGCTACATCGACGGTCGTGAGACAGATGGCGACTGGGACATCGGCGGTGCCACGGATCGTGCACCGGTGACGGATGGCGATGCCCTGCTGATCGGCTCCGGCTCCACTCGTGTCGCCACGCATTCCTTTCATGGCTGGCTCGACGACGTGGCCATCTATCGTGGCCCCATCGACCTCGACACACTGAAGTCGCGCTATCGTTTCGTGCCACCGCCGCCGCCCATCGCGAAGAAAGACGTGCCAGCAGGCCGTGTGCTCGTGCAACTCGCCGAAGAAGGCATGCCCGACGCCAGCGCCTGGCCCAGCGAGCCACCGAAAGTCGGCGAGACCTACACGGAAGACGTTTTCGGCTTCCTCGACGTGCCACAGAAGTATGTCGATACCGGCGTGCGCGGTGAGCGCCATGTGCCCTTCTTGCTGCGTGCAGCGGCGAGCATCACCTTCCCCAAAGGCAAGCATCGCCTACTGCTGCGTGCTCGTGGCGCCACCAATCTCTACCTCGACGGCAAGACGATCCTCAACACACCCTTCCCACCGAACGACAGCGATGGTCATCACCTCGTGGCCGATCAAAAAGACTACCTCGACCTCGGGCCCGACTTCCGCTTTGTGCCGCCCGGCAATCGCGAGACCTGGTGTGAGATCACCGGCACCGGTAAACCACAGTTCATCGTGCTGGAGACGCTGGTCGGCAGCTACGCGGGCAAAGCCGTCCGTCGTCCTGAACTCGGCGAAACCATCGTCGCCTGGTCGCCTGAAGGCAGCGAGTCGTGGAAACTGCTCACGCCCGGCAAACGTGAAGTGCCTTACAACGACGCCGGCTGGGCAGCCTATGAGGCCGAGCGCACCGCGCACTACGATCAGGTGAATACCAAGGCCCGTGCCGCCATGCGCGCGCAGTTTGACGGCTACTGGTCAAAGCGTCGCGATGCCGCCAAGCAGTGGCTCGCCAAGTCCGAGGAAGTCAAAGTGCCCGAGTTGCCCAAAGGCTTCCCAAAAGGCAACGCCATCGATAACTTCATCGCCGCAAAGATCGCCACCGTTTCCGATCAAGCCGCGCACAAAGGCAGCATCGACTTCTTCAAAGACGTGCAGCCGTTGTTTGAATCTAAATGCATCGAATGCCATCGCGGAGCCAAGGCCAAAGGCGGCCTGAAGCTCGACGCACTCGCCGATGCCCTCAAAGGCGGCGAATCCGACGGCGCGGCCATCGAGCCCGGCAAACCGAAGCACAGCGCCCTGCTCACCCGCATCCTTTCCGATGACGAAGACGACATGATGCCGCCCAAAGGCGAGCGTTTGAGCAAAGACCAAGTCGCCCTGCTCACCAAGTGGATCGAGGAAGGCGCGAACTGGCCCGAGATCAAAGCGGATCACCTCACGCTCACGCAGCCTGCCGACGATCTCACCTTCCTCCGCCGCGTGACGCTCGATACCATCGGCGTCGTGCCATCTCTGGAGGAGATCGCCGCCTTCCAGAAGAATCCAGATCGCGCTGCGGTGATCGACAAGCTCCTCGCCGACTCACGCTGGGCCGATCATTGGATGGGCTACTGGCAGGACGTGCTGGCCGAGAATCCGAACATCCTCAACCCCACGCTCAACAACACCGGACCCTTCCGCTGGTGGCTGTACGAGTCGCTGCGGGACAACAAGCCGATGGATTTCTTCGTCACCGAACTGCTCCGCCAGAAAGGCAGCGAGCGCCTCGGCGGACCGGCCGGCTTTGGCACTGCCTCGCAGAATGACGTGCCCATGGCCGCGAAGGGCACCATCGTCAGCGCCGCCTTCCTCGGTGTGGAAATGAAGTGCGCCCGCTGCCACGACTCACCCACAAACAAGTCCATGCAGGAAGATCTCTTCCAGCTCGCCGCCATGCTTGGCTCCAAAGAAATCGAGCTGCCACTCACGAGCAGCGTGAACATGGACCGCTTCAAGACACTGACGCGCAAGCCGCTCATCACCGTCTCGCTCAAGCCCGGCACCAAAGTGCAGGCGAAGTGGCCCTTCGCCGAGTTCTGTGATGAGAGCGCCGCCTCGCTCGCCAGCGATCCGAAGGACTCGCGCGACCAGCTCGCCACCATGATCACCGCGCCGCAGAACGAGCGCTTCGCGCAGGTCATCGCCAACCGCCTCTGGTCCCGCTTCATGGGCCGCGGCATCGTCGATCCCGTCGATGACTGGGAGAAAGGCAAGCCAACGCATCCCGAGCTGCTCAAATGGCTCGGACGTGAGTTTGTGCGCGGCGGTTACGATATGAAAAAGCTCGCCCGCATCATCCTCACCTCGAATGCGTATCAGCGTGCCACTGACAGTGCGTTGAAGGAAACCAGCCCGCTTTACACCAGCCCCGCTCCGCGCCGCCTCTATGCAGAGCAGATCGTGGATAGCCTCTTCGCCGCCACTGGCAAGCCTTTCCGCACCGAGGAAGTCTGCCTCGACATCGACAATCAGCGCGATCTCAAGAATGCCATCCACCTCGGCAAACCGCATCGCAGTTGGATGCTCACCAGCACCAGCAACGAGCGCGACCGCCCCAGCCTCAACCTCCCGCGCATCCAGGCCGTCACTGACGTGCTCGGCGCATTTGGTTGGCGCGGAGCCCGTCAGGACCCCACCAGCAAACGCGATGCCGATCCGAACGTTCTCCAGCCCGCCATCCTCAGCAACGGCACCGTCGGCATCTGGCTCACCCGTTTGAGCGACGACCATGGCGTCACTCAGCTCGCCTTGAAGAAGCAACACGTGGATCAATTCATCGACCAACTCTTCCTCAAACTCCTCACCCGCCACCCCAGCGCCGAAGAACGCGAGCTTTACACCAAGCATCTCTCCGAAGGCTACGAATCACGCATCAGCACAACCAAGGTCGCCGATTCCAAATCCACCCGCACACGCACTCCTTATTTGAGCTGGTCCAACCATCTCGACGCCGAAGCCACCAACGTCCGCATGGCCCAGGAAGCCGCCGCCCGCGCCGGCGACAAGCCCACCGACCGCCTGAACGCCGACTGGCGCCAGCGCCTCGAAGACATCCTCTGGGCCATGCTCAACGCCCCCGAGTGGGCTTTCAGCCCGTAACGACCATCTTGAAACTTTGAACCTGTAACCTGAAACTTCACCGATCATGAAACGCCGCTCCTTCCTCACCTCCGCCGCCGCTTTCGGCGCGGCCCCGTTGTTTGCCAACAACACGCCCATCCACACGCCGAAGGGCAAAGCTGAGCATTGCATCTTCATCTGGCTCGGCGGTGGCATGGGACAGATCGACACCTTTGACCCGAAGAAGCTCGGCGACAATCTGGGCAAGCCGCAGACGGCGGGTTCGCTCTACAAGTCCATCGATACCACCGTCAAAGGGGTGCAGGTGACCGAGCACCTCAGCAAGACCGCGAAGGTGATGGAGCACGTCACGGTGATGCGCACGGTGAATCACCATGTCATCGACGAGCACGCCTTCGCCACGAACATCGTCCACACAGGCCGCATGATCTCCGGCAACGTCGTGTATCCGAGCATCGGCTCCATCATCGCCAATCAGCGTGGTGCAGCCAGCCCGGATGTGCCGGCCTACATTCTCATTGGTTATCCAAACGTGAGCCGTGGGCCGGGCTTCCTCGGCGCGAAGAGCGGCTATGTTTACCTCACCGACACAAACACCGGCCCTGCGGGCTTCACCCGGCCAGAATACGTCGATGAAAAGCGTGCGGAGATCCGCCACCAACTGCTCAAGCCATTGATGGCACGCACCTCGAAAGGTTCCGCTGCTGCTGACTATGAAATGGCCCAGCAGGAGGCGCTGCGCCTCGCCGGACCGAAGTTCATGCGTCACTTCAATCTCAAGGAAGAGCCTGACACGCTGCGCAACGACTACGGCGGCGAGTTTGGCCAGCGCTGCCTGCTTTCCCGTCGTCTCGTCCAAGCTGGCGTGCGCTTCATCGAAGTATCCCACAACCTCAACTTCATGAACGGCACCGGCTGGGACATCCACAACGAAGGTTACAAGAACCAGCATCTGCTCATTCAGGAACTCGACACCGCTCTCTCCGCCCTCATCCGCGATTTGAAGGACAAGAAGCTCCTCGACAAGACCCTCATCGTCGTCGGCACCGAATTCGGCCGCCCGCCGGAGTTCGATGGTCGTGGCGGACGTGGTCACCAAGGCACCACCTTCTCCATGGTGCTCGCCGGTGGTGGCTTGAATCACTGCGGCGCGTATGGCGTCACTGATGAACTCGCCAAGAAGCCAGTGGAGAATCCCGTGCCGCTGGTGGACTTCCACGCGACGATTCACGCGGCGATGGGTATCGATCCCGCCAAGGAACTCATGGACGGCACCCGCCCCGTGCCGATCACGGACGGTGGCAAAGCGGTAACGGCGCTGTTTGGATGATCCAAAGAGAGGGTCAAGCAGTCAAGACTCGTCAAGGCGGTCAAGAGGTGCACTCTTGACCGCCTTGACACTTTGACTGCGAAGCCTTGACCTCCGACAGCGTATCCCTGCCGCATGAAACCCACCTCGCTCCTCTGCGCCTTCGTTCTTTCCACCGCGCTCACACTCTCCCACGCCGCCGATGAAGAAGGCTTTGTGCCCATGTTCAACGGCAAGGACCTCAGCGGCTGGGTGAACGCCAACTGCGCGCCTGAAACCTGGAGTATCAAGGACGGCGTCGTCAGTTGCACCGGCATTCCCACCGGAGCCATGCGCACCGAGAAGCAGTACGAGAACTTCATCATGGAGTGCGAGTGGCGGCATCTCACCAGCGGCGGCAACTCCGGTGTCTTCGTCTGGGGCAGCCCCATCTCCGCCCCCGGCGTGCCCTTCCTGCGCGGCATCGAGGTCCAGGTGCTCGAAAACGGCTACATGAAAAAGGCCGACCCCACCAAGCCGCGCTGGTTCACCACCCATGGCGATGTCTTCCCCATCCACGGTGCCACCATGGAGCCGCACGGCGACCACAACGGCCAGCGCAGCTTCCCCAGCGAGGACCGCAGCAAGCCCTCGCCCGAATGGAACCACTACCGCATCACCGGCAACAGCGGCACGCTCACGCTCGCCGTGAACGGCAAGATTGTCAGCGGCGGCGACAAATGTTTCTGGCGCAAAGGCTACCTCGCCCTCGAATCCGAAGGCGCTCCCGTCGAATTCCGCAACGTCCGCATCAAAGAACTCCCCTCCACCGGTGCCACCGCCGCCGACACCGCCCCGCTCGATCAAGGTTGGAAGCATCTCTACAACGGCCTCGACTTCCGCGGCTGGAAAGTCCCCGCCGGAGCCGAATCCAAATGGAAAACCTCCAACTGGAACCTCAAACTCGACTCCACCGACGGACAGGAAGGCACGCCGCTCTGGAGCGAAGCCGAAATCGCCAACGGCGAATTCATCGCCGACTTCCAGCTCCCCAAATCCGCCGACCTCACCAAACCCTGCACCGGCTTCTGCGTGCGTGGCACCAACACTCCCGCCGTCCTCATCGGCACCGGCAACGAGCCCATCGTCTTCGGCCCAGACAAGGTGAAGCCCGGCAAATGGTATCGCGTCCGCCTCAAGCTTGAAGGCAACAAAGCCACCGCCACCCTCACCGAAACTCAGGACGCCAATCCTCAAGTCCTCGAAGCCACCCTAGAAGGCCCAGCCAAAGGCCCCGTCGGCATCGCCGACTTCGGCACGCCCGTGACCTTCGCGAATTTCTTCCTCCGGCAGTAAGGTTATGGCGAAGGGAGAGAAGCCTTCAGTATCATGGCACCCTTGTTCCATGTAAGACGGGACATGCTTTTGAATATGCCCACCAAAAAGCCACACACGAATCCCACGAAATGAGCGGAAATAACCGGAACAAAAGGCTCATTTCCAGCCGACACAAACACAGTGCCTCCGGTCGCTAGTTCATACATCGTCTTAGCTAGGAAGCTTCCGCCACCGAGAACGGCGAGCACTTGTGAAACACTGCATGAATGGCCTGCATTCGGGTGCCGCCACAAGGCCGCGACCAAGAGACCCATGAGTGCCGTATCCAAGCCCGAAAGGCCTCGATACGACTCAATGAGAGGTTGATTGATCTTCACCTCTAGCGGGATGAATACGGCCGCAACGAGCAAGCAAGCGGCATAGCGAGTGGGACTGAGTCGAAGGCAAAGTAACGAGAGCAATCCAAACGCAAACAGGTCCCACGCCAGATGATTCCATGACCAGTGGCTCAGGTGGGAGGTTATCCATGTCCACCCCATTCCTCCATGCCTCTTCCATTGCAGCACTTCGGGGAGTCCGTGGATGCACTGCACTCCCAATGTCACCAAGGCCACACTCACGGCCAGCAGGATGCCCGCCAGCGGCGGGCATCCCTCATGGTTCGTGCGTTGATGTTCCTGCGTTTGCATCAGGCCTTTCCTTTTTTGGAACGTCCAGTCACGCCCAAAGCCAGCACGGTAAACAGAGCCATCGAAACAACCGTCAGAGGCGACAGGGCACCGCCACCACCGCCCAAGCTGAATCCACTGCCACCACTGTGCGAAGGCGCAGGTGATGGAGTGAATGGCTGCTGAGCGCTGTCCACACGATAGCTCATTGGCTGCGGAGCTGCCGCACGCGTCACCTGCGCGGAGCGTTCCGCTGCAACACGTTGCTCATTGCGCCGTTCGATTCCCTGTCGGGCGAAGGCATCGTCGCCCAGCACCAGCATGGAGGTTTGATCAGTCACGAGTTGATACTTCACGCCGAGATCGGCAATCGCAGAGTCAGATTCACCTGCTGGCAGCACCCCTGTATTGGCACGCAGTTCGAATTGCTCGATCTGATCCATTGCCCAAAGCCGTTCCAGTTCGGGATTCGCCTCGTCACTCTCAGGAAAGCTGAGCTTCGTTCGGTACACTTTGTCCTCACCCGTCATACGGGCCTTGAGCACCAGTTCAGCTTCGCCTGAACCTTCATACTGGCCAAACATCACCAACTGCTGCCCACGATAGATCTTGCCAGGAAGCAATCCGGTTGTGTTGAGCGTCTTCACACCTGTGATGCTTAGTTCCGCATCGTGAAGGCATTCATGCAGCACCTTGCTCTTTGCCTGCAGGATCTGGCCGAGGATGTCGTCCGCATTCGAAACGCCTGCATAAAAGCCGCCACTTGCATCGCACACTGTCCGCATCAGCGGCCAATTCGCGCTGTTGCCGAGCAGAAATCCGAAGATGCGAATGTCGTGGCTCTTCGTCAGCTTGTGAAAAGCCACCGGATCTACGACGCCCGTGTTCGTCACACCGTCCGTGACAAGGATCACACTCGTCGCACGGTCCGCATCCAGATCCTTCATTGCAAGAGTCAGACCATCATAGAGATTCGTACTGCCGCCCGGATGTAGAGCGGCGATCTGTTTCAGGGTCTCCTGCACATTCGCCTCGTCCGCTTGTTTCCATCCGTTCGTCAAATCCGAAGCTGTTGTGGAAAAAGTCACAATGCGATAGCGATCACGCGGCTGCATTTTGCCCAGCACACGGCTTACACCGTCCGTCAGCACGCGCAGCTTGGTTTGCATGCTACCAGAAGTATCCAACACAAACACATAGTCCGCACCCCCGGTGAGTGGCTTGAGGTCCAGCCCTGGCGTCACCACCATCATGAACGTGCCCGGCCCAGATTTTCCTTTGCGGAAAGGGATCAGTTCCACTCGCCCCGGAAGGTCATCCGCGAGGCGATAGTATAAAACCAAATCACCCGTGAGTGAATGATCCTTCTTTTCCACGCGCACCTTATAGTGACCGTCTGCCAACTTGTCCGTCACCGTCTCCTTTTCAAAGCCCGGAACCCGAACATTGGCCACCGGCCAGGCTGATTTCAGCTCAAAGGCTGCGGAAAACGTGCCTTCCACCTTTGAGTTGACAGGATTCCAGAAGCTCGTTGCCACATCATCTGTGCCACCTTCTTCAAGCGGATATACAAAGCGCCCGATACCTGTGTCTATTTCCAGCGGTTGGTAATACACGATCCTCAACCGCGTCTCGCTCTTGGCACGCACAGGGTGCACCTGAAAGTCGAAGGACTGATAGCCGTTCTTCGTCGCCAGGCCCGCGTCATTGCCCGCATACTTCTCATTCTCGTAAATCGTCTTCGCTTTTTCCTTCTCCACCACCTCGCCGTGGATCTCGCGTTCGCCGAGCGTCATCGTCACCTCAGAAAGGCTCGCGCTTTTCGGCAACGGAAAACGATACACAGCCTCTAAATCCTTGTCGTTCGGATTGAAGAACGTCTGCGTCACCTCCGAGCGGGCAAAGCCGTTGTTCAGCGTCACCTCCAGATGGTGATCCCGGATCTGGATTGGTTGATCCGGCGATCCCTTCGGCGTGAGTGTGCCCGCGCCATTAACGGATACCACCAGCCCCAGAGTAAGACTGAGAGTGATGACATAGCGCTGCAAAGAGCGCGTGGAAACGGCATCACTCTTGCGGTGACCCGTCGTTATCGATGTGTGTGTTTGTGCTTTCATAGCACGCCGACACTCACCTCCCCGCTGCAATGCGGGTAATTCATAAAACATGTCCTGCAATTGAGTCACTCAATGATCAAAGCAGCATGACGTGGTATTCATTTCACCACAGCACAACTACATGAGCACGTTTCACCGGACACTTTGCGATGTTACCAACAGCCAAAGAATCAACAACAGGCAGCCGAATACAAAACCGGCAATCGAGATGACAATGGAAACGAGATATCCGGCCTTGGACAGCAGGGTGCGCGAGCCGAGCCCCTGTGAAATACGGTGCGCCACAAATCCTATCAACAGTGCGATGACCGCACTCGGCAACAACTGCTGGGTTATTATGAAGAATATCCACATGAACGGATATTGAGATTCTGCCAAGCTCCTAGTAAGCCCCTATCACTTTACGGCATTTTCCCATTCCGACGCTGGCAAGTTCTCCACTCGCGTCGCTTCAGCCTCAGCCGCCATCGTTTTGACCTTGCGAAGATCTGTCTTCCCGGTGCCGAGCACAGGCAGTGACTCCACTCGCACAAACTGGTCGCGCTTAGGCTTCCAAAGGTTCGGCAGATCGGCTTTCGCAAGAGCTTCCAGCACGACTTCAAGAGCAGGATCGCTTAAGACATGCAGCACCATGAGTTTCTCTCCCTTTTTCGCATCGGGCAGGCTGGTCACGGCAAAGACCTGTGTCGGCAGTTCGACGATCTCCTGTAGTTTCTCCTCGACCTTGATGTGTGGCACCATCTCTCCGCCGATCTTGCTGAAACGGCTAAGCCGGTCGGTGATCGTGATGAAGCCGTCTTCGTCCACAGCAGCAATGTCGCCTGTGCAATACCAGCCATCCTTGAGCACCTCGGCAGTTTTAGCCGCATTGTTCATGTAGCCGCACATGATGTTCGGCCCCTTTAGCAGCATGAGCCCAGACTCACCTACTGACCGTTCCGCCCCGGTCTCTGGATCGACAATGCGTACGGTCATGCCAGGCAGCGGGTGCCCGATAGTGCCACGCTTGCCGCCTATTTGTCTAAATCCCGCCGCACGGAAATCCTCTCGGTTCACGCTCACCGCCGGAGAACATTCAGTGCAGCCATAGGCCTCCATTGGACGGAAGCCAAACCGATCGGCAAAAGCCAATGCAAGTCGTTCGGGCAATTTTTCCGCACCCACCATGGCAAAGCGCACACTGCCAAACTGCTCCGGCTGACAGCCTCGCATGTAGAGCTGCAGGAAGGTGGGCGTGGCGAGAAGGAAGGATATCTCATGATGATGCACGAGCTCACCCACGGCCTTGGAATCAGTAGGATTAAAATGATACGCTACTCCCAGTCCCAACACTGCAGGTGCCCCAAGAGTGCCCGTGAAACCGAAAGAGTGGAAGAAGGGCAAGATACCCAGAACACGGTCATCCGACGCAAAAGCAAAAACCTGACCAATCTGCTCCACGTTTGAAACGATATTATAGTGCGAAAGCATCACACCCTTTGGTTCTCCCGTGCTGCCACTTGAGAAAATAAGGGTGGCAAGATCATCGATCTCTCGCTTCCTCCGACTTCCGAGCACTTTCTCGATCAGAGCCACGGGACAAAGCAATGCCAATGCCAGTGCCAAAATTCTCTCTCCAAGGCGTGGCTTCGCCGCCACATCTTCCAGGAAGACCACTTCCACAGGCAGCTTCAAATTCAGCCGTGTGAGAAACTTTTGGGACGTGACCACCGTTCGGACCCCGCTCTGGCTGATACAGGATGCGATACTCTCTTCGGAAAGAGTGTAGTTAAGATTCACCGGCACCTTGCCCATCAGCAGCGCTGCATAATTGGCAAGTGCACCCGCAACCGATGGCGGCAGCAACAGCCCAGCCATTTCCTGATCCTTCCACACGCTTCTGAGCCTGCGGCCGATAAAAATGGTTCTGGTCAGCGCTGTGAAGAAGGAAATTCGTGGCGAATTAGAGTCCGTCATCGAAAAACGAAAAGGATGGCGGCGGGCAGTGCGAACGAAGGAATGATGAATCGTTGGCATACGATCCTTGCGAAACTCCCATGCTGAGGCACCGAGCTCCGCAACAGCCTGGCGCACAACCTGTGGCTTGGCAGTGGCTGGCAAAGGCCTGCCATAGCTAACCGTTACCGGATACGGCAGCGTGCGTGGCACCTTGGTGTAAAAACGGCCCTTTTCGAAACTGAAAATACTGCCCCACAAATTGTCGAGATGCACCGGAATGATCGGCGCATCGACGCCCTTCATGATGCGACTCATGCCGCGGCGGAATGGAAGCAATTGGCCAATGCGCGTGATTTGGCCCTCTGCAAAGATACACACGATGTGACCTTCCTTAATCCAACTCGTTGCCGACTGCAGCGACTGGATCATTTCACGCGGTCGCCCCTCCGAAGTGATTGGAATGGCCTTCAAAGCACGCGCAAACGGCTTAACCCACCATTTTTCGTAGATGCCCTTAAAAAGAATGAACCGGATGCGACTCTTGGTCGTGACCATCAAGAAACAGGCGTCCATGAACGACAGATGATTGCATACAAACAACGCACCTCCGCTCTCAGGAACGTGTTCACGTCCAACAACGCGGATACGATAAAGAGTGTGGGTGACTAGCCACAGAAGCGGGCGAATCAGCAGGTCCGATATGACGATATTGATGAGCGCATTTGGGTTCATGCTCACAAGGATCTCACTAACCCGGATTTTCCTCCAATTGATATATCGTGAGCCGTCATTGATCAAAGCAATGGACGCTTCCAAAGTAACAATAGAGCACAGATCAGTCCATCATCCCCAACGCCTTCAACAGAAACGCCCACTCGTCCGCCGTCTTCTCGATGGTCTTGTTCAGCGCCGTGCCCGCGCCGTGCCCGGCGCTGGTTTCGATGCGGATCAACGTTGGCGGGCCGTCTTTAGCCTGACATTCCTGCAATCGGGAGCCGAACTTGAAGCTGTGCGCGGGCACGACGCGGTCATCGTGATCGCTGGTGAGCACGAGCGTGGCCGGATAACGTGTACCGGGCTTGAGGTTGTGATACGGTGAGTATTTCAGCAGCGCGTTGAACTCCGCCTTGTTCTCCACCGTGCCGTAATCGCTCTTCCAACCCCAGCCGATGGTGAATTTCTCGAAGCGCAGCATGTCCAGCACGCCCACGGCAGGCAGCGCGGCGGCGTAGAAGTCAGGACGCTGCGTCATGCAGGCACCGACCAGCAAGCCACCGTTGCTGCCGCCCTGAATGGCGAGTTTGGCGCTCGTGGTGTACTTGTTCGCGATCAGCCACTCGGCAGCGGCGATGAAATCATCGAAGACGTTTTGTTTGCCGAGTTTCACGCCCGCCAGATGCCACTCGCGGCCATACTCGCCACCGCCGCGCAGATTTGGCATCGCAAAGACACCACCCATCTCCAGCCACACGGCGCGTGAGACGGAGAACCCTGGCGTCATATTGATGTTGAAGCCACCGTAGCCGTACAGCAGCGTCGGGTTCGATCCGTCGAGTTGGAGGCTCTTCTTGTGGACGATGAACATCGGCACCTGCGTGCCGTCCTTGCTCTTGAAGAAGACCTGCTTCGTCTCGTAGCCCGAACCGTCGAATTTCACCTCCGGTTTCCGCCACAGCCTGCTCTCGCCGGTTTTCAAATCCATGCGGTAGATCGCCCCCGGCTCGGTGAAGCTCGTGAACGTGAAAAACGTGCTCGTGTCGGTGCGATGACCACCGAAACCGCCCGCTGAGCCGATGCCGGGCAGTTTCACATCGCGCAGCAGCTTGCCGCTCAGGTCGAAGCACTTCACCTCCGTCTTCGCATCGCGCAGATACTCGCAAAACATCTGTCCACCGACCGTGCTCACGCCTTCCAGCAGCACCTTCGGCACTTCCGGGACCACGATGCGCCAGTTGCCACGCTGCGGCTTTCGCACGTCGATGGCGATGACCTGAAAGCACGGCGCGTTCAGATCCGTGCGGAAGTAGAAAACGGGGCCGTCGTTGTCGATGAAGGAGTAGCGCGCGTCGTTGTCGTTCAGCAGTTCCACCACCGGCCCATCACCGGCGATTTTCTTGTAAAACACCCGGTTCTTCGGCTCCGTGCCCAGCCACACAGAGATGATGAGATACTCGCCATCTTCCGTCACGCTGCCGCCAAAGCCCCACTTCGGCTCGTCTTTGCGGTCGTAGATCAGCGTGTCGTCACTCTGCGTCGTTCCCAGTTTGTGGAAGTAGAGTTTATGAAACTCGTTCTTCGCCGTCAAAGCCGCGCCGGGCTTCGGTTCGTCATAGCGCGAGTAGAAAAAGCCACTGCCGTCCTTCAACCACGACACACCGCTGAACTTCACCCACTTCACCACATCGTCCAAATCACGTCCCGTGGCGATGTCACGCACGCGGATCGTCGTCCAGTCGCTCCCCGCCTCTGAAACGCCATACGCGATGAGTTTGCCATCCTCGCTCGCCTCATAATCCGACAGCGAGGTCGTCCCATCCTTCGACATCGCATTCGGATCGAGCAGCACCTTCGCCTCGACCTCCAGCGACTCGGTCGTCATCAGCACCGCCTGATTCTGCAATCCCGAGTTGTGCGAGTAAAACCACCGTCCCCCACGCTCAAACGGCTGCCCCACGCGCTCGTAGTTCCACAGCTCCTTCAGCCGCTTCTGAATCGCCTCTCGCCTCGGCAGCTTCTCCAAATATCCGAACGTCACCGCATTCTGTGCTTTCACCCATGCTTTCGTCTCCTCGGAGTTGTCATCCTCCAGCCAGCGATACGGGTCAGCGATCTTCACCCCATGCAGCGTGTCCACCACGTCCTCCTTGCGGGTTTTTGGATACGTCAAAACATCGGCGGCGAGCGTGGAAGCGGTCATGAGGAGCAAAAATGCGGAGCGCATATCCCATCCTGCCTGCCAATTTCCACTTTGCAATCCAACCGCCTTCCGCCACGCTGAATTCGACATTCGTCATTCCACTTTCGTCATTTCCCACCCATGCCCATCTCCCCTGACCAATACGAAAAGCTCGGCTCCTTTTACCTCGGCCGCGAATACGATCTCGCCACGAAGCAGATCAAAGACGACCTCGTGCTCTACGATTCGAAGGACCTCGTCACGCATGGCGTCGTGCTCGGCATGACCGGCTCCGGCAAGACCGGCCTTTGCCTCGCCTTGCTCGAAGAAGCCGCCATCGATGGCGTTCCCGTCATCGCCATCGACCCGAAGGGCGATCTCGGCAATGCGCTGCTCACCTTCCCCAATCTCACGCCGCAGGAGTTTCGCCCGTGGATCAACGAAGACGAAGCACGCCGCAAAGGCCAGTCGCCGGACGAATACGCCGCCGCACAGTCGGCGATGTGGCAAAAGGGCCTCGGCGATTGGGGCCAGAGCGCCGACCGGATCAAGAAGCTGCGCGAGACCGTCGATATGGCGATCTACACGCCCGGCAGCAATGCTGGACTGCCAGTGTCGATCCTCAGTTCGCTGAATTGCCCGCCTGCGGAAGTCATGGATGATGCTGAGGCGCTCGCGGATCGCATCGAAAGCACCGTTTCCTCCATGCTCGGCCTCATGGACATCGAAGCCGATCCTATCCAGTCGCCGGAGCACATCCTGCTCAGCAACATCGTCGCGCATTGCTGGAAGAAGGGGCAGAACATCAGTCTCGAAAATCTCGTGCGCCACATCCAACAGCCACCGATTCGGAAGATCGGCGTCGTCGATCTCGACAGCTTCATGCCCGAGTCCAAGCGCACGCCGTTGGCGATGAAGCTGAACAACCTGCTCGCCAGTCCCGGCTTCAGCACCTGGCTGGAGGGCGAGCCGCTCGACATCCAGCGCATGTATTACACGAAGGAGGGCAAGCCCCGCATCACCATCTTCTGCATCGCGCATCTGAGCGATACCGAGCGCATGTTCTTCGTCTCGCTGCTTTTGAATCAGCTCCTCGGCTGGATGCGCACGCAGCAGGGCACGACTTCATTGCGTGCGCTGTTCTACATGGACGAAATCTTCGGCTACCTGCCGCCCACGGCCATGCCGCCGTCCAAGAAGCCGATGATGTTCCTGCTCAAACAGGCGCGTGCCTTTGGCCTCGGCATCCTTCTCGCCACGCAAAACCCGGCCGACCTCGATTACAAGGCGCTCGCCAACATCGGCACCTGGTGGCTCGGCCGTTTGCAGACGGAGCGCGACAAGATGCGCGTGCTCGACGGTCTCGAAGGCGCGGCGAACACCGCCGGTGGCAAATTCGACCGCCAGCTCATGGAACGCACGCTCGCCGGCCTCGGTGCCCGCGTCTTCCTCATGAACAACGTCCATGAGGACGCGCCCGTCGTGTTCCATGTGCGCTGGATTTTGAGCTATCTCAGCGGCCCGCTCTCACGCCCGCAGATCAAGGCGCTCATGGACCCGATCCGTCCGGCGAAAAAAGAAGCCGAAGCCGCCGAAGACGACGGCTTCGCGCCGCCCGGAGCCAGCAGCACCGCCAGCAGCCGTAATACCGTGCGCCCTAAGCTGCCCGAAGATGTCACCGAACTGTTCCAGCCCGCCGATGGAGACGGCGAGCGCCTCACTTACACACCCGCCATTCTCCGCAGTGCCACGGTCGTTTTTGATGACGCCAAGCGGAAGATCAGCGGCAAGAGCGTCGTCACGCTCGTCAATGCCATCGACATCGAGAAGCAGAAGGTCTTGTGGGACAAGTTCATCGACATCCCAAAGGACGACGACCTCTCCAAATGCGAGACCGAACCCGTCGAAGGAGCCGCCTTTGCCGATCTCCCCGGCCCCGCGCTGAAAGCCAGCACCTACACCAGCATCAAGAAAGACTTCAGCGACTGGGTCTATGCCAATCACAGCCTCGAAGTTTTCTTCAGCCCGCTTCTTGAGGCTTATTCGAATCCCGGTGAGAAGCAGGACGAGTTCAAAGCACGTGTGACCCAAACTGCCCGAGAAAAGCGTGACGCAGCCATCGAGGAACTTCGCGAGAAGACGGCCAAAACGATGAAGATGCTCGAAGCCCGGGCCGAGAAAGTCGCCGCGAAGGTGGATGCGCAAAAAGCTCAGTCCACAAGCGCTAAACTCAGCACCGTCGCACAGATCGGCGGCAGCATTCTCGGTGCGATCTTCGGCCGCAAAACCAGCGTCGTGAAAGCCAGCACCATCAGCAGCGCTTCCCGCGTTTGGAAGGAAGGTCAGGATGTCAAAGCCGCTGAGAAGGAGCTAGAGTCCATCCAGGCCGACATGGCCTCGCTGGAGCAGCAGGTCGCCGATGAGACGCAGAAGATCCGTGATCAATACGATCCCGCTGTTCTCACGCTAGAAGCGTTCAAGCTCATCCCTGTGAAGAAAAACATCCAGGTGACGGCGACGGGGATTCTGTGGCTGGCGAAGGCGTGACCAATTGAACCTCTTTGCGTGAGACAGGGCTTGGTTCCGGTCGCTTTCACACGGCATTCCCCGCAGCAGCCTTTGCCAATCAAAGGCTGCGCTCATGTTGATTGCGCAAGACTCGTCATGGACTAGCCTTCAAGTCATGAAGACTCGCCTCTTTGCTGCCGCTGCTCTTTTGCTGATCCTTCCAAACGATGCGTTTCCGCAACTTTTCGAGAGTCAGTATGCCGAAGCCATCCGCCGCGCCGCGGAAATGCCCCGCAACGAAGATGCCCAAAAGCTTGCCGCAGAATTCGGACTCAACATTCTCGATCTTACCTGGGAGGACACCGGACGTTACAAGGATTCCGCCGTTGGCCCCAATATCAGCGACATGACGATTCAAGTGTCGCGCGACAAAGGCAAGGGCGCGCTTGAGGTGACTTGCATGCCGGTGGTGCGTTACCCCAACTTCTCAGATAAATCCTGCGACCTTGATCCCAGAGCCTTTTCGTTGCTGGTGGGCAATCACAACGGTTCCCCTTTGAAGCGTGTTTCGTTGCATGACGTTCTCGCCAGTCCTCTGCGCTATCTTTCCAAACCCGATTCGTGGAAACCCAAGGAGCGAAAGCAGCGCACCTTGCTGGCTGAACGTGACGACAAGGTGCTGGTCAGCGCCCAGGCGTGCTTCCTGCCCATCCCTCAGGAGGGCAAGGCCACGTTCAATCCGGTTTTGTTCAACTACCAATCGATCAAAGAAGATCCTGCTGTGCTTGCCATTCTCGCCACCCGGGAAGGCACTAGCATGACCATCATCGACAACGTCCGGGATGCCTTCGGGGCAGGATCGGCCTGGGGACAAAGACTGTTTTTCAACTCCAACGGTCAGCGAGCCAGCCTCACCGGTGAGCGGGAATCGGATTTCAAGGCAAACAAAGACAAGCCAGATGACCATCCGGCCTCACAGGCTGCTTCAGAGTCCGGCCTGAACATGGTGCTTTTGATCCAGGTTCCATTGAAGCAAAAAGCACGCCCTCGAAATCAAACGCCTGCTGGCGCCCTGTTTGCACCTCCTCCCGCACCAGTCGCTGCTGAAAGTGATGTTGAAAACGCTGTCATCGGCCACGGCGATCTCGAAGGGCCGTTCACTGAGATCGATAACCTCTCCATTGAGCGTGACGCACGTTTCCCGGTGCGAGTCACTGTTCAGTTTTACAAGGCCACCTCAAACGGTGTGGTATCACGCCAAGATTTCGAGGCCATCAAAAAGCAAATCAACCGGGTCTATGCCGACAGCGACTACATCGGCAGTCTCGTCACCAGCGGAATCACAGGACGCAAAACAGAATATCAAGGCCCCAAGCAAGAACCCGCAGGTTGGTGGAAAAGATTCTGGAAGAGATGGAATGAAAACTCAGACCGCTAAATCCAAACCGCGACTGATTTCTATAGGCTTCCTAAATCAATACACATCTCGGCGATACCGCTTCGCGTCCTTCATCGCCTGAACGTAGGCGGCGGCTTCTTCGGGTGTCTTGCCACCCTCCTTCTCGATGATCGTGTGCATCGCCTTGTCCACGTCGCCAGCCATGCGGGCGGCATCGCCACAGACGTACATGATCGCGCCTTGTTCGAGCCATGCCCAGAACTCGGCGCTGTTTTCGAGCATCTTGTGCTGCACGTAGATTTTTTCGGCCTGGTCACGGCTCCAGGCGGTGCTGAGCTTCGTCAGCGTGCCGTCGGCGAGATAGGCGTCGAATTCGTCCTTGTAGAAATAGCAGGACTTGGAACTGACTTCACCGAAGAAGAGCCAGGCTTTGCCTTTGGCACTGGTGGCTTTGCGCTCTTCGAGGAAGGCGCGGAACGGCGCGATGCCGGTGCCGGGGCCGCACATGATGATGGGGGTCTCCTCGTGAGGTTCGGGCAGGCGGAAGCCTTTGCCGTGGTTCACGAAACACGGGATCAGCGTCTCGTTCGGTGTCACACGCTCAGCGAGGAACGATGAGCACACGCCACTGCGAGCACGGCCGTGGCTGGTGTAGCGCACAGTGGCGACGGTGAGATGCACTTCATCGGGATGCGCCTTCTGACTGCTACTAATCGAGTAGAGGCGGATGTTCAGTTTCTTCTGCGTGGCGATGAACTCCTCGGGTGTGAACTTCGCTGTCGGATTTTCCAGCAGCAGATCGATCACAAAGCGGCCCCAGAGATAGTTTTTGAGGTCTTCCTTCTTCTCGGGCTGCGAAAGCTCGGTGAGCGGCGTTTTGCCGCCGGTTTTCTCGACGATGGCCTTGATCAATTTGTTATCGATCTCGGTGATGAGCGCGCCTTCGATCAAAGCCTGGCGAATTGGCACCTCTGCGGCGGTCTTGGGATGCTTCACAATTTCAGAACCGGCGAAGCCGAGCGCCTTGAGCGTGTCATCCACGAGCGCGGGGTCATTCGTGGGCTGCACGGCCAGCGAATCGCCCGGCGTGTATTCCAGGCCGCTGCCTGCGAGGTCGATCTCGTAATGCGCGGTGTGCTTGGGCGCGTCCGTGCCGGAGAGATTGAACATGCGCTTCACTTTCGCGATGCAGGGGTTCTTGACGTTGTAAACGGGCTTTCCGGCTTCTTGAGTGCTCATGGTGGTTGGTGGCGAGGTGCGCGAGACTAGGGAAGCTGGTCAGAATTGTCAAACCTGCCCTCCACTAGGCTGCGAGAATCAACATCGCCTTGGCACCCGGTACGCTTTCAAGATTTGTGAGTTCGACACTGCCTTCGTGCAATTGGGCGACTTCTTTGACGAAACAGAGGCCGAGTCCGGTGCTCTTTTTGCCGGTGTCAGGCCGTGGCAGGGAGTAGAAGCGCTCAAACACACGCTCACGGGCGTAATCGGGAATGCCGGGGCCGCGATCTTCGATCTCGATCACCACTTTCGAATCGAAGCGGTAGCCGCGGACGCTGATCGCGCTGCCTTTCGGCGCAAAGTCGATGGCGTTTTGAATGAGATTGCTCAGCGCCAGCTCGATGAGCCATGGATCGCCTTGGATCACGAGTTTGTCGTCCACTTCACGCTGCAACGTGACATCCCGTGCTGCGGCGATGAGCGCGTGATGATCCCAGGCGCGGTCGATCATCTCGCGCAGGTTCACCGGCTCGCGAACGACGAGTGCCTTCTGCTTTTCGAGCGCGGCGAGGTGCAGGAGGCGTTCGAGCAAGTCTCGCAATCTTCCGGCCTCGGTGCGGATGTTTTGCAGGAAACGGGCACGTTTGGGCTCGGGCACATCGCCTTGGAGAATCTCGCTCGCGCCTAGGATCGCGGCCACCGGGCTCTTCAATTCGTGCGTGAGGCTCTGCACGTAGTTCTCGACGTATTCGCGGCCTTCGAGTGCGTCGCGCATGTCTTCGAGTGCCTTGGCGAGTGTCTTCATCTGGTGCCCTGGCATGTGCGGCGAAGTGGAGCGCTCGCCACGGCTCACGGCGAGTGCATGCTGCGTCAGCACCTCCAGCGGTCGCGTGGCCCAGCGTGCGGCGAGGTAGATGCCGAGCAGCATGAGCAACACCGTGGTGACGATGGACCATTTCAACCAACGCTCCGTCTCCCACACAAAAGCCAGCACACCGCGCTGCGGTTTGGCGACGCTGACCATGCCGATGGTTTGACCGTTCTGGCGGATCGGCGCACCCACATACATCACCACGGAAAGCGGGTCGTATTCGCTCGTGCGTGAGGAGCGTGCTCCGTACTCGCCCATCAGTGTGAGGTTCACATCGCGGTGATTGGAGATCGTGCCGGGCTTCTCGATGCCCGCAGAGTCAAACAGCACGCGTCCCTGCGCATCGGTGACATAGACCTGCATGTCCACCTGCTCCTTGGTGCGGTTGTAGATCTGCGCGTTGAGCTGGCGCTGCTGCGCGGCGCAGATGGCCTTTTCGACAGCCTGCGGCTCCAGAACACCATTCTTCGCATCAGCGGCGAGGATTTCGGCCAGGATGTTCGCCACATCGACCATCGGCTCTTCCACCGCCTCAAAATACTGCCGCTCGACGCGGTGGATGAGCTGCGAAAACAGGACGCTCAGGCCGAGAATGGCGACGAGGGCGAAGCCGACGAGGAAGCGCGAAGTGAGGCTCATGCTTCGGGCCAGGTTTCGAGCAAGGAGTAGCCCATGCCGCGGTGAGTGACGATGGGATCAATGCCCGAGCGGACACCACGCATGCGGGCACGAAGCGTTTTGATGTGCGTGTCCACCGTGCGTTCCATGGAGGCATCCGGTTCTTCTGAAGCATGATCCATGAGTTGCTCTCGGCTGAACACGCGGCCTGGATGCGCGGAGAAGGCCTTGAGCATGCGGAATTCATAGCGGGAGAGGTTCAAGGCGGTGCCGAAGTAGATGGCTTGGCAGCGCACGTCGTCAATGGCGAGCGGAATACCGGCATCGTGGACGTTTGGCGGCAGCGGTGTGGCTGAAACGCGGCGCAGGATGGCTCGCACACGGGCGACGAGTTCGCGTGGGCTGAAGGGCTTCACGACGTAGTCGTCTCCGCCGATCTCCAGGCCCACCACACGATCCACTTCGCTGGAGCGTGCGGTGAGGAAGAGAATCGGCAGCGACTGCGTCTTGCGGATCGCTTTGCACACCTCGAAGCCGGTCATGTCTGGCAAACCGACGTCGAGGATGATGAGGTCGAAGGTTTGCGACTTCATCTGCTCCAGCGCATCGCGACCGGTGGTGGCGGTCGCGACGGCGAATCCGTCTGCTTCGAGAGCATAGACGACGTTTTCGCAGATGGAGGGTTCGTCTTCGACGACGAGGATGCGGGTGGGCATGACGAGTGGGTGTGATTTAACGATCCGGGGGTGAAGACATCAAGCAAGTCTTGGCGAAACCGCGCCGAGTTTCTGACTCCAGTCCACTTTGGCGGTCAGGGCCATCAAAACGCCGAGTGTGACGATGCCACCAACGGTGAGCGTGAGTCCGGTGAGTCCTTTGAAGAAGAAGCTGTAGCTGAAGAGCACCATGTAGGCGGTTTGGGCGACGACAGCGACGCGGAAGATGAATTCCCCAGCGGCGGCACGCAGGTAGCCGCAGACGAGCAGCAATGAGGCCAGCGCAGCGATGACGAAGCTCAGATGCACCGGGACGACATCGAGCATGTAGGAGAACAGCAGCGGGAAGGCGAAGAAACCGGCGGCGAGGAAGAAGTAGTTCACCGGATGAAGCGACACACCGCGTGAGATGACGGTGATGATGATGACCATGAAAAACAGCAGCAGAGAAAGCGGCGCATAGAACGAGATCTGCGATGCCACGGGGCCGGCGTTCAGTTCGCGTGGCATTTCCATGCCGATGCCGGGTGCGGAGATGGCGTCTTCGTATTTCCAGATAAGCTGCATGCCTTTCTCCGTCGGTTTGCGATCCGTAGGTGAGCTGATGGGGAAATTCACATCGCTGAAGTCGGTGTTCATCGTCAGCGTGAAGTCGCGGATGCGACTCGAATCGGCGAAGGCGTAGCGCCATTGATCCATGCCACGGCATTCGTAGCTCACAGTGACGGGGATGCTCTCGCCAGGGGCAAGCTGAACGCTGTCGGTGATGACGCCCTGCTCGGGCGCGGCGACTGAGCGGCGGGCTTTTTCGCCGGTGCCGAGGGTGAAGTTGATCTTGTCGAGCAGCGTGTTGCCGGAGGGAAGCTCGATGTCGATGTCCAAAGTCTGGGTGATGGCGGTGGTGTTGGTGAAGGTGTAGGCACCTTCAAACTGCACGCCGTAAGTGCGGTGCCAGAGCAGACCCATTTTGACCGGCTGGTAGGCAAGCTGAACTTTCACATCGCTTTTGGCGGGCTGGAGCGTGACCTTGCCGCCGCTGGAGGAGGTGTAGCGGGCGACAGGATGCTTTTGCAGCAGAGGCGGCCCCCAGCGACCGCTGACGCTGTCGCCGGTTTGATAGGAGACATGGTTCGTGCGGTGCATGATGACGCCGCCGAGGAGCCACCAGGCGATGCTGGTGCAGACGAAAATGACGGCGATGGCGATGAGATGAGTGAGTTTCATGGACGGATGAGGTTATGGGTTAGGAGTGATTAGTTGGAAGTGCGTTTGCGGTAGGTGATGCGGGCCTGGGGTTGTTGATCGCGGCAGAGGGATTTGCGAAGGTGGAGGCCGGGAGTGGTCGTTTTATCGGTGATGGGATCGATGTTCCCGGTGAAGCTGAGGTCGTAGCCGGTGGGGAGCTGCACGTTCCAGTCGATCTGCTTGGCAAAGAGCGGCGTCTGTGGCAGGGCGAGATCGAGTTCGCCTTCGGCGGCCTGCAAGGCGGTAAGGGTGGAGGTGAAGGAAAGTTTCACCTCGGACTCGGCTCCGTCGGTGGCGGGATCATCGAGCGGGATCTCGATGCGATTCGCTTCGCCGAGCGTGGGACGCACGGGATCGGCATTGACGTGACATTGAAGAAGTTTCACGGTCTCGGGCAGCTGCAAAACGAGTTTCACGGGATGATCGTGACACACGGTGATCGCGCCTTCGGTGAGCACCGAGCCATCGCGTACGACTTGGGTCGTGTAAGCGGCGGCGGAGATGAGGGCGTCGTCAGTGGGGCCTGCGAGAGGTGTTTGGGAGGCTTTGCGGGCGTCTTCGAGCGTGAGGGTGATTTCACCACCGATGGCGGGCAAAGCGATGATGCCTGCGGTAGCGAGGGTTTGCGACGTGACACCGCTTTGGAGGCGCAGCACTTTGCCTTCGGGCAGTTCTTTGACCTCCAGCGAGGCGACGGGTGACGCGGCGAGATGCAGCGTAGTCCCCTGCCCTTCCTTGGCGAGAGCGAAGGTGAGCTTCACGCTCTGCGCACCGGTTTGATCGGTGATGAGGCAGAGATGATCCTCGCTGACGACGATGCGTGCGTCCTTGGGTTCGACGGAGATCGCGCCTGAAGCCGCGCCAGCCAGAGGAACGGCCTGCCAGGCGGCCTCGAAGCTCTCCACCTGCATCTCGGCGATGATCGTGCCTGCTTTGGCGTCGATTTGATACGCCGTCGAAAGCAAGGCGGCCTGGACCGGCGGTTTCACTGCCACGGGCGCTTCTTTCGGCAGCGTGGCGGCGACGAGGCGTTTCAGTTCGCCGTAGGTGATGCGTACCTCGCTTTCATCGAGTGTGGCAGAGGTGACGGGCTTTTCGGTTTGAGCCAGCAGTGAACTGACTCCCAGCAGGAGGAGAATGAGTGGTTTCATCGACGCCCAAGCTCAGCAGGGCCATGAAACCTTGATGAACCGGGGATGAAATGGTCGTGAAATGCAACGCGGCCTCATTTTCCCCTCGCCATGACCGTGACGATGAGGATGAAGCAGCACATAACGACGGAGAAGAAGAGCGGCCCGAGCCGGAGCTGCCCACAACCCTGGCTGGGTGGGTGGGCGAACCCACCACGGATTTCCCAATCCCGAACCCGCTCTTGAGACTGGCTGCGCATTGTACGCTGCGTGACCCGCGCATGTCGTGTGCGGACCAGTTGCGGCGCTACTGGGCTGCTTCAGGCAACACGCCCACAGCACTGCTTGAACTTCTTGCCGCTGCCACATGGGCACGGGTCGTTGCGACCGACCTTGCTGTGGTCGGGCTTGGGCTTGTTCGAGCCGGCGCTGGGAATGATGAGGCGGGGACCGTCGCGGCCGGGATTGGGCGGAGCTTCTCCCCCTGCCTCCTCGGCTTCCTGGCGGCGCTGCGGTGCTGCGGACTCGCCACTCTGCTGGGCGGCCATCTGGGCGAGGAACTGCTCAAAGGCGGCGAGCTGCTGCGTGCTGCGGAAGAGATTGCCGAGGACTTCGCCGTTGATGTTGTTCATCAGCTCCGCGAAAATCGTGAAGGCTTCCTGCTTGAACTCGATGAGCGGGTCTTTCTGGCCATAGGTGCGCAGGCTGACACCTTCCTTCAAGGCATCGAGCGCATACAGATGCTCCTGCCACAGGCGGTCGATGGCGTTGAGGAGGATCATCTTCTCGATCTCCTGCAAGGCGGTCGGGTTGGCGTTGCCGACCTTCACGCCGTAGGCATTGAGGATCTTCTCCTTCAACCACGCGGACTTGGCGTCGAAATCGAGCGCCTTGAAGGCGTCGTCGAACTCGCGCAGGCCGATCGGGAAGGTGGTGTTCACCCACTGGAGCAGGTTGTCGTAATCTGCCTCGGTGTCGTCCTTGAGATCCTTCGGCACGAAGGCGCTGAGACGTTCGGTGATGCCCTTCTCGACGGCCTCGTTGATGAGGATGCGGGTGTCGTTGCTGTTGAGCACGTCGTTGCGCCATTCATAGACGACCTCGCGCTGCTGGTTCATCACATCATCGTATTCGAGGACGCGCTTGCGCCAGACGTAATTGCGCTGCTCGACGCGCTTCTGCGCGGTTTCGACGCTGCGATTGAGCCAAGGGTGCTGCAACTCCTCGCCTTCCTTCATGCCGAAGCGTTCCATCATCTTCGTCATGCGCTCGGCGGCGCCGAAGTTGCGCATGAGGTCGTCCTCAAAGCTGAGGAAGAACTTGCTCTCGCCCGGATCGCCCTGACGCGCGGAACGTCCGCGCAACTGGCGGTCAACACGACGTGATTCATGGCGTTCCGTGGCCAGAACGAACAAACCACCGAGATCGGCGACGCCTTCACCGAGTTTGATGTCGGTGCCACGACCGGCCATGTTGGTGGAGATCGTCACGGCGCTGCGATGCCCGGCGCGTGCGACGATTTCGGCCTCCTGGCGGTGGTACTTCGCATTGAGCACGTTGTGCGTGATCTTTTGCAGCTTGAGCATGCGGGAGACCATTTCGGAGGCCTCGACGCTGGCAGTGCCGACGAGAATCGGCTGGCCCTTGGCGTTCAATTCGCGGATCAACTCGATCACGGCGGCGAATTTCTCGCGACGCGTCTTGTAGATGCTGTCGTTGTGATCCTTGCGCTTCACCGGACGATTCGTCGGGATGGTGAGCACATCGAGATTGTAGATGTCATGGAACTCCGCCGCGTCCGTTTCCGCCGTGCCGGTCATGCCGCCGAGCTTCATATAGAGACGGAAGTAGTTCTGAATCGTGATGGTGGCGAGCGTCTGCGTCTCGGCGTCGATCTGCACGCCTTCCTTGGCCTCCACGGCCTGATGCAGGCCATCGCTCCAGCGACGTCCGGCCATTTTACGGCCCGTCTGCGCATCGACGATGATGACCTTGTTCTCCTCGACCACGTACTCGACGTCCTTCTCATAAAGGCAGAAGGCACGCAGCAACTGGCTGATCTGATGGATGCGCTGGCCTTGATGAGAGAGGCGGTCCTGCATCTCGGTCTTCTTGCGCTGACGGGCTTCTTCGGAAAGCGAGGTGTCGCCGTCGATCTCGGAGTAAACGGTGGCGATGTCAGGCAGCACGAAGGCGTCCGGCTCGTCGGGACTGAGGAAGTTGCGTCCCATCTCGGTGAGATCGGCGTCGTGGCTCTTTTCCTCGATGAAGTAATACAGCTCCTCCTTGAGCTTGAAGAACTCGACCTTCTGCGTGTCGGCGTAGAGCGAGAGCTCGGCCTTCTCCATCGCCCGGCGGAGGTCTGGATCCTCCATGCAACGGGCAAGCGCGCGGTTCTTCGGCTGACCCATGTGAACCTGGAAAAGTTTCAATCCGGCCTGCTCCATCACCCCGGCGGCGGCGGCCTCCTTGGCCTCCGTGATCAAACGATTGCACAGCGTGTTCTGACGGCGCACGAGCTGGTCAACGAGCGGCTTGTAGCGCTCGTATTGATGATTGCTCTCCGCCGCCATGACCGGACCGCTGATGATCAACGGCGTGCGCGCCTCATCAATGAGCACGGAGTCCACTTCATCTACGATGGCGAAGTAATGGCCGCGCTGCACTTGCTGCTCCTTGCTGGAGGCCATGCCGTTGTC
>CAMCWM010000043.1 GCA_945882215.1 Akkermansia muciniphila | reverse complement strand
CCGCCTCGCTGTGGTTGCAAATGCGCGGCAGGGAAGGGGAGGATAGCAGTGCTGCCCTGGCCTCACGCTTTTCCTGGAACAGCCGTTTCGCGCTCGCCTCGCTCATGGTGTGCGGCTTCTTTGCCTTCGGAACCACCGGCCCCACGGCGGTGTGGATGCACACGCCGATCGGTTACGGCCGCGTGCGGGATGACTTCCGCACCGCGCTGGGTTTGGAAACGTGGCAGCGCAATGCGCAGCGCTCGCTCGTGCAGGAATACGATGGCCGTGAGACCAGCGTCGCCGTTGTCGGCGGCATGCAATATGCGTTTTTGACCAACGGCAAGAGCGACGGCTCCGCCGTGGGCGATGCGGGCACGCAGGTCATGCTCGGCATCACCGGCGCCATTTTGCATCCGCATCCGCAGAACGCCTGCGTCGTCGGTCTCGGCACTGGCACCACCGCTGGCTGGCTGGCCGATGTGCCGGGCATGCAGCGCGTCGATGTGCTCGAGCTCGAGGAGGAAATCCGCAAGGTCGCTGAGTTCTTCGATCCCGTGAGCCGCAATGCGATGAAGCATTCGCGCGTCAACAACATCACCGGCGATGCGCGTGAGTTCCTGCTCACCAAGGGCGAAGATTACGATCTCATCGTCTCGGAACCCTCGAATCCATGCCGCGCCGGTGTGGCCAATCTCTACACGCGCGAGTTCTACACCAACGCCAGCCAGCGCCTCACCAAGAACGGCATTTTCTGCCAGTGGCTGCAAGGTTACGAGGTCGAACCGGCCACCATCAGCACCGTCATCACCACGCTGCGTCAGGTCTTCCCGAAGGTCGAGGTCTGGGCCACGCAGAGTGTGGACATGTTGCTCATCTGCTCGAATGACGAGACGCCCTGGTCGCTCGAATCACTGCGCAAGCGCGTCAAAATTGAGCCGATGGCCGAGGCGCTGCGTCGTTTCTGGAAAACGGACACGGCCGAAGGTTTCCTCACCGGCTGCGTGGCGAACAGTGATTACTGCACCGCCATCGCCGCCGCGACGAAAACGGTGAACACCGACGACATGAACCGCCTTGAGTTCAGCTTCGCCCGCAGTGTGGCGAAGAAGTCGAACTGCTCGCTCGATCTCGCCCGTGCCGCCACGCGTGCCGGTTGTTATCTGCCAAAGGTCGATGCCGCCATCGACACCAATCTTTACCTCGCCGAGCGCCTGCACATGCCGGGCCGTCTGTGGGAATCTGCCTCCGATGAAATCCTGCCTGCCGATGCTCCTGCGGCCGTGCGCGGGCGCGTGGAGCACCTGCGTGCCTTCTGGAAGCAGCGCTATGCCGATCATCTCGCCGCGTCAGCACCCGCCGCGCCCGTGCTGGCGGATCGTGTGCTGCTCGCCCAGGCGAAGGCACGCATGGGAGCGCCGGACGCCTTTGCGGCGATTGCGGCCATCGAGCCGATTTCAGCCGTGGACGCGCATTTCCTGCGCGCGATTGCCTGCCATGTGCAGCAAAAGCCCGCCGAGGTGCTCGTGCATATCGAGCACGGTCTGGACAGCCTCATGGAGGTGCCCTGGTGCCGCATCCCGCTGGTGAACGAGGCGCTCGACCTCCTCAGCGAGGTCGCCCAATCGAAGACCTCGGTGCAGGACCCGCGCTTCACCACGATCTTTGAGAAACTCGGCCGCGAGTATCCCGTGCAGGTCGCGCGCAACGTCCGTCTCGGCATGCGTTGCGAGATGGCCATGCACCTGAAGGTGCCACAGCAGCTCGCCGCCCTCGAAAGCCTCGGCAAACCCTTCCCCTGGAATGGCCGTGCGCTGGCCATGCGCGTCAGCGCCTACATGCAGGCCGGTGATCCGCGTCTGGATGCCGCTCTCGAAGACATGCACCGTTTCCTCGACCAGGGCGGCAAGATCGGCGGCGAATCACCGCCGTTCGTCGTGCAGGTGAAGAAACCCGCCGAAAAGACCGCTCCCGTGCAGGAGATGGTCGTCGGAGCGCAGGCGGGCGAGTGATGGGAAGAGCGATGAGATCGTGGCAATTTCATGCGGCTTTGCTCGTATGACTGTGCCCCCAATGTCGTTCCTTGCCCAGCATCCTGTTCTTCGTCTCGTCGCTTCGCCGCAGCATCTGTGGCGCACGCTGTCGCTGGGCATCAAGACGATCTGGCTGCACAAGCTGCGCTCGTTTTTGACCATGCTTGGTGTCGTGTTCGGCGTGGCCTCGGTGGTGGCGATGCTCGCCATCGGTGAAGGGGCCAGTCATGAGGCGCAGGAGCAGATCCGGCGGCTCGGCAGCCAGAACATCATCCTGCACAGTGTGAAGCCGCCCGACAGCCAGGGCTCCAGCGGTGAGTCGCGCAGCTTCATCAGCGAATACGGCCTCACCACGCGCGACATCCAGCAGATCCGCCAGACCGTGCCCGGCATCAGCATCGTGGTGCCCAGCCGCCATATCAGCGAAAACATCTGGAACCTCGACCGCAGCATCGACGGCCAGGTCAAAGGCGTGCTGCCCATCTATCCCGAGATGCGCAACCGCCGCGTCCTGCAGGGCCGTTTCTTCAACGACCTCGAAATGGACGGGCGTGTGCCTGTGTGCGTCATCAATCAGACGGTCGCGGCGCGGCTCTTCCCGCTCTCCACGCCTACCGGCAAGTCCATCCGGGTCAAAGGCTACTACTACAAGGTGATCGGCATCATCCAGGATGAAGGGCAGATGGTCGGCACGGATGCCAGCAGTTCCGCGGCTGACTCACAGGCACAGGTGATGATCCCCTTCGCCACGCTCATGGACCAGTATGGCGAGACCTTCTTCCGTTACCGCACTGGCAGCTTCGAGGCCGAGAAAGTGGAATTTCACGAGGCGGTCATCCGCGTCGAGGATGTGAAGATGGTGGAAAGCCGCGCCGAGGCCATCCGCCATTTGATGAGCACCAATCACAAGAAGGAGGACTGGCGCATCATCGTCCCCGTCGAGCTGCTGAAGCAGGCGGAGCGCACCAAGCAGATCTTCAGCATCGTCCTCGGCAGCATCGCTGCCATCTCGCTGCTCGTCGGCGGCATCGGCATCATGAACATCATGCTCGCCAGCGTCACCGAGCGCACGCGTGAGATCGGCATCCGCCGCGCCCTTGGCGCGCGTCAGGCCGACATCGTGGTGCAGTTCCTCATCGAGACCGTTCTGCTCGCCGGAGTCGGCGGCATTCTCGGCGTCGTCCTCGGTTTGGGCATCCCCATTGCCGTGCAAAAATTTGCGGGGGTGACCACCGTGATCAAGATGTGGTCGCCCATCCTCGCCTTCTCAATCTCCGTGCTCACCGGCATCGCCTTCGGCATCTATCCCGCCCGCCGTGCGGCGAAGATGAATCCGGTCGAGGCGTTGAGGCATGAGTAGTGAGCCTCCTAACGTCCCGGATCAGGCGACGGCGAGCGCAAGACGTTGCTGACACGACAGATGCCATACGAGCCGTTGCCTGCATCCGTTTTGTTCGGCCTTGTTTGTCCTATGTGCATGGCATCAGTGACGTGGTGGTGGTGGCATCTTCACATTGGCTCGGATCAGGGCACCGTTGAGGAACGCCGGACGTGGCAACCAACGAGCATCTGTGACGAAGTAGATCGCTCCAATCTTCTTATCTGCCCGGTAGATGTCTGCGCGCATGCACTCATAGCAAATAACCAAGTCATAGATCACTCCCTCCGAGGCAACACGGATGCCATGCCGGGGAGTGAAGCACGCGGCTACCGCCTGAGTCCAGCGTCTGCCAGCCTCATCTAGGGTCGAAATAACAGTCCTCAGGTCCTCTGTGACAGTGACCTTCGTCTGACCCAAGATGGGGAAACCATGCAACTCCTGTTCTGGAGGAACCTTCTTCTTTGGTGGTTTGACCTCGACAGGCTTGCCGTCTGCTGGTGCAGGCGTGGCAAAAGGATCGTCTCCCATATCCCACGGCATCGGATCGAGCGAGAGAATCGTCCACTCTGTAGCCTTGCTGAATGGCAGTAAGTCGGCCGCTCGGTAATGGTTCTTCGTCTCTGGATCCACATCAGCCCCCCAAAGACCGCAAACCTGGTAACTCAAGGCTATCAGTATAACTGGAAGCTGACGTCGTGGGTTCATGGAGACTGACGTTGTTTCTTGGCCGAACGACCCGGATCAGGCGACGGCGAGCGGGAAGCGTTGATGACACGACAGATGCCATACGAGCCGTTGCCTGCATCCGTTTTGTTAGGCGTCTTGCGGTATTATTCATTGGTGGTCAAATCGGGTTCGAGCCACCCGTGCCGCGCAGCTACGGAAAAAAGCCGCTCGCGTGAGTAGAACGATAAGGGCCAGTTCTTGTGTGCGAGTGGCGACTGAAACAGAAGCGCGAGCGAACTCGGCAACGACTCGCTGCTGTGCGCCAAGATGTGGGCAGCGATGCCGCGCAGGAAAAGGCGAGTCAGAGTCTCGTGGTAGCCGCTGCTGTCGGTGTTGGCTGTCCCGACGGCTTCGTTGTAGGCACGGATGCGCTGACGAACGATGGAGAGGGCGTCGTCTGGGGAATGATGAGTGAGATACCAAAGGCCAACGATGAGATGGGCGTGATGTGTCCAACGCGGCTTCGGAAGACGCAACGCCTCGAAATCGCGGATAAAGGCTTCGATCTCCTGGGTGGTGGCAAACATGAGCGTTTCATTATAGGACGCGCGTAGCAACGCCTAACGCTTCGGATCAGGCGACGGCGAGAGGGAGGAGTCGATGACACGACAGATGCCATTCGAGCCGTTGCCTGCATCCGTTTTGTTCGGCTTCTTCGGGTGATTTGGAGTGGCTTCCTTCATCTCAGTAAAGATCATATGGATTGCCCGAGACGATGCTATCCCAGTTCCGCGCCACTACCCAGACACCAAGGACAAGGACAGGAATTCCTATCAAGGCCAGTTTGCCCACCCCTTCTCGTCCACGGAAGAATCGGATGAGGGCCACAACACAGATGATGATTCCGGGATACACAGGGATGAGAACAAGTGCCCATATTGCCAGCGTAAACCAAAGTGGATAATATGTGGCCAGCATGACCGCGACGTGTTGAGTTTACGATTTGTGGTTAGCCGAACATTGAAGATCATTCACAGATCGTGAGGTTTGTCAGCACCATTATATCCGACAGGTTGGTGGGAAAAGTACGGGCTGAAGCGTCCAGGGGTGTCGTTTTACACTCCTATGTTGGAATCAGACAACAAAAATATGGATTTACTCCCACATAGGAGGGTAAAATCCATGTGTGAATATTCCACCCCCTGAGCCCAGCCTCGAAGAGAAGCTGCGCGGCGTGATCCGCCTGAAGCAGTATTGATTCAGTCGCCTCCACCGGCTCCTTCACCCATTCGCTCCGCTCTGGGGCTGCTCCTTCGTCTCAGTCTATCTCACGCCTGCCACCGGCGCTCGGTTCGCGGCAGACGCAGGAGAAGTGATCTGTGAGCATCTCAACCCCGCTCTGCCTTGTGCTTCGCAAAGATCGCCAAACAGCGATCCCGCTCCGTGTGATGATCAACCATCGGCAGCGGATAGCCTTTGGCGAGAGGCAAGCCTGGCTTGGGCGGCTCGTGGAGGAGCGGCGCGGGCACGTCCTGGAGTTCGGGCACCCATTGCTTGATGTAAGTGCCTGCCGGATCGAAGCGGGCGCTTTGCAGCCAGGGATTCTGGATGCGGAAGTAGGGCGCGGCGTCGGCTCCGGTGCCTGCGGACCACTGCCAGCCGCCGTTGTTGCTGGCGTTTTCACCATCCACGAGCTGCTGCATGAAGAAGGCCTCGCCCATGCGCCAGTCGCAATGCAGGTCCTTGGTGAGGAACATGGCGGTGATCATGCGCAGGCGGTTGTGCATGAGGCCAGTCTGCAAAAGCTGCCGCATGCCCGCATCGACGATGGGAAAGCCCGTGGTGCCGGTGGCCCAGCGCTGGAAGTCGGCATCCGTGCCGGGCCAGGGCAGGCCGCGCCAGTCGGGAGCGAACTCCTCGTCGAAGACGTTCGGGTAAAACCACAGGATGGCGAAGTAGAACTCCCGCCACGCGAGTTCCTTGATGTAGGTGCTGGCTGTTTCGACCTGCGCGCAGCGCGCATACAACTCGCGGATGCCGATGAGGCCGTAACGCAAATCTTGGCTGAGCAGGGAGGTCGTCTGACCGGCGGGAGTGTTGCGATTGGCCGTGTAGCCTTTCAAGATGCCGCTGTCGATGAAGCGCTTCATGCGTTCGCGCGCGGCGCGTTCGCCCCCGGGCAGAATCTGCGCGGCTGGCGCGGGCAAGTTCCAATGCGCGAGCGTTGGCAGCGGCAGGCTCGTCACTTTTTCATCCGCCTTCGAGCCCAACGAGGTGACGCGGGGCAGGGGAGCCGCCTTTTCGAGGCCGAGCCAGTTCTTTGAGTAGGGCGTATAGACTCGATACGGCTGCCCGCTGCCGGTAAGCACTGTCTCTGGCGCGTGCATGACGCTGTCATCGAAGCTGCGGCACTCGATGCCGAGCCGTGCGCACACGGCGGCGATTTTTTTTTCCATCGCGCGGCCAAAGGGATCGTAGTCGCGGTTGAAATAGACCGCCCCGGCCTGGGTTTCGTGGATCAGGCGCTCGATCTCGGCATCGGCACGGCCACAGCGGATGATGAGACGGCTGCCGAGGGTTTCGAGGTTCCTGGCGAGGGATTCGAGGTTCCCACAGAGAAACTGCTGCCGGTTCGGCCCGGTCCAGCCGTGGCTGCTTTTCCAATCGCTGAGCACATGCACGGGAATGACCTGCTCGGCGGCCTTGGCGGCGTGGTGGAGCGCGGTGTTGTCAGTGAGGCGGAGATCGCGGCGGAACCAGTGAAGAATGGTACGGGGCATGAAAAAAGCAGGGGAAGGCCACAAGATACGGTCAGTAGCCGACAAAAGGTGGTGTTAAACTTGGCAGCATCGACCATCAGGTTCATGATGAATATTTAGCTGTGCTGCCGTTACTAGAAGCGTCATATCTATCCAACCCCCATTGATATCACCTCATGCCTTCGCATTCGCCCGACCTCGACGAACCGAAATCACTCACCGCCGCCTGGATCGCCGCGCTCATCCTTATCGTGGGCTTCGTGATCGGCCTGCTCATTTTCCCGCCGCTGTACGAGCTGCCGAAGGTGGAGCCATCAAGCTCGGTGCTCTTCATCGGCCGTTTTCACCCGATGCTGCTGCATCTTCCTGTCGGGGTGCTTGGCCTGCTGTGCCTGTTTGAGCTGATTTGCTCCACACGTCGTGGTGAGCAGAAGTTTGGCGAGGCGTCTTTGCTCATGCTGCTGGTCGGCGCCGCAGGCGCGGTGATGGCCGTGTTCGCGGGCATCATGCTCTCGCGGGAGGGGGGCTATGTGGGAGGAAATTTCACGCTGCATCAGACGATGGGGCTGCTGGGCACGTCAGGCGTGCTGCTGGCGCTCGTGGTGCGTCTCACGGCGATGGGGCGCAGCAGCACCGAGCTGTTGAACGCCTACCGTGCGCTCTATTACATCAGCTTCGGCATCATGGGCCTGGGGGCGCACTTTGGCGGCAACATGAGCCACGGAAACAAATTCCTCACCGAGCACGCGCCTGAAAGCATCAAGAACAGCATGGTGGGCATGGAGAAGTGGATGCTGAGATTCGTGGAGAAACCCAAGGAGGAGCCGGAACCGAAACCCGAGCCCAAAGTCGAGCCGAAGGTGGAACCCAAAATCGCCGAGGTGACGCCTCCAACGGTTCCAGCCGCCAATCCACCCCCAACCCCCGTTTCTGCGGAAGCCGGCGGAGACAAGCTCGTCTTCGATCACGTCATCCTCCCCATCTTCGCGGCCAAGTGCAACAAGTGCCATGGCGAGGAGAAGCAGAAGGGCGAGCTGCGCCTCGACACCTTCGAGTGGACAATGAAGGGTGGCGAGGAAAGCGGCGATCAAAACATCGTCCCTGGCAAGCCCGAGGACAGCGCGACCTTCCAGTCCATCTCCTCCGCGGAGGACGACGACGCCCACATGCCCCCCGAGGGCAAAGAACAGCTCACGCCCGAGGAAACCCAGATCATCAAATGGTGGATTCAGCAAGGCGCCAGCGGCACACAGAAGGTCAGCGATGCCAAAATCCCCGCCGAACTTCAGGCCACGGTTGATGGAATTCTGAAAGGGTAGTCCAACTTCCGCCTTTTCCTGCCTTGTTCTGATCCTGCTGAAAAAAACGTCTCATGAAACCAACCCTCCTCCTCCTCGCCCTGGCACTCGCCTTCACCGCGCATGCCGCCGATGACAAAAAAGCCGTCGATCCCGCCGTCGCCGCTGCCATGCAGAAGGTGAATGCCGCCGGCGCCTCGCTCATGCCCATCGCGGCTGATGCCAAGGCCTATCGCTTCACCGCGCTCAACGTTGCGAAGGAATTTGGCGATGCCGGGCTCGAACCCCTCGCGCCCATTGCCGACAAGATCGCCTCGCTCGACATCGCCCGCAGCAAAGTGACCGATGGCGGCCTCAAGGCCCTCGCGGCGATGAAGAATCTGAAGGAACTGCATCTCGAAGGCACGGGCATCGGTGATGCGGGCCTCGATCATCTCAAAGGCCTCACCGAGCTGGAATACATCAACCTCTACAACACCAAGGTCACCGATGCCGGAGTCGCGAAGCTCGCGGGCCTTGGGAAACTGAAAGCCGTCTATCTCTGGCAAAGCGGCGTGACCAAGGCCGGTGTGGCCGCTTTGAAGGCCAAACTGCCCAACGCTCACATCAACACCGGCTGGACCGCCGAAGACGACGCCAAGCCCGTCGCTGTTGCAGCCACAGCACCCGCTGCTGCAGCGCCTGCCGCCGTGAAGCCCGCCGCTGCTCCAGCTCCTGCGACCGCCAAACCGGCTGCCGCCCCAGCCGCTGCACCCGCTGCGGGTGGCAAACTGGATGCCGCCATCGCCGAAAAAGCCATCGTGTATCGCGATGTCATCGCTCCCATCATGCAGGCGAAGTGCGTGGGCTGCCACGGTGAGGAAAAGAAGAAGGGCAAGCTCCAGCTTCACGACTACGCCTCCATCATGAAAGGCGGCGGCGAGGGCGCGACCACCGTCATCGCCAAAAACATCAAGGACAGCCTCATGCTCGTTCGTGCGAACCTCCCCACCGACGACGATGAGCACATGCCTCCCAGCGATGAGCCACAGCTCACGAAGGAAGAAGTCGCCCTCCTGAAATGGTGGATCGAAACCGGTGCATCCGAAACCGCCACCGTCGCCGCCACGAAGCCCACCGCTGATGTCGAAGGCGCGCTTGCCGTTCTTCTCGCGAAAGGCCTGCCGAAAGTCGCTGCGCCTGCCAAAGTGGCGAAACCCAAGCCCCCTGCGCTCACCGACGCTCAGAAAAAACAAATCGCCGAGATCACCGCCAAGATGCAGGCCCTCAACGCCTCGCTCATGCCCCTCGCGCAGGACACCGAGCAGCTTCGCCTCGGCGTCATCAACGCTGCTGACAAATTTGGCGACAAGGAACTCGCGCTGCTTGATCCCATCGCCGCGCAGATCGTCTGGGTCGATCTCGCCCGCAGCCAGATCACCGATGCTTCTGCGGACACGCTGGCGAAGATGACCAACCTCGAACGTCTCCACATGGAGAACACCAAAGTGAGCGACGCTGCCCTTGCCAAGCTCGCCGCGCTGCAAAACCTCGAATATCTCAACCTCTACGGCACCAAGACCACCGACGGCGGCATCGCCAAACTCGCTGCGGCCAAAGGCCTCAAGAAACTTTTCGTCTGGCAGACCGGCGTCACGCAAAACGGCGCCAAAGCACTCGAAGCCCAGCTTCCCGGCCTCAAGGTGAACGTCGGCCTCACTGAAGCCGAAATTGCCAAATTGACAGCTCCTCCTCCCGCCCCGCCAGCTCCGCCGCCTGCTCCTGCGAAGGCCGCCGATCCGAAAAAAGCCGATCCCAAAGCCGCCGCAGCTCCCGCTAAGCCTGCTGCCGCTGGCAGCGATGTCATCAAGACGGTCATGAAGACCTATCACAAGCCCGAGGACGCTCTGTGCAAAAAAGTGAGCGGCGGCACCGCCACCGACTCCGAGCTTGCCACGCTGCTCAAGGCCTACCAGGACATGTGCGCCGCCACACCGCCGAAGGGGGACAAAACCGCATGGGTGACGAAATGCCAGACCCTCATCGGCTCCGTGAAGAAGATCCAGGCCAAGGACGCCACTGGCATTGCTGCCTACAAGGCCGCCGTGAACTGCAAGGCCTGCCATACGGATCACAAGGGCTCGTGATCTGAGAAATTCGAACGACGAATGCAGAATGACGAATGAGTCGTCGCAGACGACTGATCGTCGAGCTTCGTATCTTCCGGGTTCGTCATTCAACATTCTGCATTCGTCATTCCCGCCGGATGCTGCTAATCCTCCCGCCCTCTCATGCGTTCCCCCACGATGAAATTCCTCCTTCCATGCTGCGCTGTCCTAGCGTGCGGCCTTCTTACCACATCCTGCGACCGCCTTGGCGAGCGCGAGGCAATCATCGAGACGCGGGAGATCTCCAGCCACGCCGCGAAGCCGAATGTTGATATTCCCAGCGCCACACGTTTTTTTGACGACGCCAAAAACGAGCCGGAGCAGCAGCGCCCGAATTTCCGCGAACTGCTCACCTGGACGGTTCCTGAAGGCTGGAGCGAGAACGCCACGCCTGATCCCATGGGCATGCGTCTCCTCGACCTCCGCTTTGGTCCCAACCAGGAAGGCGAGTGCTACATCTCGCTCATGCCCGGCCCCGCAGGCGGTCTGGAGGCCAACGTGAACCGCTGGCGCACACAGATGGGCCAGCCCGCCTACACCGCTGACGAGATCAGCAAGCTGCCGAAGAAACCTTTCTTCAACCGCGACGCCACCTTCGTCGCCTTCGACGGCGACTTCAAAGGCTTCGGCGCCGAGGCGGCGAAAACCGGCTACCGCATGCTCGGTCTCATTCACTCCGCCGAGCAGGCCACCATCTTCGTCAAACTCACCGGACCGAAGGCTCTCGTGGAGCAGAACGCCGCTGCGTTTGACGCGTTTTGCCAGTCCATCAAACCCAACGTGCCGCAGCAATGACGAAATCCGAAACCAGAATGACGAATGAATCTCCAATGACGAAGCCCGAATGGCTCGCGTTTGTCATTCGGGCTTCGTCATTCATTCGTCATTCCTCATTCTGATTTCGTCATTTGCCCACTCACGCCATCCCCACCGTGTCCGTTCCCCAAAAATCCCTCCTCGCGAAAATCTTCGCTTTTTTCGCCAGCTTCGGCCTCGCCACGTTCACACTGACGATGCTGCTGCTCATCACCTTTCTCGGCACGCTGGAGCAGGCGGAGTACGGGCTTGTGGCCAGCCAGGCGCGTTATTTTGAGTCCGTGTTCATTGACCGCATCGACGTCGGCGCGTGCTGGCGTGCTCTGGCGCTCAACGCGTACTGGGACATTGGCAATGTTTCGCTGCCTCTTCACATCGTGCCCGGTGGCTACACGCTGATGGCGCTTCTGTTCGTGAATCTACTTTGCGGCGGCATCGTCCGCATCCGCAAGTCGCCGAAGACCATCGGGGTCATCATTTCACACTTCGCCATCCTGTTCATGATCGCCGCCGGGGCGGTGAGCTACCACTTCGCCAAGGAGGGCAACTTGAGCCTGCGCGAAGGTGAGACGAGCGATGAGTTCCTCAGCTTCCACGACCGTGTGATCGAGATCGAAAAGGTGCAGACGGATGAAAAGGCGAAGCGCAGTGTCCTGGTCATCGACCAGTCCAAATACAAGGATCTGGCCGCAGGCAAAGGACGCACCTTCACGCACGAGAGCCTGCCGTTTGATCTGATGATCACGAACTGGAAGCAGCATGCGCAGCCCAAACGTGACGCAGGCGATCGCACCGATGCCGTGGACGGCTACTACATTCAGGAGATCAGCACGCTGGATGAATCCGGCGCGGCGATGGCCGATGAGCAGCTCGCCAGCGCGTGTGTCGCCATCGTGAAGGATAAAAAAGGCGGGCCGGAGCAGAAAGGCCTCCTGTGGGAGTTCGCCGCCGCACCGTGGACGGTTGCGGTCGGCAGCGACAAGTATCTCATCTCCCTCGTGCATCGCACCTACAAGCTGCCCTTCGCCATCCGCCTCGATCAGACCGAGCAGGAAAAACACCCTGGCACTGAGCGCGCACGGCGCTTCACCAGCAAGGTCACCAAGATCACCGGCAGCCACGAGGAAAAGCGTGTCATCACCATGAACGAACCCGTCCGCAGCGAAGGCTATGCCGTGTTCCAGCAAACCTTTGATGACGGCACACGCAGCGGCAGCGGCGTGAAAAGCAGCGGATTTCAGATCGTCGAAAACCCGTCCGACCACTGGCCTCTCATCTCCTGCATCATCGTCGCCCAGGGCCTGCTGCTGCATTTTCTCCTGATGCTGGGCCGCTTCCTCAAAGTGAACGAATGGGCCTTTGCTCTGGGCATCATATTCGCTTTAAACGCCGCCTTCGCTCTTGCGATGTGGAAGTTGCTGTAATCTGCCAACCTCGCTGAATGCCATGAAAACTCTCCGTCTTGCTCTTTTCACGCTGTTAGCGTCCTGCGGTTTTATCCCCGCCGCCGAACTGCCTCCACTCGATCTTTTTCGAGAGAAGGAAGTCGTTGAAACCTTCGCCTCGATCCCTGTACAGGAGTCCGGGCGCATCAAGCCGCTCGAAAACGTCGCCAGCTACCGCCTGCTTCGTTTCCGCGCCCGCCGCAGCATCTGGCTGACGGACAACGGAGAGATGGAGGACGGCAAACCACTTGTGGATCCCGCCACGCAGAAGCCGATCACGAAGGAGGGAGGCAAGCCGGTGAAGCTCAGCGCCACCGAATGGCTGCTCATGAGCTGGTTCCGCCCGGACATCGCCAAAACGGTGCCGCTGTTCAAGGTGGACAACTCCTCTGCCATCACTGAGCTCGGCCTCAAGGCCAAGGCGAAGCGCGATCAATACAGCTTCACTGAGATCGAGCCTGCGCGGCAGATGCTCATGGAGAAGATGGGTGAGTATCGCGAGATTCCTGCCAAAAAGCAGTCGCCGGAGCAGCGCATGATCGTCCAACTCGCGGCGAACTTCCTCGACTATGAGATGATCACCGGCCACTTCGACTTCATCCGCTCGCCTGTCGGCGACAAGGCCGAAGCATTGCCCGCAGGCATCGAAAAACCCGTCCGTCTCTCGAAGAGCCTGAACGCGCTGGCGCAGGACATCCGTAAAGGCGATGTGCCGCCAATGCAGAAACCGTGGTTCCGCGAATTCGGCAAAGGCGCGCTCGGTGCGATGATGAGCGGCAATGCTGAGCAGCAACTCCGCATTTTCCCTCCCGGCCCCAAGGTCAACGAAGTCTGGCACGGCCCCGGCGAGACAATCTTCAGCGCGATCAATGGTGAAAAGGACGTGGACGCCGACCAACTCGCCTGGCTGGCCATGTATGAAGAGGTGTATCTGGCCCTGCCCGACGCCACCAAGTTTAAAACTGCGGCGAAGACCTTGCTGACGAAGATTCAAGATGTCGCTAAACAGCGTGGCGAAGCCCAGTTCGTCGCCTTGGAGCGGCATTCGATGAAGGCGGATTACTTTTTCTATGCCCAGTGGCTTTTCCTTGTCGGCTTCGTCGCCCTGACACTCACCTGGATTTCACCGGGATCGCGCTTTGAAAAGATCGCGAAGATCCTCACCTGGGTGTTGCTCGCCACGGCCACCGGTTACGCCGTGACCGGCGTGGTGATTCGTTGCATCATCATGCAGCGCCCGCCGATCACGACGCTTTATGAAACGATCCTCTTCATCGGTGCTTCCACGGCCCTCTTCGGCCTCATTGCCGAATGGATCACGAAACGTTCTCTAGGCCTGCTCGTGGCCGCCGTGGGCGGCACCGCGTGCATGTTCCTCGCCATTCAATTTGAGGCTTCCGAGGCCACAGACACGCTTCAGCAGCTCCAGGCTGTGCTCATCACAAACTTCTGGCTCTCCACGCACGTTCCGATGATCAATCTGGGTTACTCCGCATGCATGGTTGCGGCGTTGCTCTCACAGTTTTATTTCATCCACCGCTTTTGCGGCTACCGAAGCTCGAAGATTCTTTTTCTCCAGCGTGCCATGGGCGATGCGAAAGCCCGTGAGTCCTACGGGCGCTTCATCACCCGTGTGGTCTATGGCTTCATTGCTGCCGGGCTGTTCCTTTCACTCGTCGGCACGGTGCTGGGCGGGATTTGGGCGAACTACAGCTGGGGCCGCTTCTGGGGCTGGGATCCGAAGGAAAACGGCGCGCTCATGATCGTGCTGATGTGCCTCGTCATCCTCCACGCTCGCCTCGGCGGCTACATCCGTGAGATTGGCATCCACTGCTGCAATCTCATTCTCGGCTGCATCGTGATCTTCTCCTGGTTCGGCGTGAACCAGCTCGGTGTGGGTTTGCACGCCTATGGCTTCACCGATGGAACGTGGCCAAAGATCTACGCCTATTGGGGCAGCCAGATCGTACTGCTGGGCTACGGGCTGTTCCTCGCGTGGCAAGGCCGTCGTGCCAAAAGCCAAGGCGAGGTTGATCCCGCCGCAGTTGGCAAGGCGGTCGCGGCGGACTGATCAATCGGACTTCTTATATGCGATAATGCCCTGTGCGATGCCCTCAGCGATGCGGGCGCGAAACTCACCGGTGAGCATGCGTGCTCGTTCGCTGGAATTGCTTACAAAGCCACATTCAACGAGCACCGCAGGGTTTTTGGTGGTGGCGCGGATGACGTGAAATCCGGCGCTTTTCACGCCGCGATTGGTCATGCTGGTGCGTTGCACCAGATAAGCCTGGATGTAGGCGGCCAGCATGTAGCTGGAGGAAAAGTGGTAGTAGGTCTCCGCGCCCGCGCCGCTGCCGCCACGGTTGTAGTTGTAGTGAATGCTCACAAAGATTGCCCCGCGACGGCTGTTCCCCAGAGCGGAACGGTTTTGCAAAGGGATGAACACATCGCGGCTGCGGGACATGATGACCTTCAATCCTTCCTTTTTGAGCAGTTCTTCGACGCGACGTGCGGTGTCGAGGGCGAGATGCTTTTCATACACATAGCCGATGGCGGCACCACGATCATGAGCACCGTGGCCAGGATCCAGAATGACGGTGTCGAAGGCGTTTGCAGAGGATGTCAGAGCCAGTGCCGCCGTCGTGATCCACCAAAAGCCTGTCAGCAGGCGGTTCCAGAAGTGGGGAAGGCGGGTAGATGGAGGCATGTGATTCAGAAGGTGAAGATGGGGTGCGCATAACCACCCCACAAACGCGTGATTCATACAGCAAGCGAAGAAGCAATGAAAGGAGCAAGTGCTGTGCCTGTAAACTCCGGTTGCCAGACACAAAAAAGCCGCCGGATGGTTCGCATCCGGCGGCGGGGGCATGATCAAATCAACTCATCAAGGATTGCCCAAGGGCGAAGGCGGCAGACCGCCGGGCTGGCCGAGCGGCGCAGGAGGCGCTCCGGGCAGGCCGCCGGGCAGAGGTTGACCAAGGCCGCCAGGAAGGCCGGGTTGTCCCAATGGCGCAGGAGGCAGGCCACCTGAGGGGTCCGTGTAGCTGCCTCCCATTGCTCCACCGGCTAGGATGATGTTCAGGACGCGCTGGGGCTGGCCTTGGGAGGCCTGCGTGAATGTGTCCATGCCACCTGCCATTTGTTTCGGGCCAACCGTGCCTCTTTTGCCATTCAATGCCTCGACAGCGACACTGCCATCGTTGCGGCCGATGATGATCTTGCCACCAGGCCAGGTGCGCCCCGGCTTGATCTGACCGGCTGCATCTGCGTTCCACTGAGGAGGCCAGCCCTGCGTGACGGGGTTTTCAAACACCATGGGCATGTTGCCCTGGGTGGTGTCCGTCTGCCCGGCAGTCATGGCCCAGTGGTTTTCACCTGGCAACAACGCCTGGCCAAAGGATGGAGCTGCTCCGAGGCTGTTGTTGTCCATGGTGTTGTAGCCGGCCGGGCATCCGAAGATGCGCTCGTCTGTGACGATCTGCTCCTGAACCAGGAAGCGGAAGGCGTCGTTCGACGTGTTTGCAACACCACCGGTCAATGGGTTGAGGATTGAGTCAGGATACGAACTGTTGTTGTCCTTGGAGAACTGCTTGAGCGAGAGGATGATCTGCTTGCAGTTGTTGACCCCTTTCATCTGGTTGCCTTGCGTCTGGACCATGGTGAAGGCGGGCACGGCCAGGCTCGCGAGAATCGCGATGATCGTGATCACCACCAACAACTCGATCAGAGTGAAGGCGTGGTTTCGTTTCGTTTTCATTTTATGAGTGCGTTTATGGGTTGGTTATGATGTTATGCAGACAGGGACGAATATCCTTGTCAGAAGGGATTAGACCCAACCGGCGGCGGAAATGCGAGAAAAAAATCACGCCAGGGCGATCACGCTGACTTTGGCGTCCTGGCAGAGACGAAAAACCTCTTCATGGCTCAAAACCAATGTTTTACCCGCTTCAACGGCGATCAAATCGACCCCTGCGCCCGCAGCCGTGCGAATCGTGTCTGGACCCACGACAGGCACGTCGAAGCGCATGTCCTGATTCGGCTTCGACACCTTCACCATCGTCGCGCCGCCACGTCCGAGGGCACCGCCACGCTTCACGGCTTCGTTTGTCCCCTCAAAGGCCTCCACGGCCAGCACCGTGCCGTTTTTGACGACGACCGTCTGGCCAATGTCGAGACGGCTGCTCTCCTTCGCGATTTTGAAACCGTATTCCGCGTCCTCCTGCCGCCGTTTCTTGATCTGCGGCCCTGCGACGTGTCCTGGGCCGGGCATGAGGTTTTCAAGAAACGTCGTCGCAGGCAGCAGCGTGATGCCGTCCTTTGCCAGTTCGTTCGCGATCCCACCGAAGAGTGTCTCGGCGTTTCGCTGCTTCAGCTTTGCCAGCATGATGAGCATGCGAAGGTCTGGCCGTAGATCGAAGAGGTTCTTCGGCGCGATCTGGCCCACCATCACCGTCTGGGTGACGCCCTGCTTCTTGAAGAACGAAATCATCTTTCCGAGCTGCCCCACACGAAACCACTCGATCACATCCACCAGTCCTGCGAGTTCCGGTTTCGTCTCATTCGTGAACGCCGCCGCGACGAGCTTCTTCACGCCCGCCTTCCGCGCCGCCGGGACGAAGGTCTCCGGATAAAGGCCGTTGCCGGCAATGAGGGCGATTGTGTCGAGATTGGGGGCTGTCATCACAGTTTGAACTTTTCACACTGGCCCATGAAGGCGCGTGGGTTGTCCCAAGCGACGCGTTGGATCATTTCGGGGCTCCAGCCGCGCTGACGCATGGCTTGCATGGTCTTGGGCACGGCGAGAGGATCGCTGATGCCCCAGTCGCAGGCGCTGTTCATCCAGATGCGTTCGGCGTGGCGGTGCTCCAGCATGTCGATGGCACGGTTGGGCGTGCATTTGCTCTCGGGGTAGAGCGTGATGCCGGCCCAGAAGCCGTGATCGAGCACATGATCGATGGTGTGTTCCTCGACGTGGTCGATGATGACGCGCTCGGGCTTGATCTTGGGGAAGTTTTTCAGCGCATCGACGATGAGGTGTGTGCCTTTGAGTTTGTCCTCCAGATGTGGGGTGTGGATGAGCACGAGCTGGTCGTAGTCCTGGGCCACCTGCACATGCTGTTCGAAGATTTTCAGCTCGTTACGGCTGTTTTTGTTCAATCCGATTTCGCCGATGCCGAGCACACCGGGTTTGTCGATGAATTGTGGGATCAGCGCGATCACATCGTCCGCGAGCTTCACATCCTCCGCTTCCTTGGGATTGATGCACAGCCAGCAGTAATGCTTGATGCCGAATTTGGCGGCGCGTTTCGGCTCATACTCGGTGATCTGGCGGAAGTAGTCGTAGAAGCCGTCCGCGCTGGCGCGATCAAAGCCGGCCCAGAAGGCGGGTTCGCAGATCGCCTGGCAGCCGGCGAGGGCCATGCGTTCGTAGTCGTCTGTCGTGCGACTGACCATGTGGCCGTGAGGTTCGATGTAGTTCATGCTGAACCCTCCCGAAACGCGCCGATGGCTCCCTGCATCGTCGCTTTGGCGATGGGCTCGACACTTGGATCACTGAAGCTGAGCAGCACATCCTTCGCGCGTTGCGGTTTGTCCTGCGAGAGCAGCGAAATGGCGTTTTTCAGCGCCTGCACACGAAAATCATCCTCCTGTCCGGAACGTTGCACACGGTCGAGAAAGGCGGCGAGGTCGATGAGCTTTGAACGCGAGTCCATGAAGCCCAGATCGACCAGATTGACTTGGGTTGGGGGTGTCCAATCAGGCATGGTATCAGATTAGACGGCGCATTCTCGCCCGCAACCGCTGGAATCGTTGCACCCGCGCCGCTCCATGCCATCGTGCCTGCTCATGTCCGACCTCACCCCAGACGAATTGCGCCGTTACGCCCGGCACCTTGCGATTCCCGAATTCGGGATCGAGGGGCAGCGCAAGTTGAAGGCCGCGCGGGTGCTTTGCATCGGGGCAGGGGGACTGGGATCGCCGATCACGATGTATCTCGCGGCGGCGGGTGTCGGCGGTCTGGGGCTGGTCGATCCTGACGTGGTCGAAATCACCAATTTGCAGCGACAGATTCTCTTTGGGCAGAAGGATCTCGGCCGAAAGAAGCTCGACGCCGCCCGCGAGCGACTGCTCGACATCAATCCACACCTCGATGTGCAGGTTTACCCGGAGCTGTTCACTGCGGCCAACGCCATGCGCATTGCCGCGGGCTACGATGTGATCATCGACGGTACGGACAATTTTCCCACGCGTTACCTCAGCAACGACATCGCCGTCTGGCTACGCAAACCGAACGTATATGGCAGTATTTTGCGCTTCGACGGTCAGGTGGGCGTTTTCGCTCCGCATCTCGGCGCGCCGTGCTACCGCTGCATGTGCCCGCAACCGCCGCCGCCCGGTTTGGTGCCGTCCTGTGCCGAAGGCGGTGTGCTTGGCGTCCTGCCGGGCCTGATTGGCACGATGCAGGCCTTGGAGGCCATCAAATTGATCACCGGCATCGGCCAGCCATTGCTCGGAAAGCTGCTGCACGTCGATACGCTCAGCATGCGCTTCCGCACGCTCACCCTGCGCCGCGATCCTGAGTGCCCTGTCTGCGGCGACCATCCCACCATCACCCAACCCATTGACTACGAAGGCTTTTGCGGCCTTTCCAAAGCGTCCACGACTGCCTCCGATGTTCCCGCCATGACCGTTCACGAACTCAAAGAACTCCGCGATGCCGGAGACGACCATTTCCTCCTCGACGTGCGCGAACCGCACGAACTGGCCATCTGCCGCATCGACGGTGCCACGCTCATCCCGCTCGGTGAACTCGAAAACCGTACTGCCGAGCTTCCGCGTGGCAGGCGCATCCTCGTCCATTGCAAAAGCGGCGGACGCAGTGCCCGTGCTGTGAGCAAACTGCGCGAACTCGGCTTCGACGACGTCTGGAACATCTCCGGCGGCATCATTGCGTGGGCGCGTGAGATTGATCCGACAATGGCTGAATACTGATGCACGACGACTCCTGGCTCGAAGACTTCCTCCCGCTCATGCGCTGTCCAGACACGCATCAGCCTCTCCGGCGTGCCACGGCGGATGAGTGCGCGAAGAATAACGTCACATCGGCTTTGGCGACGCAGGATGGTTCCCGCATCTTCATCATTGATGACGGCATCCCGATTCTATTGCCCAGGCATTGATACAGGCACGTCCTTTCGCAGCGCTGTCGTCAAAATCCTCTCGGCATGCGTGATCGGCATCGAGTAGTGGCCGTCGATGTCGGACCATTCGGTGGTGGCTTCTGGAATCAGGGAGGCGATGCGATCCGTGTAGGTCCAGGCGATGTTGCGGTCCTGTTTACCGTGCCAGAAGTGAATGGGAAAGTTGATCTGGCTGACCTCGAAGCCCCACTCGCTGAGGTAGATGTCCGCGTCGGCGATGACGCTGCGCGGCCCTCGATTCAGAGCGCCGAGCGTGGCATCCCGCACGACATCGTAGATGCCCGGCAGCAGCAGAACGCGGCGGTCTTCCACGCCGAGCAACTTCATGAGCCAGCGCAGCGGAGCCTTGTGCGGCGATCCTTTGGCGGTCATGCCGCCAAGGCGCAAAATGGTTCCCAGAATCGTCGGGAAGTAGTGTCGCAACTGGATCATGAGCCGGTAGAGCCAGAACATGTCGCGATCACCAAGGAATTTCAGCGGTGGCGCGCCGCAGATGATGGAGGCGGAGAGCAGGCGCTTGGGCAGTTTCAAGGCGGTGATGAGCACATAGGGCCCGCCGCCGCTCCAGCCGAGCACATGGTAGTTGTCCGCGCCGACATGCGCGGCGAGCTGCGTCAGTGTGTCGGGCCAGTCGAGCAACGCACGGCCCGGTTGAAAATCCGAAATGCCGATGCCGGGCCGGTCGGGGCAGATGAGGCGGATGCGGTGCTTTCTCGCCGGTTCATCAAACAGCGATCCCTGCACATGGGAGGAGGGCCAGCCGTGAAAGTAGAACATCACCTCGCCCCGTGGATCGCCATATTCTGCATAGCCAAGTTTGAGGCCGTTGGTGAGCGTGAAAGCAGAGGGGGGCATGCGGGCGCGGAGTGTGGCGTTTCAAGCTGTTCCTTCAAGCGCCTTTTCCCCCAGCAGCGGGCTGCTTTGCGGCACGCGGTCGCGGCGCAGGCCGAACTGCTTCACCGCTTTTTCCTGAAGGTGCGCCACCGCCTCGTCCACGGAGTCGGTCCATTTGATCAAATCGAGGTCTTCCGGGCTGATCGTGGCTCCTTTGAGCATGTGCTCCATGAAATGGCGCATCTCCGGCCAGAAATCACTGCCCATGATGACGATGGGGAAGCTTTTCAGCTTCTTCGTCTGGATGAGCGTGAGAGCCTCAAACATCTCGTCCATCGTGCCGAAGCCACCGGGCATGATGATGAAGCCGTAGCTGTATTTGATGAGCAGCGTTTTGCGCACGAAGAAATGTTCCATCGTCACCCAACGGTCGAGATAAGGATTGTGGCTTTGTTCAAAGGGCAGCCGGATGTTGCAGCCGATGCTGCGTCCACCAGCATCTTTCGCGCCACGATTCGCCGCTTCCATGATGCCGGGCCCGCCACCGGTCATGACGGTGAAGCCCATCTTTGCAATCGCGGCTCCCATGTCCCGCGCCAGCTTGTAGTAGCGGTGGTTTTCATCGAAACGGGCGGAACCGAACACGGTGATGCAGGGGCCGGCGAAATGCAGGGCTCGGAAGCCGCGCATGAAGTCCTTGGCCACGCTCCAGAGCAGTTGCAGGTCACGCAGACGACGGTTGGGACCGCTGAGCAACGCGCGATCTTCGAGTTTGCTGCAGAATTGCTCATCCGCGCGAATTTCCGCAGGTGAGACATGGGTTACGGGAGTGACGGGGGCGCTGGTCATCGCAGTTCCGGATTCGGGTTCCCGGTCAAGGAGAGTGGGGGCAGGCATGGTGGGTTGGATAACTTGGAATGCGGCAGATCAGTTTTGTTCACTGCGGGAGCCGATTTCTGCAAGCGGGCATCTGCATGAAAAAGCCCGCAGGCTCGGGTGCGAACCTGCGGGCTTGGTGATTCAAAAATCCCGCGTGAATCAGGCGGCTTCGGCGGGCTGTTCCTCAGATTGCGAGTCGGAGCCGTCTCCGCGGCTGTTGGGTTTCGCACCGCTGAGTTGGAGCGGGCGGCCCATGAAATCCTTGCCGCTGAGTTCCTGGACGGCACGACGTGCTTCATCCACGCTGCCCATGGTCACAAAGGCGAAGCCCTTGGAGCGCTGGGTGCGGCTGTTGACCACGACTTCTGCATTGCGCACGGCACCGACGCCGTTGAACAGCTCGAACAAGTCGCTCTCCGTCGCGTCGTAGGACAGATTGCCGACATAAAGACGATCCGTGGTGATGTCCGCCGGATTCACGGCTGGAGGGGCTTCGCGACGCGGACGCGGTTCACGCTGCGGGCGCGGATTGTCGTTGGTGCTGCGAGGGGTGGAAGAACCGCTGCGGTCTGCCTGCGGGCGGTTCTTGGGCTTCGATTTGCCGAGCAGGCCGAAGCTGATGATGCTCAGGAATTTCTGAAAACCGGAAGGGGCGGCGTTGCGGCTTTCACGGCCACCTTCACGGGTGGGACGCGGGCCTTCCGGGCGTGGGCCACGGGGGCGGTTGCGGTTGCGATTGCGGCGATTGTTGCCGTTGCCGTTGCGATTGGGATAGTCGGACATGGGTTGCGTTAGCGTAGGGGTGGGTTGCGTGTTCGGGCAGGGCCGGGGTGCTGGAGGGGGCGGCGGGCGGGAACGGGCGGCTTGCCTCTTCCACGGGTCCGCGGCACGCGGCGAACCGCACTGGCGGTCTGCCACAGCACCACCACGGGCTGCTGCTGTTTTCAAAGCCGGGCCGCATTGGCCCTGCCGGCTCAAAAGGCACACCGGCGGGCGCTTGCAGCACGCAGGAGGTTACTTTCGGGCGTTCCGTCCGCTGGAACGGCTCCTTCAGCGCAGTCTGGGGTCGAAGATGGCGCATCGGGGTTTCTCGTTCAAAGGGACGGGCTTCGGAGCGCTGGATGAATCGCTCTGAAAACAGCGGGCGGATTCTAAACAGGGCAGGGGGGTGGTCAACCGCGAATCCCGGACGCGCTGCTTGCCCTCCTCTGGCTTCGCGGCATCATGTACGCATGATCAAGCCCGTCATCTATGTCAAAACCGGCTGCCCCTGGTGCGAGGAGGTGCTCGACTACCTCGACGCCCGCCGCATCGCCTATGAAAAAATCACCGTCAGCGGCAATCGTGACGCCATGCAGGCCATGATCGACCTCAGCGGTCAGAGCAAAGCGCCCACCATGGACTGGGATGGCGAAGTCCTCGCTGACTTCGGCGTCGATGAACTCGTGCCCTTCCTGCGCAAAAAAGGACTCGCTGTTTAGCCTTCTTTGAAGAATTAAACTATCCGGCGTGCCCGGTTCGACGTTTCACTTTCTCCCTCTCATGACTTCCAAGCCTTCCAACGCCCTTCTTCTCCCGCTCCTGCTCGTGCTTGCCGCCTCAGCCTTTCGTTTCGCGAAGTTGAAAGGGCTCGTCACCATCGACTTCCTGGAAAACTTCAGCCCCTGGATGGCTCTGGCTTTCACCGGCACGCTGGTTTTCCCCAAGCGCGTTTCCTTCCTGCTCATCCCGCTGCTGCTGGTGGTCATTGGCATCAGCGCCACGGGGATCAAAGACGTGATGCATTGGGAGGCAGTGGCTGTTTATGGCTGCTTTGGTCTCGCTGCATGGCTGGCGGCTCGCTCTCGCGGTCAGTTGGGCTTGGTTTCCAGTCTGTTGGGCGTTGTGGGCTGCTCGCTGGCATTCTTCATGATCACCAATACCGTTTCCTGGCTGCATGATCCCGTATATGCGAAATCCTTCGCTGGCTGGCTGCAAGCACTGACCACCGGCACGCCCGGCCTGCCGCCCACGACTTGGTTCCTCCGGCAGTCTCTCATCAGCGATCTCGTCTTCTCCTGCCTGCTGCTCGCCGCTTACAACACCGAGGCGTCCATTCGCCGCCAGCAGGCCATTCCGCTTCTCCGCCCTGCTGCCGCATGAAGTCGCTGCTGCTGCTTTCCCTCCTCGCTGTCAGCGCCTTCGCTGAAACGCTGCACGTTTACACCTGGGCCGACTACGTCAGCCCGGATGTGGTCAAAAAATTCGAGAAGCAGCAGGGATGCAAGGTGGTCATCGACACCTTCGACTCGAACGAGAGCATGTTCGCGAAGTTCAAGGCCGGTGCCACCGGCTACGACCTCGTTTTTCCCACCGCCTACATGATCCAGGTCATGCACGCGCAGGGCATGCTGGCCGATCTCGACCACGCGAAGCTCCCGAACCTCCCAAACATCGACGCCGCTGTCCTCACCAAGGTAAAGGACCAAAAAATGGCGCACAGCGTGCCCTACACCTTCGCCTACGCCACCATCGCGGTGCGGAAGGACAAGATCAAAGACGCCGAGGCCACCTGGGCCATGTTTGACCGCACAGCGCTCGCCGGACGCGTCACCCTGCTCGATGACATGCGCGAGAGCATCGGTGCCGCGCTCAAATCCCTCGGCCACAGCATCAACACCCGCGACGAGGCCCAGCTAGCCGCCGCGCGCGACGTGCTCATCCGCTGGAAGAAGAACATCGCCCGTTTCGACAACGAGGGCTACAAGGCCGGCATCGACTCCGCCGAGTTTCACCTCGTCCACGGTTACAGTGGCGACTTGTTCCAGGTGCAGATGGAAAACCCGAAAGTCGAAATTCTCATCCCCCGCGAAGGCGTGACCATAGGCTGCGATGAGATGGTCATCCCCAAGACCGCCAAGCAGTCCGGTCTCGCCCACGCCTTCATCAATTTCCTCCTCGATCCCGCCATCGCCGCCGAAAACATGGAGTGGATGGGCTACTACTGCCCCAACAAGCCCGCGCTCGAAAAAGTCAGCGCCGAATTCCTCAAAAATCCCGCCATCACCATCCCTGCCGACTTGCAAGCCAAATGCGAGGTCATCGAAGACCTCGGCCCCGACCTCGCGAAGTACACCAAGGTCTGGGATCAGGTGAAAGCAGCGCGTTGACACCTATTGGCGCATCGCAATCCCACATAGCCTGCGCCGCAGCATGTCCAGCGCGGCTTGTGAGGTCAGCAGTTTGAAGCGATCCCGCGCTCCGGGTGAAAAACGTTTCATCGTCCAGGTCTCAGCGTTCTTTGATGCTAGGGCGATCCACACGGTGCCCACTGGCTTTTCCGGTGTGCCGCCCGTCGGGCCGGCGATGCCGGTGACGGAGAGCGCGTGATCCGCGCCGCTGTTTTTGAGAGCGCCTTCGGCCATGGCGCAGGCCACTTCCTCGCTGACCGCGCCGTGTTTTTCGATCAATGCGGCAGGCACGCCGAGATGCTGCTGCTTGGCCTCATTCGCGTAAGTAACCCAGCCGTGGCCGAAAACGCGTGAGGAACCACTCACGTCGGTGATGCGGTTCGCGATGGTGCCGCCGGTGCATGATTCGGCGGTGGCGAGCCATTCGCCGCGCTCGGTGAGAAACTGGACGATGACTTCCTCGATGATCCGCCGGTCCTCGGAGGTGATGCAGTCACCAAAGGCCTCGCGCACGATGCCCGCGCCAGCATCGACGCTGCTCTGCGCTCCGGCGAGGCGCACATCCACATCGCCGCCACGGATGCAGTAGCCCAGATCGAGGCCGGGGACGCATTCCAAGCGCTTTTCGACCGCCTCGACGATGTCCGACTCGCCCACGCCGGTGACTTTGAGATACAAAACGCGTCGCGAAGCACCATCTGGCAGCCATTCACGCAGCCTTGGCTCAACTTCATTTTCGACCATAGGCTTCAGTTCACGCGGCGGCCCTGGAAGCAGAAAGATGTGTGCATTCCAGCCCAGCATCTCGCCGAGGGCGGCAGGGAAGTACAAACCAGGAGCTGTGCCAAATGGGTTCGGCATGACGAATGCGCCTCGAGGAACCATGGCTTGGCGTTTCGTCGCCTCGCTCACCGGCTTGCCGCGTTTCGCGAAGTACTCGTTCAAATGCGTCATCACGTCCTCGTTTAGTTCCATCGGCAGGCTGAGCAATTCGGCGGTGGATTCACGGGTGAGGTCGTCATTCGTCGGCCCGAGGCCGCCGGAAACCAAAACAACGTCGGAGCGCTGCGCCGCTTCGGCGATCGCCACGCGGATCACCGCGCCATCCGGCACGATGGTCTGCCGCGTCACCTGGATGCCCAGCGCGGCCAGCCGCTGGCCGATCCAGGCTGCGTTAGTGTTGATGGTGTCTCCGAGGAGGAGTTCCGTGCCGGTGTTGACGAGTTCGACTTTCATGTGCGTTTCTTTACGCGCATGGAGGCAATTCGATCAACGCTTCTTTCGCCGCTCCTTGCATCCCAGTTCTGAAACGATCCCGTCCAGCACCGCCAGACCAAAGGAGATTTTTTTGAAGAACGACGCGTTGTGCGGCACCAGCATGAATTTTGGGTGCTGCGACCACAGCTTGCGGAGCTTGTGATCCAGCTCCACCGCCTTTTCCATCGACTCGTTGCGGATGGGATTGCCGCCTTCGATGTCCATGCCGCCGACCGCGGCACTCTCAAAAAAGATCACAGCGTCATAGCGTGATAGTTCGTACTCCAGCGTGCTGCCGATCTCAGCGAAGAAATGGTGCGGCTCGCCCGGCCAGTAGGCCGCGCCGTCCACTGTGCCACGATCACAGAGCAACACGCGGTCGGGATAGAGCGCTGCCTGCACGTCCTCCAGATTGCGCTGCACCTCATAGATGGCACGCTGCGCGGCATGGATGGCCTGTGGCTCGGAGGAGCGCGGGAAGCCGCCGCTGAAGACCATCGTGGCCGCCTCCGGCACCAGCACGACTTTCTCGCCGATCTCGCGGCGGAACAAATCGGCCGCCGTGGTCTTGCCACCGCCGGGTCCCCCGGTCAAAACGATGCGGCAGTGGCCATTCCGATGAGTGGGGTGTTTGCGTTTCATCAGGGGAACTCGCCACACGCCATACCCTGCGTCAAGCTGTGGCCCAACTTTGCGCAAACTCGGCATAGCCTGTTTTCATCGCGTCGTTATGGTTGTCCCATGATCATTCGCTTCCTTCCTGCGCTCTTCGTCGTCACCGCCTGTTCGCTGGTCCCTGCCAGCAAGAGCGGGCGCGAGCACTACTTCCTCACCCAGGTCAAACCTGTGCTCGAGCAGCACTGCGACGCCTGCCACAACGGCGCTCTGCCACCGCCAGCGCTGAACCTGACCAGCAAGGCCACCGCTTTCACTCGCAGCCCCAGCGGGCGCGATTACATCCTGCCCGACGACCCCGATTGCAGTCTGCTCATCAGCGCCGTGCAACGCGGCGGCACCCATCCCAAAATGATGCCCCGTACGGAAGTCAGCCTGACTGAAGATCAGATCGGCATGCTGCGTGACTGGATCGAAGACGGCGCGTATTGGCCCGCAGGAGAAAGTGGAACACTTCGTCCGCAAAAGAGCCGCGAGAATCCGTGAGCGCACAAAAATACCGCGACTCGCCGCAAAGCGCGTAGCAGCGTGTTTCCAGCGCATGCATCATCGTCGCATGGGCAAAGAATTCAGCATCACTCCGCAAACCGTTCCGCACGTCGAAACGAAACATCGCCGCATCTGCACGCCGCTGCCGCATCCCGACTCCGTCGCCACACTGGAGAAGCTGCGTCACTTCGAGCCGCAGTCCATGCGCGGTATGCCGCCCATCGTGTGGGACAAGGCGCAGGACATCTACATCTACGACAAATATGGCAATCGCTGGCTCGACTGGAGCAGCGGCGTGTTGGTGACCAACGCGGGTCACGCCGCGCCGGAGATTTGCAAGGCGATGATCGATCAGATCAACAGCGGCCTCATTCACAACTACGTCTTCCCAAGCGAAGAGCGGGCTGAAGCGGTCGAACTGCTCGCCTCGGTCTCCCCGGAAGGACTGAAGAAGGTCTTCCTGCTCAGCACCGGCAGCGAGGCCACGGAGTGCGCCATCAAATTGAGCCGTGCGCACGGCATCAAGGTCGGCGGCAAATCGAAGATCGGCATCGTCGGCTTCACGCGCGGCTTTCATGGCCGAACGCTTGCCAGCCAGCAGGCGGGCGGCATGGCGGGGCAGAAGGCGTGGATCGTCAATGAAGATCCGGCCATCATCAATGCGCCGTTTCCTGATGGTTATTGGACTGAAGACACGAGCTTCGACACCTTCCTCAAAACCATCGCCGATCGCGGCCTCACCGCCGACAACATCGCCGGGGTCATCATCGAGAGCTATCAGGGCGTAGGCCCTGACTTCGCGCCGGTGGAGTATGTGCAGAAACTCCGCGCTTGGTGCGATGCACATAATGTCGTGCTCACCTTCGACGAAGTGCAGGCCGGTTTTGGCCGCACCGGCAAGTTCTGGGCCTTCGAGCACTACGGTGTCTCACCCGACATCATCTGCTGCGGCAAAGGCATCAGCAGCGGCATGCCGATCTCGGCGGTGCTGGGCCGCGAGCACATCATGGACCAGTTCCCGCCCGGCAGCATGACCAGCACGCACACCGGCAATCCCATCTGCTGCGCCGCCGTCGTCGCCAACATCCGCAAGCTGCTCGACGAAAACCTCACCGGCAACGCCGCCCGCCTCGGTCCCATCCTGTATGCCCGCTGCAAGGCCATCCAGGCCCGCCATCCAACCGTGTTCGGCAATGTCACTGGCACTGGTCTCGTCGCCGGTATGCAGACCATCAAACCCGGCACCAAAGATCCGGATCACGATCTCGCCCATCGCATCATCGAGCTGTGCTATCAGCGCGGCCTGCTGCTCTTTGCACCCGTCGGCGCCTGGGGCCAGACCGTCAAAATCTGCCCGCCGCTCACCGTCACGAAAGAGGCTCTCGAAGAAGCCTGCGACGTGCTAGACACGGCGGTGGATGACGCTGTGCGAGAAAGATAAGCCCTCTGCGCCGTATGTGTTTCATGCGTCGCTCACGCCATCTTCTGCTACTGCTGCTTGCCACGGGCTTCCCTCTCATGGCGGCACCACTGACGTTTGAAAAGGACGTTCGCCCGATCTTGAAAGCGCACTGTTTTCAGTGCCACGGCGAGGAAGGGGTGACAAAGAGCGGTCTCGATGTGCGTCTGGCACGCTTCATCCTCAAAGGCGGTAAAAGCGGCCCCGCCATCGTCCCTGGCAAGGTGGCGGAGAGTCATCTGCTTGAACTCGTGAAGGAAGGCGAGATGCCGAAGGGCAAAACGAAGCTCAAGGATCGTGACATTGCCACGCTCGAAGCCTGGATCGCGCAAGGAGCCAAGACCGCCCGCCCCGAGCCGGAGAAACTCGGCCCCGAGCACGCCTTCACGGATGAGGAACGGGCGTGGTGGTCGTTGCAGCCGATTCGGAAGGCAGCAGTGCCTGTTATGAGTGAGACGTTAGGAGTTACAAGGGCAGCTTCCTCCCTTAACTCATCACTCCTAACGCATAACTCCATCGACGCCTTCATCGCCGCCAAGTTGACGGAAAAAGGACTTTCATTCTCGCCTGAAGCCGATCCCGTCACGTTCATCCGCCGTGCGAGCTTTGATTTGATCGGCCTGCCACCGACGCCTGTCGAGGTGGATGCCTTTGTCGCTGCGTACATCAAGCATCCAGCGTCCAGCATCGAGAATCTGATCGACCGTCTCCTCGCCTCACCGCACTACGGCGAACGCTGGGGCCGCCACTGGCTGGATGCCGCTGGTTACGCCGACAGCGAAGGATTTGGCGAGAAGGATCTGGAGCGCAAATGGGCGTGGAAGTATCGCGACTACGTCATCAACGCGCTCAACAAGGACAAGCCCTTCGATCAGTTCGTGCGCGAGCAGCTCGCGGGCGATGAGATGATGCCGAAGCCCTTCGATAAACTCTCGGCGGACTCGATTGAAATGCTCACCGCCACTGGCTTCCTGCGCATGTCGCCGAATGGTACGGCGGAGAAGAATGATCCCGAGACGCAAAACGCGAACATCGCCGACACGATCAAGATGGTCGGCACTTCGCTCTATGGCCTGACCATTGGCTGCGCCCAGTGCCACGATCATCGCTACGATCCGATCTCACAGGCCGATTACTACCGGCTGCGGGCCGTGTTTGAGCCTGGCTTCGACACGAAGGCGTGGCGCAATCCAGCCAACAGGCTCGTTTCGCTGCTCACGGATACGCAGGCCGTCGAGGCCGCCAAGATCGAGGCCGAGGCCAAAAAGATGGACGCCGCACGGCTGGCGAAGACGGAGGAGTTCATCACCGAAGTGCTGGAGAAGGAACTGGCGAAGGCTCCCGAGCAAGATCGTGACGCCCTGCGCACCGCTTATCGCACCGAGGTGAAAAAACGTACCACCGATCAGACGAAGCTGCTCAAAGCCTGGCCGCGTGTGAACCAGCTCAGCGCAGGTTCTCTGTATCTCTACGACACGACCAACAAGACCAAGCACGCCGACACGCTCAAGAAGATGACCGAGGCGGCCACGGCGGTGCGTGACACGAAGCCGAAGGAGGAATTTCTCCATGCCTTCGCTGAAGTGCCGAAGAAGCCGGAACTGGTGCCCGCGACCTTCATTTTCAACCGCGGCCAGCATGATCAGCCAAAGGAAAAAGTCGGCCCCAGTGATCTGACGGTGCTCGCCTCCCATCGGAAGATCGAACTGCCGGAAAAAGATCCGGCGCTGCCCACCACAGGCCGACGCCTAGCTCTCGCCAACGCGTTGACCGACGGCAAACACCCGCTGCTGGCTCGCGTGATGGTGAACCGCGTGTGGATGCATCATTTCGGCAAGGGCATCGTCGCCAGCCCTGGAGATTTCGGCCAGCTCGGCAGCAAGCCCACGCATCCCGAGCTGCTCGACTGGCTGGCGACGGAGTTCATGCGCAACGGCTGGAGCTTGAAGCAGCTTCATCGCCAGATCATGACCTCGCGCACCTACCGGCAGGCTTCGACACGCGACGCCACGCGCGACCGCATCGATCCCGACAACACCTTGCTCAGCCGCATGAACGTGCGCCGCCTCGAGGCGGAAATCCTGCGCGACTCGCTGCTCGCCGTGAGCGGAAAGCTGAATCCGAAAGTCGGCGGTACTCCCGTGCCCGTCATGTTCAACGAGGAAGGACAGGTGGTCATCGGCATCGACACCACCGACACCGCCGGACGTCCCTCGGGCAAAGTCATTCCGCTCAATGGCGATGAATTCCGCCGCAGCATTTACGTGCAGGCCCGCCGCTCACGCCAGTTGGAGATGTTCGCCACCTTTGATGCGCCGATCATGGAGCCAAGCTGCGATGTGCGCTCCGTCACCACCGTCAGCCCGCAGAGCCTGCTGCTCATGAACAGCGCCATCATGCGCGTGTATGCCCAGCAGTTCGCCCAGCGCGAGCAGACCGAGGGCGGCAAAGAACTGCCCGATCAACTCCGCCTCGCCTGGAAACTCGTGCATGGGAAAGCCCCCTCCGAATCCGACGTGCAGCAGAGTGTCGAGTTCGTGCAGGCGCAGACCGAGTTCTACCAGGCCAATCCCACTCCGCTTGAGGTTCAGCTAGGCACTCCGTCGAAAACACCCGGCGATCCCGCCTTTCTCGGTC
>CAMCWM010000042.1 GCA_945882215.1 Akkermansia muciniphila | reverse complement strand
CGGGCGGCACATCAGCGGTGAGGCGGGTGCTGGCATCCGCGACGTTAAGCACCACCTTGCCGATCTGACGTGCCTGGGTGATATAACGGAAGGCGTGTGCGGCGTCGGAGAGGGCGAAGGTGCGGAAGGGAAGCGGCGGCAGCTTCCTGCTCGTGATAAGCTGTCGCATGCTGCGCAGGAGGCCCTTCGAATTGCGCGGATCGAGCGCATGACCGAGGTCAATGGCGTGATACGACAGGTTTTTGCGGAAGGCAAACAGGCCCACCTTGGTGTCCTCGTAGATGTCACGTTTGCCGATTTCGAGAAAGCGGCCGTACTGGCGCAGGACAGAAAGGCTCTGATGGATGGCCTCACCAGCGAGCGAGTTGAGCACGATGTCGATGCCCTCATCCCGGGTGATCTTCATGATCTCCTCGGCGAAGGTGAGCGTGCGCGAGTCAAGCACATGCGGCACGCCGATTTTTCGGAGGAAACTGCGTTTTTCTTCGCTGCCTGCTGTGGCGAAGATTTCAGCACCTGCGGCTTGGGCAAGCCTGATAGCGGCCTGTCCGACGCCACCAGTGCCTGCATGAATCAAGACGCGCTCCCCCCTCGTCATCCTGCCCTGATGAATGAGGGCGTAGGAGGCGGTGAGGTAGGTGACCATCACCGTTGCGGCCTCCTCCATTGTCAGATGTGCCGGTTTCGGCAGAACGGCATGAGCCATTGTCGTCACATGAGTGCTGAAACATCCGACAGCCAGCGCCATGACCTCGTCACCGGGTTGAAATTGGGTCACGCCTTCACCGACCCTGACAATACGACCGGCGCATTCATCGCCTAGCAACATGGCATCTTCCGCCTCGGCGGGGTAGATGCCGAGCGCTTTCATCACATCGCGGAAATTCAGGGCTGCGGCGCAAATTTCGATCTCCACCTGGCCGCGACCGGGCGGGATGCGGTCCTTGACATGGAATACCAGTTTATCGAGCGATCCTGGTTTGGCCGACTCGAGGCGATAGCACTGACCTTGCTTGAGGGAAGCCAGCGGCAGTTGTGGCGGCAGATCCAGCGAACTCCGCACCAAGCGATGCACGTAGCGTGCCTCGGCACGCCAGGCGATCTCGTCCTCAGCGCTTTCCGACAGCAATTCCGACACGAGCAAAGGTGTTTCGTCCACCGTGGCTGCGGGATCGAGGTCGATGCAGCGGCAGCTCAGATCCGGATGCTCGTTCATGATCACGCGAACGAGACCAGCAAGCGGTGACCGCGCCATGGACACACCGGTGAGATGCTGCCCGACGGGCTGCGCGCCACGCGTGATGAATGACAGACGAGGCAAAGCTGACAGGCCCGCAGCACTGAGGGCCTGGACCAAGCACAGCGGACTGTGACAGACGAGAGACTGAGCGGAGGCGATCTCCGCAGTAGTGACGTCCGATCCCGCAGGCGCGTCGAGACTCCAGAGATGAATGACGCCAAGCAGGTGCTCAGGGTATTGACCGGCCGAAAAAAGTTTCGCATAATCCTCTCGTTCAGAAGGGCGGATGCGAACTTCACTGTCTGAAATGCGTTGATATTCCGGTCCGGGCTTCACCAGGAGACAGTTTCCACCTTGATCCCTGAGAGTGGCGGCGAGGGCATCTGCGACGCCTCCTTGGTCAGCAAACAGCACCCAGCCGCTGTTTCCGGTTGTGGATGATTCTGCGGTTGGCAGAGAAGCGGGGGCGATCTCCGGTCCACGTGCAAGCAGGAGCACCTGTCCCGGCTGTTCCTTGCTGGTGATGTCTGAGACGGCCTCTATGCGGGCGAAGTCCGCCGCCGCCAGCAGTTTGCGCCAGTCTGCGGCTTTGAGGAGCGGCTGGCAGGGACGCAGCGCGGTGTCTTGGGAACTCCACCAGCGTTCGTTCATGCCTAAAACCAGATGATGCCACGGCGAAGGCCGGTCAGTCTCCACCACGAGCAGCAATCCTTCCGATGCAAGCAACCGCCGTGTGTGAAGCAATGCGGTCTGCACGTCATCGGCAAGCGAGAGCGCATTGGAAGCCAGAATGATGTCAAACCGGTCATCGGCAAACCCTTGATCCTCTGGTGGCAGACCGGGATCGAACACTTGATAACGCACGAACGGATAATCACCGAACTTTTGCTCCGCTTGATTGAAGAAGTCGTTGGTGAAGTCGCTGTAGCAATAATCGGTGACAGCGGATGGCAGGCAATGCAGCACATGAGCGGTCACGCCGCCTGTTCCAGCACCGATTTCGAGAATCCTGACGCGCCTGCCCTCCGGAAGGCGTGCGAGAGCGGCAGTAACGGCCTCTGCGACGAGATGATTGGCAACCCGCGTGAAAACGGAGGATGCCTGGAAATGCTCCAGCATGTTTGCGGAAAGAAGCTTCTCTCCCGCGACCTCGCCGCGCAGCACTGCAGCCAGATTGCCCGCGCATCGATCCAACAGGATGAGTTCTGGGTGAAAGGCTGGAAAGTGAAAGACGATGTCACGCCAAGCCTTGCCAATATTCAGCGCGGCGGGTTTCTCCACCACCACCCAGGATTTTTGCAGAGAGTTCCTGCCTGAATGTTCTGTCTTGAGCACGCCCCCCTGTTCCAGCAGGGCCAGGAGTTGATGAACCATTCGCTCGCGGTCTGGGATCACGCGCATTTGTTCGATCAGGCTCTCTGCGGTGATGATGTCCCGCACTCTGGGCTGCCAGCCGAGTGTTTTGAAGGCAGAGAGAACATAGGCGTGGCACAGGCCGTGAAGACGCGCCTGCCAATCTTGATAGCGCTGGTGCAATCCGAGACTGGCGGCAAATCGGGCAGCTTCCTTGCGCAGTACCGCTGCCATGGTGGCAGGCGCGGGCAGATGATCTGTCCGGCTCATCGCAAACTTGTCAGCGAGGGGGGCGATCTGCCATTGTGAATCATAGAGCCATTCCGCCTGGACTCCAGATCCCGGCAGGGAACCCGCGCCGGCGAATTTGCAGGCATAGCCGGTGATCTCCACCAGGACATTGCCTTCGTCATCAAGCAGCAGGAGGTCACCGACGGTGATCTTCTGGGGGACCAGTTTCGTTTTCCTGATGTAGGCGAAGAGCCGGGCCGGCGGCTTCGCGTAACAACGCAAGCGCTCGATTCTGGAGGGAAGATACAAACCATCTGCCGGAATGGCGATCGCGGCCTGGAAACAGCAGTCAAGCAGCACGGGATGCAATTGATGGACGTCCAGTTCAGCAAGCAGCTTTTCGGGCATTTCTATCCTGGCCAGCGCCTCGTCGTCATTTGACCAACTATGCACCACGGCTTGAAACAGGGGGCCGTAATTGAGCTCAATGCGGCTGGCAGCCTGATAGAAGGCCGCAGCATCCATCTCGGCGGTGCATCGGCTCTTGACGGCCATCATGTCGATCTGTGGCGGCGGCGGTGGTGTCACTTCAGTGCGCATTCGTCCGGAGACGTGCTTGATCCAGTTGGGCGGTTCTAGAGTGAGTGAGCTCTGAATGATGAACGATGATTCCGCTGGCTGAATGGCAATCTGGATCAGGGGTGCTTCTTCTCCAGCCGGGACACCACAGGCGCGCTTGATGTCGAATTCTTCGATGACGAGTGATTGGCCGCCATAAAGCTCCTTTCCGGCTGCCAGGGCCATTTCCAGATATGCTGCGCCTGGAAAAATGATGTACTGACCCACCCGGTGGTCCGACAGCCACGAGATGACCCGCTTTTCCAAGCTGGACTCCCATGTGGGATGAATCGTGTTCAGCGGCAGCCGGATGAGTGGATTCAGTTGAGGATGGATGCGTCGCCGATGGGTCAATTCAGGCTCTTCCCAGTACGAGTCTTTTTGCCAAGGGTAACGCGGGATTGGAATCAGGGAGGAGGAGGTGGGATAGAAAGTCTCCCAGCGAACCGTGTGTCCATGCGCATGCAGTGAGCCCAGCGACTCCAGCATGGTGGCACGCTCCGGCTTTTGTCGCCGCAGGGAGGGCTGCACGAGGCCGCTGCAATCGGCGGCTGCCAAACATTCTGAGATGGAACCTGAGAGCACCGGATGCGCGCTGATCTCCACAAAGTGAATGTGGCCTGCGGCGATGAGCGCATCAATGGCCGGAGCGAACAAAACGGTCTGTCGAACGTTCTGCCACCAGTAGTCCGCGTCAAAGAGAACTCCCTCTGCCTGCTGTCCCGTCACGGTGGAATAAATCGGCAGTTTGGCTGTCTGGGGCCGCAGTTCGTTCAGCGCGGCGGCCAGTTCGGCCTGCACGGGGTCCATGTGTGCGCTGTGGAAGGCATAGTTGACGGGAACCTGACGCACATACAACTGGAGCTGCTCCAACTGCTGGAACAATTCATCCACCGCATCCGCGTCACCAGAAATGGACACCATGCGGTGCCCGTTTACGGCCGCCAGGGAGAGCCTGCCTCCATAGGCGGCGATTTTTTCCAAAGCTTCCTCGCGAGTGAGCGCGGCGGCGATCATTTTGCCACGTTCGGGGGCGTGCTCCATGCATCTGCCACGATGATAAATGACGCGGATGGCCGCCGGGAGATCCAGCACGCCGGCCTCGTGTGCCGCAGCAACTTCGCCCACGCTGTGGCCCACCACTGCCGAGGGCTGGATGCCCCATGACTTCCAAAGTGCGGCGAGAGCGACTTGAAGGGCAAAAATCGCCGGCTGGGCAAACTCGGTCTCGTTCATGCGCGAGGTCTGCTCGTCACGGCTGAGTTCTTCCATGAGAGACCAGTCTCCCAGTTTGATCAACTCGTCATCACAGGCCTGAAGCATTTGCCGGAAAACCGGCTCTTCCTGCATGAGTTCACGCCCCATGGCCCACCACTGCGGCCCCTGACCGCTGAAGACAAACACTGCCTTGGCATTTTTGACGGCTCTGCCGACGCTCAGGCCCGGAACGGCTTCGCCACGCAAATGAGAGGTGAGCGACGCGAGCATCTCCTTTTTGTCAGCCCCCTGCACAACGAGCCGTTGCTCGTGATGGGTGCGGCGCCTCGCCGCGGCAGCGCAGATGTCCGTGAGTGAAATGGAGTCATCCGCAATGACGGATGCAATGTGGTCGTGGAAGGATTTGGCCACGGCGTCCAGCGCGGTGTCGCCGCCGCGCGCGTAGAGCGGCAGCATCAGGAGACGGCCGTCGGTGCCTGTGTGGCGGGCGGGTGCCGCTGCTGCCGGAGGTCCTTCCAGAATGGCATGCGCATTGGTGCCGCCGAAACCGAAGGAGTTGATGCACGCCAGCAGCCGGTGTTTCGCGTCCCGTTTAAGCGGGGTGGAATGCACCGGAACTTTCAACCGCAATTTCTCGAAATCGATGGCGGGATTTGGGTTCTTGAAGTGCAGATTGGGAGGCACCATGCCGTGCTTGAGACACAAGGCTGCTTTGATGATGCCTGCAATGCCAGCGCCAGATTCCAAGTGGCCGATGTTGGCTTTGACCGAGCCGATCAGGCATTCCTCGCCTGCAGGGCGGCCTGCTCCGAGCACGGTGCCGAGAGCGCTGGTTTCGATCGGATCACCGACGGCTGTGCCAGTGCCATGGGCCTCGACGTATTGGATCTCATGGGGTGATACTCCCGCCAGCCGGCAGGCTTCCAACACCAGTGCTTCCTGCGAACTCCGGCTCGGCACGGTCATTCCCGTGGTTCGTCCATCCTGATTGACTGCCGTGCTGCGGATTAGAGCGTAAATGGGATCACCCGCCGCCAGCGCGGCGGACAGGGGCTTCAAACACACCGCGCCTACACCTTCACCACGGACGAAACCATTCGCGCTGGCGTCGAAGGCCTTGCACCGGCCATCGGGGGACAGCATGCCCATGCTGGAAAACGCGATGAAAAGGTGCGGTGTGATGAGGCAATTCACACCGGCTGCGATTGCGCGGTGGCATTCGTGATTCCAAATCGCCTGGCAGGCAAGATGAACGGCGACAAGCGAGGAGGAGCAGGCGGTGTCCACCGCAAGACTGGGCCCCTGCAAGTTCAGCGCGTACGAAATGCGGTTCGCCGCAATGCTCATGGCGACACCCGTGGCCGAATAGGCGTCCACCAAGGACCGGGAAGAGTCTGCGATCTGGAGATTCGCATAATCGCTGGTGGAAATGCCGACGAAGACGCCTGTGTCATCCCCTTTGGTGATGTCCACTTGCTGTCCGGCGTCCTCCAGCGCCTCCCAGGCCGCCTCCAGCAGCATGCGGTGTTGTGGATCAATGAACGACGCTTCGCGACGCGAGATGCCGAAGAACTGCGGATCAAATTGATCAATGTTTTCGATCAATCCCGCCCATTTCGAGTAGGTCTTGCCTGGTTTGCCCTGTTCTGGGTCAAAATAAGCACGCAGATCCCAGCGGTCCGGGCTTATCTCGCGCACGGCGTCCACGCCATTGAGCAGCATCTGCCAGTAGGACTGGGCATTGTTTGCTCCTCCTGGCAAACGACATCCGATTCCGATAATAGCAATGGGCTCGTGGAGGGATTTGGCGGGCATGTGTCTGATTTGAATTGCATACTTCCTCACTGTGCGGCTTGTCAAGAAACCGGCTTGGAAATAGTGTGACCGATGCTGCTGCTCTCCGCTCAAATCTTGGACCGGGGGCTCTTCTCATCATCCGCCTCTGTGAATCTGTCCTTGAAATGATCTCCACGCTCGATCGCAAACTCCTTCGCGACCTCATGGGCATGAAGGGGCAGGTCATTGCTGCGAGTTTGGTCATGGCCTGTGGAGTGGCCATGATCATCGTTTCACAGAGCATCATTCTGAGCCTGGAGAGCACGCGTGACGCTTATTATCAGCGATATCGCATGCCGGACGTGTTCGGCGGTGTTAGAAGCTCTCCGCTTTCGATCATGCCACGGCTCGCCCGCATCCCGGGTGTGGCGGCTGTGGATCTCAGGGTCGTGAAAGGAGCCGTGCTGGACATGGCGGGAGTGCAGGAGCCGGTCAAAGCCCGCTTGGTATCCCTGTCTGACGACCGCCAGCAGAGCCTCAATCAAATCTTCCTGCGTCAAGGCCGGCTGCCGCGAGTCGGCGACCAAAGGGCGGTGGTTGTGAGTGAAGCCTTCGCGCTGGCGCATGGTCTGCACATTGGAGAGAGAATCATCGCCATCATCAACGGGCGGCGTGACCATCTCGATGTCTGCGGGATCGGGCTGTCGCCTGAGTTTGTGTTTGAGGCGCCGCCGGGGCAGACGTTGCCGGATAACCGTCATTACGGTGTTTTCTGGATGCGCTATCAAGCGCTGGCGACGGCATTCAATCTGGAGGGCGCGTTCAATGATTTTTGCATGGATTTGGCGCCGGGAACACCGCCCAAACAGGTCATCGAAGAAGTTGACAGGGTGTTGCAAGCCTACGGCGCGTATGGCGCCTACGCTTTGAAAGATCATGCCAGTTCGAGAAGGCTGGGGGACGAACTACGCATCATCCAGGCGCTTTCGGTGGCTTATCCCATCGTGTTTCTCTGTGTGGCGGCCTTCATGGTGAACTCGGTTTTGATGCGCCTGGTGCGGCTGCAGCGTGAGCAGATTGCCCAGTTGAAGGCGTTGGGCTACACCTCGGCACAAGTGGGACGGCATTATCTGAACTACGCGCTGGTCATCGTGGCGATTGGCGGTGTGCTGGGCATCCTGGCCGGCTGGCATCTCGGCGGTATCATGCTGCGGGTTTATACCCTCCTGTTCCACTTTCCTGAATTGAACTTTCAGATGAATCATGTGGCTCTCGCCGCGGCGTTGTTTGTCAGCGTGGCTGCTGCTGTGCTCGGAGTTGCTGGCGCGGTGTGGATGGCGGTGAAGCTCTCGCCGGCGGAAGCCATGCGGCCTGAGCCGCCTGCGGATTTCAAACCCTCGCTGTTGGAGCGCCTCGGTCTCACGCGTGGCACCAGCCTGGTGTTCCGCATGGCGTTGCGGAACATCGAGCGACGCCCCGCGCAGGCAAGCTTCACTGTTCTCGGCCTGGCGCTGTCCACCGGGTTGCTGGTGCTGCCAGGGGGGCTGGCGGATAGTGTGGACTACCTTCTGACCTACCAATGGAACGATCATTACCGGCAGAATGTGATCATCAGCATGCGGGAGCCCTCCACCATCCGGACTCAATACGATCTCGGACATCTTCCTGGTGTCATTCAAATCGAGCCTGTCCGTGGTTTCCTCGCAAGGGTGAACCACGGCCATCATGCGCGTCTGGTTTACATCCTTGGGCTCAAAGATAGCGCAGGTCTCATCCAGCCCAGGGATATCTTGGGACGCCCCATCGTGCTGCCAAAGGAGGGGGTGGTCATTTCGCAAAAACTCGGAGAGGTGCTCAATGTGAAGCCCGGGGACAATATCCACGTGCAGGCGCTGGAGGGGCATTGCGAGACGCGGGTCGTCGGGGTGCGGGGCTTCATGGCGGATTTTTATGGCCTCGCTGCCTACATGGATATTGACGCTGTCCGTCACCACCTGCGGGAAAGTGACACGATGACTGGCGCTTTCGCCAGCATTGATGCCAGCCATTGGGAGGACTTCATGAGCGAGGTCAAAAACCAGCCCAAGGTCGATTTTGCCAGTGCCAAACAGGATCAGTTGGAGGCGTTCCGGGCTTCCACAGGCAAGAGCATCGGCATCCTCCGCCAGTTGTTTCTCTGGATGGCGGTCATTGTCGCCTTTGGCGTCGTTTACAACAGCGCCCGCATCGCTCTCTCTGAGCGTGGGAGGGATCTGGCCACGCTGCGGGTCATTGGACTGACGGTCTATGAGATCATCGCGGTGCTGTTGGTGGAGCTTTCGCTGCTGGTGCTGGTCGCCTTGCCGACGGGGCTGCTGTTTGGGCACTGGGTGGCCAGATATGTCATCGCGGCGGTCAGCACGGAGACTGTCCGGCTGCCTGCGCACATCAATCCCAGTACCTATGCCAGCTCCGTGCTCGTTGTTTTAGCGGCAACCTGCGCCTCGTTCACCCTGGTCAGTCTCATGCTGCGCAAGCTGGACATGGTGGCGGTGCTCAAGGCGCGGGATTAAACCCCAGCTCACACGTTCATGCTCACACCGCTCGATTTGAAGCTCTTCCGCGACCTCGGTCGCATGAAGGGCCAGATCGTGGCGGTGAGCCTCGTCATGGCTTGCGGGCTGGCGATGATGATCATGACGCGCAGCATCATCCTGACGCTGGAGAGCACGCGTGACGCGTATTACCAGCGCTACCGGCTGGCGGATGTCTTTGCCTCGTTGAAACGTGCGCCGCTGTCGCTGGCTGATCGCGTGGCGGAAATTCCCGGTGTCGCCGCCATCGAGGCGCGGGTCGTTGTCGATGCCACGCTCGATCTCGAAGGGATGACCGAGCCGGCGTCCGCGCATCTGGTCTCGCTGCCAGAGGACCGGCCGCAGACGCTGAACCAGGTCTTTGTCCGTCTGGGAAGGCTGCCGCAGCCCGACGAGCGCCGTCATGCGGTGGTGAGTGAGTCCTTCGCGCTCGCCAACAAGCTGCAAATTGGTGACAGCCTTGTCGCGATCATCAACGGCCGTCGCGACAGGCTCATCGTCTGCGGCATCGGTCTTTCCCCGGAATTCGTGTTCGAGGCGCGTCCCGGCCAGACCTTGCCGGACAACAAACGCTACGGCGTGTTCTGGATGAACTACCGCGCCATCGCCGTGCCCTACAATCTCGACGGCGCGTTCAACGACATCTGCGTCGATCTCGCGCCAGGTGCTCAGGCGGGTCCGGTGATGGAGGAGATGGACCGCCTGCTGGCTGATCATGGTGCGCAGGGCGCCTACACGCGCCGGGATCACAACAGCGCCCAGCGGCTGGATGACGAGCTGCGCGTGGTGCATGCGCTGTCCGTGGCCTATCCCGTCGTCTTCCTCAGCGTGGCGGCGTTCATGGTGAACGCGGTGCTCGCACGTCTCGTGCGCTTGCAGCGGGAGCAGATCGCGCAGCTCAAGGCGCTCGGCTATTCCTCCTGGCAGGTGGGGCGGCACTATCTGAACTACGCCCTCGTCATCGTGGTGCTCGGCACCTTGATCGGCGGCATTGTGGGGCGTTGGATGGGCGGCGGGCTGGTGAGCATCTACACGCTGTTCTTCCGCTTTCCCGATTTGAACTTTCGCATGGACTACAGCGCTCTGGGCATCGCTCTCATTGTCAGCGCCGCCGCTTCGATCCTCGGGGTCATCAGCGTCGTGTGGATGGCGGTCAAACTGCCGCCTGCCGAGGCCATGCGGCCAGAACCGCCCGCGGATTTCAAACCTTCCATGCTGGAGCGTCTTGGCCTCACACGCGGCAGCGGTCCGGCCTTGCGAATGGCCTTGCGAAACATCGAGCGCCGTCCGGTGCAGGCCTTGTTCACCATTTTCGGCCTCGCACTGGCCACGGGGCTGATGGTGCTGCCCGGTTCGATGGCAGACAGCATCGACTACCTGCTCACCTATCAGTGGAATGACGTGCAGCGGCAGGATGTGGTCGTGTTTTTCTCCGAACCGGGATCAGGGGACTCGCTGCACAACTTGGAGAAGCTTCCCGGAGTGCAACGTGCCGAGCCGGTGCGCGCGGTGCAGGCGCGCATCCACTTTGGCCATCATTCACGCAAGCTCGCCGTCAGCGGACTGCCGCGAAACGCGGATCTGAACCGCCTGATGGATGCGAACCGCCGCCGCATCCTGCTGCCGGAAGAGGGCATTATCATGTCGGCGCAGCTTGGCAAAATCCTCAACGCGCGCATCGGCGATGTCGTGCAGGTCGAGGCGCTCGAAGGCCGGCGTGACACGCTCAGCGTCGCCATCCGTGGATTCATGGAGGACTTTGCCGGAGTCTCCGCCTTCATGGACATCGACGCGCTGCACCGCCTCATGCAGGAGGGGAACACGGTCAGCGGCGCTTATCTGACGGTGGATCAGACGCGCTGGGCCGATTTCATGCGCGAGATCAAGGACACGCCGCGCGTGGCCGTCACCATGGTGAAGAAGGACCAGCTCCAGGCCTTTCGTGACACCACCGGGCAGAGCATCGGCATCATTCGGAAGCTCTATCTCGTTCTCGCCATCGTCGTCGCCTTCGGTGTCGTGTATAACAGCGCGCGCATCGCCCTTTCCGAGCGCAGCCGGGATCTGGCCACGCTGCGTGTCGTCGGCTTCACCCAGCGCGAGGTGGCCGGGGTGCTGCTAGGGGAGCTGATCCTGCTCATCCTCGCCGCCCTGCCGGTGGGTTTGCTCTTCGGTCGGGGGCTTGCCATCTTCATTATTGAAAAAGTGCGCACGGAAACCGTCCGCCTGCCGCTGCAGATCAGTCTCTACACCTACACCATCGCCGTGCTCGTTGTGGTGGCGGCCTCCTGCGCCTCCTTCATCGTCGTCGGCCGCATGCTGCGCAAACTGGACATGGTGGGCGTGCTCAAGGCTCGGGATTGAATGAAGTAGCACCCAAAGTACTTGGCCTTTGTCACGTTTTACGATGTATTGAAACCATGAACGCCATTCCATCCGCCGAATCCGCCTTCGCCCCCGTGGCGCAGAAGGTCCAGGTGTGGGTGACGCTGCGGCGCTGGCTGGCGGTGCTGCGCATGACGTTGATTCCCGCCTCGTTGGTGCTTGTGCTGCTGATTCTGGCCACGTTGCGCGGAGCGGGCGCGCATTTCACACCGTGGATCGGTTTGCTCCTTTGGTCGGCGGGCACTCTTGCTTACGCCTGGTGGCAGCGTCCCGGGCAGTTCAGTGCGCTCGCGCTGTGGGATCAGGCGGCGGGACGGCGTGAGGCGTTTGCCTCCGCATGGTGGTTTGAGCAACGGTCCGACGGTGGCGAGGCCGCGTATGCCCACATCGCCGCGCAACGTGAGGTTTTGCCACAGGCGCTGCCCACATTGAAGAAGGATCTGCCGCTGCGACCGGACCGCTGGCTCGCGCTGCCGCTGCTCCTGGCGATTCTCGGCAGCTTCATCAGCATCGTCATCGCTCCGCCTTCAGATGTGATCGTGATGGACGAGGAAATGACGCGCAAGGCCGCCGCAGAGGCTCAAAAACTCGCGCAGACCGACTGGGAGAAGAAAAAACTCGCCGGACTCAAGGACGAGGAGAACAAACAGGTCGAGGACTTGAAGCAGAAGCTGCAAAAGACCGCCACCGATCTTGCCAACGCCGGTGGCAAGGATGCGCGCGCTGTTTTGGCCGAACTCGAACGTCGTGCGCGTGACGCGGAGAAGCTCGCGGACGAGCTTGGCAACGGCAAGGAGGCCTGGGCCTCGGAGAAACTCATCGAGGCGCTGCGCAAGCATGCCGACACCGCCGATCTCGGCGATTCCGTGGCCTCGAAGAATGCGAAGGCTGCCGCGAAGGCCGCCGAAACGCTCGCCAGCCAGCTCAAATCACCGCAGCTCGGTGCTGAGGCGAAGGAGCGCATGAATGAAACGCTCAAGGACGTGCAGCAGCAGTCCGACAAGGAGGATCGCAAACGCACCGTCGGCCAGAACGTGCTCGCGGCAGGTGATCAGATGCAGCAGGGCAAACCGTCTGGCGCTGGAGAAGAATTCCAAAAACTCGCCGACAAGCTGCGCGATCTCGCGTTGCGTGAGCAATCACGCAACGAACTCCAGCAGCTCGCACAGCAGTTGCGTGATTCCGGCAGCAGCATCGCCGGGCAGAATGAGAGCAACGGGGCGATGCAGCAGATGAGCCAGGCCGGACAAAGTGGTCAGCAAGGACAACAAGGCAGCACTCAGCAGGTCGGGCAGGCGCAAAATCCGCAGCAGATGCTCAATCCACCCGGTATGGGGCAGCAGCAGGGACAGCAAAATCAAATGCAGCAGCAGCCGCAGGGCGGACAGGGGCAACAGCAAATGATGATGGGGCAGGGGCAGCAAGGCCAGCCCGGACAGCAGGGGCAACCTTCCAATGGCCAGCCCATGCTCCTCGCTCCTGTTCCAGGTGGGAAACCAGATGGCAAGGATCCCACGATCATTCTGCCCGGGAATCAAGAATCTGATCAATTAGATGGCCCGCTCATCGCTCTGCCTGGCAGCGGCCAGCAGCCCAGTGTTAGCAGCACCGCTGATCTCAACAACACGCCCACGCAGAAGCAGGACAGCGGCAATCAAAGCGTCGTGCAGGCCCAGCAGAACAACGAAGGCCAGAGCACTGTGCGCAGTGTGGAAGGCGGCGCACGCACCGAACAATCCACTCGAAGTGCCACCCAGACCGCCCTCGAAGCCATCCAGGCCGAAGAAGCCGCCCTCGACGAATCCGCTTTGCCTCCTGCACGCCGTGAGCAAGTGCGGCGTTACTTCAATGAACTGCGGAAGCGGTTTGAGGCGAAGTGATTGTCGCTGTTCACATCAAACTCAACAACGCCTCGCGCACCTGGGTCTGCCATTTGCCGAGGTAGGCGAGGCGGGCTTGGAGAATTTGGAGATCAGCGAGTGCAGTAGTTTCGCCGGAACTGAGACGAGCGTCGAAAGCGGGGAGGGCTTCGAGCAAGGTGGTGCGCTCCTCATCGAGCGTGGTGCCGAGGGTTTCGAGTTGCTCGCGCAGGCGCATTTCCTCGGGGGCGAGCAGGGCTTTGGCGAGCGCTGAAGTGGCGGACTGCCTGCGTTTGAGGAAGGCGGCGACGTTTTGCAGCGCGGGGCCGAGCTGGCCGAAGAGTGCCATCATCGCGTCGTCGATGGGGACAGTGCGCCAAGGCACCTGATGCAGATCAAGCAGGTGCTTGAGGCGTTTTTCCGGTGTTTGCAGTGTTTCGTAGGCAGCGTTGATCTCAGCGGCGTGGGCGGTGTCGCCGCCGGGCTGGTCGGGATGAGCGCCACGACTGGCGGCGAGCCAGGCCTGCTGCAAGGCTTCGGCATCAAGCGCCGCCACACGCGGCAGACCGAGGAGGGCGAAGGCGTTCGACATCGGCGATCAGGCGGAGAAGCTTTCGCCGCAGGAGCAGGTGACGACGGCGTTGGGGTTTTTCACCTTGAAGCCGCCGCTCTGCATGTCGTCGCTGTAATCAAGCTCGGAACCGGAGACGAACAGGGCGCTCTTCGGGTCGATGACGACGCGCACATCGCTGGAGGTGACCATGATGTCGCGGTTGGCGGGACCATCGACGAGATCCATCTTGTATTGCAGGCCGGAACAGCCCCCGCCGACAACGGCGACACGCAACGCGCCATTTTCCGCCCGTCCCTGCTTCTTGAGCAGGCCGAGCAGGCGATTCGCGGCGTTGGGCAGCACCTTGATGAGTTTTTCGTTGCCGATTTTGAAGCTGGGGGCGGTGGCAGTCATGGGCGTGGGAGAAGTAGCATGAGGAATGACGAATGACGAATGCCGAATGACAGGGGTATCGGAACTTCAGGCTTTTTTGGCTGCGCCGTGGATTGTTCTTGCCTCGCCTGCCGTTTTTTGAGACGAAAGCGGGAGCAATCTGATTATCCCCATGAGCGCCACCGAGGTTCCACCTCTTCCCCTGCAACTTTTCACCCTGAAAGACGGCCTTGTGGCCAGTGACAGCGGCCAGGAGGCCGTGAACAACTACGCCGCCGATTTCCAAGGCCTGCGGCACTTCGGGTTGAAGATCGGCGAGTGCCTGGAACTGGACGCGCCATGGTGCGGCACGCTTCAGGAGGAGGATTTCACCCTGAACTTCGCATATTTCGATGCCGGCACCGATCCGCAGGATCCCGGCGCAGGCGCTCTCATCGGCGAGCGGATTCCGATGTTTGAACTGCTCACCCGCGTCAACTCGATGGAGGCATAAACCCATGGCTGCATCCATCACTCCCTCCCTTCGTTCCGCCCTCGAACGCCTGAAGCATGCCGGTTCGGTGAACGGCCTGCTGCTATGCTGGCGGCGGCAGATTCTCATCAACATGCTGCCGTTTGAAGAATTTCGCGCGGAACGCCTGCTGCAGACTATCCATGATGCGCGCGCGCACTTCGCCAGCGGTGGTGATCGTGATGTGACGACCTTCTGGTTCGGTTACGAGGGCGTGTTTGTGCTGGCCGTGTTCAAAGGCGAGTGCCTGCTCATCACGCTGCACACGCATGCCTCGGAAGTGGACTTTCTGCGTCGCGCTGGACTGACATTCCTGGAAGACACGCAACTGCTGGTGCAAGCGCTCCTGCAACCCGCGCCTGATGATGATGCCAGCCGCGACGAGACGCAGCCGCTGAGCGAACCCGGCGTGGACGGGCTCCCGCCGCAAGCCACCGGACCGACGAAGGTTATTCCGCGCAAGGCCTGAGCACGGCCCGGGCAGGCGGTCTTCGTTCAATCTGACCTTTGACTGAAAGGTTTGCCGCCGCCATGGCGAAATTTCAGCTCCTTTTTACTCCCAACCCCAACGTCCTCATGTCCGATCCAGCCGTCTCTGTTTTTTCCCGCCGTCGTTTCCTCAATGCCAGCGGCGGAGCGCTCTTCGCTCCCGCCATCATCACTGCCGCCACCACGTTGCGCGCGCAGCAGAAGGTGGACTCCAATGAAACGCTGCGTGTCGGCCTCATCGGTTGCGGCGGGCGCGGCACAGGCGCGGCGGCGCAGGCGCTGACGGCAGATTACAACACGAAGCTCGTCGCCGTGGCGGACGCGTTCGACACGCAGATCGAGAGCAGCATCAAGAATCTCTCCACGCAGTTCCCGGACCGGGTCGATGTGAAGTCGGAAATGCGCTTCACCGGGCTGGATGCCTTCAAGAAGCTCCTCGCCACGGATGTGGACGTTGTTTTGCTCGCCACGCCGCCTGGATTCCGTCCGCAGCATCTCACCGCCGCTGTCGAATCCGGCAAACACATCTTCTGTGAGAAGCCGATGGCCGTGGATGCCGCCGGTTATCACGTGGCCATGGCGGCCGTGCGCAAGGCGCAGGAGAAAAAGATCAATCTGGTGGCCGGCTTCTGCTGGCGTTACAGCGCCTCGCGCATCGAGGCCTACAAGCGCGTCCATGGCGGTGACATCGGTGAGATCCGCGACATTTATGCCTCCTACCACACCGGTCCGGTCAAGCCGATGCCAGAGGCCAGCAGCCGCCCCGCCGGCATGGGCGATACCGAGTGGCAGATCCGCAACTGGTACAACTTCTCCTGGCTCTCCGGTGACAGCATCGTCGAGCAGGCCGTGCATAGCATCGACAAGGTTGTCTGGGCCATGCGGGACACGCCGCCCGTCTCCTGCATCGCCAGCGGCGGCCGCCAGATTCCTGCCGAAGGTGGCAACATCTTTGACCACTTCAATGTCACCTACGAATGGGACGGCGGCGTGCTCTGCCACTTCGGTTCCCGCCAGCAGCGTGGCACTCATTCGGAGGTCATTGACGTGGTCAGCGGCACCAAGGGCAGGCTGGTGCTCGGCAAAGGCCAGTATCCCTACATCGAAGGGGAAAAACGCTGGCGGCATCGCGAAGGCGAGCGCCAGATGCACCAGGCCGAGCATGACGCGCTGTTTGCCGCCATCCGCAAAGGCGAAGTCATCAACAATGGCGACCGCATGATGCTCTCCAGTCTCGTTGCCGTCATGGGCCGCGAAGCTGCCTACACGGGTCAAAAAATCGCATGGAAGGACGATTCTCCGCCGCCTGCTCCCGCTCCCGCAGGCAAGGACAAGGAAGCGAAGAAAGACAAGGCTCCCGAACGTGTGGCTCTGGCCATGATGTCCTCCAAACAGGATCTCGCCCCCGACCATCTCCAGTTCGGCGACAAGTTCGAGCCCAGCCCGATGCCCATGCCCGGTGTGACCAAGTTTGCGTGACGGTCAGCGTGTGGCGTGCCTGCACGTTGTTCACCCCTGGGGAGATGCTGATTGAATCGACGGATGCTTCAATCCTGTTCCTCCTCGTGCCTTGGGGGAGGAGGAGTTGGAGGAAGATTTGACACCGCTTCTAACTTCCAATTTCTCACTTCACCTGCACCCACACCGGCGAACTCCACGCCATGTTGCCGTCGCTTTGCTCGATGCGGAGGTAGTAGCGGTTTTCACCGGCGATGGGAGATTCATCGGTGAAGGTTTTCTCGAAGGTCTTGGTGTTCGGCTCCCACTGCTGGTGATTTTTCTCGTTACGCACGAGCGTGACGCGCTTGAGGGCGGCGGTGCCGTCGATCTTGAGTTTGAGCACGGGTTTGCCAGTCACGGCGATCTCGGTGCCGAGGAGTTTGTCGTTGCAGGTGAACTCGACGAAAATCTTGTCGGTGGCGGCGATGGTGCGGCGGGCGTTGAGGCCTTCGATGATGCCTTCACGCGTAAAATCCTTCACATAGACGCCGCCGTAGCTCGTGTGCGTGCTGATGTGGTCGCTGTTCGCCCACACGCCGAGTTTGTGGCCGAGTTCGAGCGCGTGCTGATACACGCCGTTGTTCTTCTCGGTGAAGCTGCGGATGGGTTCGCCGACGACGGGTTTGCCGATGACGGTCGAGGCGTGGTTGTACTCCTCGCCAACGCGCAGGCCGACGGTGGGCTGCGGGGCGTTGAGACCTTCGTAGCTGACACGCGCACCCTGGAAGATCTCGATCACGTTTTCGACGCGGTGGTCGATGGGCGGGATTTGATCCCAATCCGTGCCCATGCCCGTCGCGCCGGTGTGGGAGATGGCGGTGACGGGCTTGCCATAGCGGGTGAGCACGTCCCACAGTTCGGTGGGATGCAGCTCAGGCGTGCCTTCGGTTTTCACAGGGAAAATCTTCTGCCAGGGTGAATCGACATAGTTCTTCCGCTGGATGTAAACGATGGGGCCGCCGCGCTGGGCGAAGACCATGTTGCGATGGCCGAAGGGCCACTTCTGCTCCCGCTCATACGCATACATGCTGGTGAAGAAGCCGGGTGAGTAGAAGACATCGACCATCTTCTGATTCAGCCACCATTCATAGGGGTGATAAATCTTCGCGATGTCGGTGTGGTCGCTGGTGCCGAGTGTGTCGAGCTTGCCCATGTCGATGGCGTAGCGGAATTGCTCCAGCACGCAGCCGTCGTTCGCGGTGATGCAGTTCGAGATGTCGGTGTGGCGGTGGTAATCACCCCAGTAGAGCTTGTACGTCACTCCGTCGTGCGTCCAGGTATGGCGCTCGTCGCGATCTCGCTCGGGCGTGACCGGATTGATGTAAGCCGCGAAAGGTTCGTGAGCTTTCGGTGCTGGCGCGGCAACGAGCGGCAGATCCAGATCGGTGGCGACTTTGGCGAGGTGGATGCCTGCGGTCTGATGCAGCTTCGAACCGCGCAAATCACTCGGCCATGCGATCCACAGGCTGCCATCCTTGCCGAGGGCGTGCATGGTCTGGCGATCCTGCGAGTAAACGCTGCCGGGGATGGCGTAAGGCTTCGTCCACTGCTTCGTCGCGGCATCGTAGCGTGTGAGGCCGATGCGCCAGCAGTAGGCTTTGAAGTAGCGCACGGTCAGCCACGGCCGGCCTGCGGCATCGAGCATGAGGTGCGGCAGGTTCAGCGCGGCGACTTCATTCGGCGGCGGCTGATTGCCTTTCTTTTTCGGCTCGGCGGCTTTCGCCTTCGCTTTGGGATTGTTGCCACGCGGCGCGGCAGCTTTCGCGGGCTGTGGGCCGGGCAGTTCGTTGAACAGAGCATCCGGGGAGGGAAGCTCTTCTGTCTTGCCGCTGGTGAGATCGAAGTAGGCGATGACGGTGTCTTTGCGACCGTTGAGGCCTTGCAGACGGCCATGGGCGCGCATGTCGAGACCCCACTGCTGATTGCCGCGCTCGCAGGCGATCCAGATGCCCTGGCCATCCTTCGCGCCGATGGCGCTCACGCGGCCTTCGTAGCGATCGGTCGCGACCAGCGTCTGCGGCTTGCCCGCCTTCAGATCAGCGTCGATGCGCACCGCATAGATGTTGAATTCATTGCCGAGCGAGGAGTCGTAGAGCACCCATGCGCCCGCTTTGCCGTCAAAGGCCACGCACGGCTCCCAATCACCGCCTGCATCATCAGCCACGACGATTTCGGCGGACCAGGCGGACTTCTTCATCTCGAACACACGACAGTAAACATCCGCCAGCTTCCCGCGCATGCCCTGCCAGACGACCCAGACATTGCCAGAGGCATCCGTGCCCGCCTTGGCAAAGGCATGGCCGCCGTTCGGTGAGCTGGCGAGCGTGGTGATCGCGCCATCGAGCTTGCCATCGCGAATGGAGGCCGCCTTCAGCTCCATGAGGTCTTTGCCGTTCACCTGCGACCACACCACATGCAGCGTGCCGTTGCCATCGGCGGCGATCGCGGGCTGATGAATGATGCCCGGCTCGCCAATCGTCAGCTCGGAGGTCAAAGCCTCGCCCGAGCCTTGGGCGAGATGCAGGGTGTCTTGATGACCGTCCCACTCGACGTAAGCGACCCAGGGAACGCCCTTGGCATCGACGCAGAGCGCGGGGAAGTCGGACTGTTTGCCGCTCTCTCGAAGGACGAGCGGCTTAGGCAGCAGATCCTGGCCGAAGGTGGCGGAGGCAATGAACGCGAGGAGGGCGAGTGGTCGGGTCATGGGAGCTGTAAGTTGGGAGTCCCGCCTTTAGGCGGTAAAGGGTTGAGTCGCTGCTGGTAACGTATGTCCTGGCGGCATCTTTACTTCGTTTGGCGTCCTCGCTCGGAGTCCGCTCGGAGTCCCGCCTTCAGGCGGTAAGGCGTGATCAGCAGGATGGGCATTGAAAATGAGTACAGCTACTTCGGCGAGTGCTTTTCAGTTCGGAGTCCCGCCTTCAGGCGGTGAGGCGTGATCAGCAGGATGGGCATCGAAAATGAGTGCGCGTTGCTTCGGCGACGGCTCTTCCGGCTGAAGCCGGTACTCCGAGCGCGGGATTCCGAACTCCAGACTTTGTGCTGGACACACTTTTACCATCCCGATAAAAACGCGCATGTCTCGTCCCTATGAATGGCGCAGGATGACTCTGGAGCAGCGGCGCTGGGTGTTGTCACAGCGGCAGGGACGGCATCAGCCGTGGCACAGTCCACCGCATCGTTACGATGAGGGCAGGCAGCATTATCACATCACGGCGGCCTGTTATGAGCACCAACCGCACCTTGGCTTTTCGGAGAAACGGATGGATGACTTCACTGCGGCCTGGCTTGAAGTGTTGAAGACTTCGACGACGGAGGTGGCGGCGTGGTGTGTGCTGCCGAATCATTACCATGCGCTCATTGAGGCACCCATGATCGCCAAGGTCCTGTTTGAGCTGGGCCGGTTGCATGGCCGACTCTCGCGGGGGTGGAATCAGGAGGAGGGAACGCGCGGACGGCAGAATTTTCATCGTGCCGTGGAACGCACCATCCGTTCCGATGGTCACTACATGGCAACACTGAATTATGTGCATCACAACCCGGTGCGGCATGGTTATGTGGAGAAGTGGACGGACTGGCCGTGGAGCAGTGCCGGGGCTTTTCTTGAGCGTGTGGGAAGAGACGGGGCGGAGGCGATCTGGCGGGATTATCCCGTGCTGGATTACGGGGAGGGCTGGGATGATCCAGAAATTTAGAGTTCGGAGTCCGCTCGGAGTCCCGCCTTCAGGCGGTGAGGCGTGATCAGCAGGAATGCTGTCGAAATGAGTACATGCTACTTCGGCGAGTGCTTTTCAGTTCGGAGTCCCGCCTTCAGGCGGTAAGGCGTGATCAGCAGGATGGGCATCGAAAATGAGTGCGCGTTGCTTCGGTGACGGCTTTTCCGGCTGAAGCCGGTACTCCGAGCGAGGAACTCCAAACGTGAGACTCGGCGCAGTGGAATGTTCGAGGAATTTGCTCGTGAAGGGCGATTTCCCGGCTAAAGCCGGGACTCCCAACTCCGAACATCATGAAATTCCTTACCGCGTCTCTTTTGCTATCCATCGGGCTCGTTCAAGCCGCCGAGCATGACGTGGTCATCTACGGCGGCACCTGCGCCGCCGTCACTTCCGCCGTGCAGGTGAAGAAGATGGGCAAGTCGGTCATCATCGTCTCGCCTGACAAGCATCTCGGCGGCTTGAGCAGCGGCGGGCTTGGCTTTACCGACACGGGCAACAAGGCGGTCATCGGCGGGCTGGCGCGTGATTTTTATCACCGCATCTACATGCACTACGACAAAGACGCGTCGTGGGTGCAGCAGAAGAAAGCCGAGTACGGCAACAAGGGCCAGGGCACGCCCGCGATGGACGGCGAGAACCGCACGATGTGGATCTTCGAGCCGCACGCTGCCGAGCAGGTGTTTGAAGACTACATCAAAGAGTTCGGCATTGAAGTCGTGCGTGATGAATGGCTCGACCGTGCCAAAGGCGTCAAAAAGGAAGGCGACAAGATCACCGCCATCACCACGCTCAGCGGCAAGACCTACGCGGGGAAGATGTTCATCGACGCCACCTATGAAGGCGATCTCATGGCCGCAGCCGGAGTCGATTATCACGTCGGACGTGAGGCCAACAGCGTCTATGGCGAGGAGCACAATGGCATCCAGGTCGGCGTGCTGCATCATCGCCACCACTTCGGCGCGGTGAAGGAGAAGATCAGCCCCTACAAAGTGCCGGGCGATCCGAAAAGTGGCGTGCTGCCGCGCGTGAGCGCGGAAGATCCCGGTGTCAAAGGCGAGGGCGACAAGCGCGTGCAGGCCTACTGCTTCCGCAGTTGCTACACCACCGATCCGAGCAACCGCATCCCGTTTCCGAAGCCCGAGGGCTACGACGCCAGCCAGTATGAAATCCTCCTGCGCGTGCTGAACACCGGCTGGGGTGAGTTCTTCGAGAAGTTCGATCCCATCCCGAATCACAAGACCGACACGAACAACCACGGCCCGTTCAGCTTCGACAACATCGGCATGAATTACGATTACCCCGAGGCCAGCTACGAGCGGCGACGGGAGATCATCGCCGAGCACCGCACCTACCAGCAGGGCCTGCTGTGGTTCGTGGCCAATGATCCGCGTGTGCCGAAGAAGGTGCAGGAGGAACTCAACAAGTGGGGCCTGCCGAAGGATGAGTTCACCGACAACGGCAACTGGTCCCACCAGCTCTACATCCGCGAGGCCCGCCGCATGATCGGCTACTACGTCATGACCGAGAACGAGCTGCGCAAAAAGAAGCCCACACCCGAGTCCGTCGGCATGGGCAGCTACACCATCGACAGCCACAACGTGCAGCGCTACATCACACCTGAAGGTTACGTGCAGAACGAAGGCGACATCGGCGTGAGCACCAACGGCCCGTATGAGATCGCCTATGGCTCGCTGGTGCCAAAGAAAGGGCAGGGGAGCAATCTGCTCGTGCCCGTGGCCATGTCCGCCACGCACATCGCCTATGGCAGCATCCGCATGGAGCCCGTGTTCATGATCCTCGGCCAGAGCGCGGCCACGGCGGCGGTGTTTGCCATCGATGACAACCTCTCGGTGCAGCAGGTGCCCTATGTGAAGCTGCGCGAGCAGTTGCTCAAGGACGGCCAGGTGCTGGAATACAGCGGCCCCAAGTCCTCACGTGGTGTCGATGCGAAGACGATCAAGGGCATCGTGGTCGATGACTCGGAGGCCAAGAAGACCGGCCACTGGCAGGAAAGCGGCGCGGCGAAGTCCTTCATTGGCGACGGCTACAGCCACGACGGCAATGCCAAGGACGGCCAGGCCAGCGCCACCTTTGTCGCGAAACTGCCGAAGGCCGGCAAGTATCGCGTCATGCTCGCCGCCCCGCCGAACAGCAACCGCGCCTCCAACGCGTTGACGGAAGTGCTCCACGCGGGTGGGGTGAAGCGCCTGAAGATCAATTTGAAGGAACCGCAAGCGGGCGAAGGCGTCTTTTGGTTCGACTTGGGCGAATATGAATTTGAGCCCGAGGCCTCCCTCATCATCAGCAACACAGGCGCGGACGGCTACGTCGTCGTCGATGGCGTGCGCTGGCTGCCGGTGGAGGAGTGATCCAGGCTCAAACCGCCTTCAAAGCTGCTCCGTGGGCGACTGAAACTCTTTTCCGCAAGACGTAATTTCTCCCCTGGCGGCGGCGTATGTCTGCCAACCCCCTATAACCACTGTCATGTCCTCCATCCGTCATCTTGTCCTGACCGCTGCCTCGCTCGTGTGTGCCACGAGCGTCTTTGCCGCTTATCCCACCTTCACCAGCACGACGCCCAATGGCGGCCAGCGTGGCACGGAGGTGAAGCTGACCGTCACGGGCACGCAACTGGCGGATTTTGAAAGCATGATCTTCTTCTCCCCCGGATTCACGCAGAAGAGCGTGGAAAAGGCGGAGAATGGCAAGGTGGAGCTGACCATCGCCATCGCGCCGGATGTGCCGCCGGGAAATTACCTGATGCGCATCCGCACGAAGACGGGCATCTCCCACCCGCGCCAGTTCTTTGTGGGCATCTTCCCGAACGTGGTGGAGAAGGAGCCGAACAGCGACTTTGAGACGCCGCAGGTCATCAACTTCAACCAGACGGTGGAAGGCGTGGTGCAGACCGAGGATGTGGACTACTACAAGGTCACGGCGAAGAAGGGCCAGCGCATCTCGGTGGAGGTGGACGGCCTGCGCCTCGGCTACACGGTGTTTGATCCCTTCCTGGCGATCATCGACAAGGACCGCTTCGAGAAGGTGATCTCGGACGACACGATCCTGCACCGCCAGGACGGCTACTGCTCCTATGTGGCCGAGGAGGATGGCGACTACACCGTGATGATCCGCGAGTCTTCGTATCGTGGTGGCGGCAATTCATTCTACCGCCTGCATGTGGGCAGTTTCCGTCGTCCCGACGTGGTCTATCCTGCCGGTGGCAAGATCGGCTCCAAGACGAAGGTGCGCTTCATCGAGCGTGAGGGCTCCTTTGAAGAAGAGGCCCAGCTTCCGGCGGAAATCGACCCCGGCTACATGATCTACTCGAAGACCCAGGAGCCCGCGCCTTCCGGCAATCCCTTCCGCCTCGTCAATTTCGACAATGTCCTCGAAGCCGAGCCGAACGAGGACCAGGCGAAGGCCACCGTGGCCGCCACCGGGAGTCCAATCGCCCTCAATGGCATCATCGAGAAGCCGGGTGACGTGGATTACTTCAAGCTGCCGCTCAAGAAGGGCATGACGCTGGAAGTACAAGGCTATGCGCAGAGCATCGGCTCGCCGCTCGACAGCGTGGTGAACATCTACAATGAAAAAGGCGGCAGCCTCAGCGGCAACGATGACGGCGGTGGCCGCCGCCGCCTGGACAGCAAGTTCAAGATCGGCATCCCGGCCGATGGCGACTACTTCGTGCGTGTGGCCGACCATCTGGAGCGCGGCGGGCCGAACTTCGTTTATCGCCTCGAACTCATCGCCGCCGAGCCGGAGGTTTACTTCGCCTCGCCGCAGTTCACGGTGAATGACACTCACTACCGCCAGTTCATCGCCGTGCCCAAAGGCGGCCGCTATGCGACGCTGGTGAACGTTTCCCGCGTCAATGTGAGCGGCGATTACAAGTTCGAGGCGCCGAACCTGCCCCAGGGCGTCAAGCTGCTCACTGAACTGGCACCCAAAGATCTCGGCAGCATGCCGCTGCTCTTCGAGGCCGCTCCTGACGCCCCGCTGGGACATCAGATCGTGCCGGTGAAGCTCAATCCCGTGGATCCTGCCAACAAGATCGTGGGCAAGCTGCGTCAGGAGTTTGACGTCGTGCGCAACGGCAACGTGATCTATTACACGGACGTGGAAGACCGCCTGCCGGTCGGCGTCGTGGAAGAGGCTCCGTATTCGCTGGAGATCGTGAAGCCCGCCGTGCCGCTGGTGAACAACGGCATCCTGGAGCTCAAGGTCGTCTCCAAGCGCAAGGAAGGCTTCAAGGCGCCGATCCGTGTGCTCATGATCTGGAAACCCAACGGCATCAGCTCGCTCGGCGAGCAGACCATCGCCGAAGGCCAGAACGAATGCACTTTCCAGCTCGATGCGAACGCCGCCGCTCCCGCCGGCACCTGGAACTTCACTGTCATGGGCGAGGCTGACGCGGGTGCTGGACGCATCTACAATGCCTCGCCGTTCCAGCAAGTCGTGACCGCCCCGGCCTACATCAACGCGCCTGCCATTCCGCTCGTCGCGGTGGAGCAGGGCAAGGAGGCCGTCATGGTGGCCAAACTGGAGCAGTTGCTGCCGTTTGAAGGCGAGGCCAATGCCCAGGTGCTCGGCGTGCCGGACACCATCCCGATCGAGCCGGCCAAGATCACCAAGGACACGAAGGAAGTGGCGTTCAAGGTGAAGACCGATGCGAAATCACCCATCGGCAAGCAGGCCAATCTGTTTGTGCGCGTCGATGTGCCTGTCAAAGGCACCAATACCACCACCATTCACCGCATCGCGCTCGGCTCCATCCTGCGCATCGACGCGCCGCGCAAAGTGGTCACCCCGCCTGCCGCACCCGTCGTGGCCGCGAACAAGCCGAAGGAAGCACCAAAACCCGCCGCGCCTGCCGCACCGAAAGTGCTGTCACGTCTGGAGCAGCTCCGTCAGGAGGCTGCCGGAGGGAAGAAATAAGGTCTGCCTGCATTCGTGCAGCGCTCAAAGAAAGGCGAAGGCATCCGGCCTTCGCCTTTTTTATTTCTCGTGGGGCAGATCCCACGCGGTGAGCCACTCGGTCTTCGTGCGCTTGAAGCCTTTCTTCAGCAGCCGCTCCTCCATGTCCGCGAGATGCGCGGCGCCGTAGAAGATGGCGAGGTGCTTCTTCCCGGCGGCGATCTGCTTGTCCATGACCTCCAGGGCCACGCGATTGCGTTCGCCGACGAGCACGGTGCCGTCGCCAGACTCGACACCGGCCATGATGTCCTCCACGCTGTCGAACTCGCGGGCGATCATGCGCTTCAGTTCGGTGCTGCTGTCCTTCATGGTCAGGATTTTCAGCAGCATCACCATGCCGGCGGCGTCGGAGCTGACGCCACGTTTCTCATTGGCGGCCTTCTGAGCCTGCATGGCCTTGAGGTAGAGGGTGAGGAAGCTCTCCTGCTTGGTGTCCTGCGTTTGGGTGAACTGGGTCATGTTCATGTCGGCGTGAACGAAGTTCTTCGCCTGATAGTCGATGCCTTCGAGCTGCCCGTGTAGTTTTAACGCATCACGCATCATCGTTTGAAGCTGGCCCACCCATTGCAGCTTCTGCGCTTCCTTCTGGGCGTCTGGTTTGCCACGTTCTTCAAACGAGGGCCCGACGAGCTCATACAGCACGGCCTCGTAGCCTTTGAAGCGGGTGTTCAGCGCGTCGAAGTAGGCTTTGTCGGCGATGTGGATGGCACCGACGAGATCGACCTTCGTTTTCTGCGGCGATTCGTAGCTCACCACGGCGGTTTGCAGGCTGTCGCTCTTCTCTTCCTCGACGAAGCGGATGAAATCCGTGGGTTCCTCCGCCGCAGGCAGCAATCCGAAGGCCAGGGTGGCTTGCAGCAGCAGGAGTCGCTTCATGGGGCGGTGAGGCAGCGAGTTTAACCGTCGGTCTTGAAGATGCGCGCGAAGAACGATTTCATCTCGTCCCACGAGGCCTTGTCAGCGGCCTCGTTGTAGGCGGCGCCTTTGCTGTTGTCATTGCCGGCGGCCTTCTGGGTGAAGGCATGCACCGCGCCGGGATAGCTCACGAGCTTGTAGTCCACCTTCGCGTCCTTCATTTCCTGCTCGAAGGCGGTGATGTCCTTGACGGGCACGAAGGGATCATCCGCACCGTGCAGAACGAGCACCTTGCCCTTGATGTTCCTGCCGTCGGCAGGTGCGGGGGAATCGAGCCCGCCGTGGAAACTCACCACGCCCTTCAACAACGCCCCGCTGCGGGCCAGCTCAATGACACCCGTGCCGCCGAAGCAGTAGCCGATGGCGGCCACCTTCGAGGGTTCGGTCTGCGGGTTTTGACACAGCACCGCCAGCGCCGCCAGCATGCGCTCACGGTAGAGCTTGCGGTCTGTCTTGTACTTGCCGGCTTCCTGACCCGCCGCCGGTGGCTGCGGGCGGATGCCCTTGCCGTACACATCGGCGGCGAAAACGTTGTAGCCAAGTTCGGCCAGCATGCGGGCGCGCATCTTCTCATTGTCGCTCAAGCCGGTCCACTGATGGATGATGAGCACCGAGGGCAGCTTGCCTGTCTTTGTCGTATCGACGACATGCAGCCCCTCGCAGACCACATCGCCGGACTTGTATTCGACGATGGTTTCCTTGATCTCGGCCTTCCCAAGGCTGACGGAACAAAGCAACGAGGAGATGAGAAGCAGGGCGCGCTGGGTCTTCATGGTTGGAGGATGATAGTCGGCGTAGAGCGAGTTTTCCAACTCGTTTCCCGGGCGAACTTGGAAGTTCGTTCTACTTGATCTCCTGGATGCGGATGTTTTTCCACATCACTTCCTTGCCCACCGCCTCGTTATTCTTGCCGATGCCATGCACCTGGAGCGCGATCACGCCCTCCTTCGTCAGGTCGTCCGTGAAATCCGCCGCCAGAACTCCATTGATGAAGGTCTTGATGCTGCTGCCGCGGCACTCGATGCGCGCCTGGTTCCACTCGCCCTGCTTGAAGGCCTTGCGTGCGGCCTCGTTGTTCTTCAGATCAAACAGCCAGCCGCGACGGCCCTCGTCATACACGCCGCCGGTGTAGGCACGGGCGCTCGGGTCAATCTCAAACTGGTAGCCATGCACGCGGTCGGCGGGGAATTTCTTCTTCTTGCCCGCGATCTCCACCTCCGTCTCCTTCTCGTAGTAGTTGCTGCGGAACTGGATGCCCGAGTTCATCGAAGGGTCCACCTTGAACTCCACCTCCAGGATGAAGTCACCGTATTTCTTCGCCGTGCAAAGGAAGGAGTTTCCCGTGTTCGGCACCGTCTTGCCCACGATCACGCCGTCCTGCACGCGATACTCCGCCGCGCCGCTGTGCTGCTCCCAGCCTTCGAGCGTTTTGCCATCGAACAGCGGCACAAAGGCATCCTCGGCATGGAGGGCGGTGGTGAAGGAAACGAAGGCGGCAAGGGAAAGCAGACGGTGGGTCATAGGGCGGTGGTAAACGGGACAGCCACAGCGCTCTTTCCGGTTGTTTCGCATCGTTGTTGCCTGCTACTGGGAGTGAGCAGGCGCCGGTTTCGTCTCAGAGGCTTTCTTCGCCTTCAGCCACACGATCTCGGTCTCGATGGCATAGGGCAGTGCGCCTTTCGGGCGATCTTTGCTGTCGATGGGATAGACGATCTTCACCAGCGGCCGCCCGCGCAGCGGGTCAACAAGCCCGTAAACGAAGACATGGCTGGGCGTCTGCTGTTTGATGCCGGGTTTCGTCAGCGGCGCTCCGCTCAGGTCACGCTTGCCCGGAATTTCAACGGGGACAATCGGCCACGCACGGCAGAAACTGCCCTCGTCGGTCACCACAGTCACGTCGAGCCGCATCTGCACGCCCGTTTTCTCAATTTGCCGCATGGCCGCGATCTTGCCTTTCAATTCCTGCAACTCCTGGGCCCGTTTGATGCGGCGGTGGGAGCTTTCGATCATGTCCCGGCGGCGCTCGGCCTGGATGCGTTTCATGTCCGCGTTGGCGACGTCGGCATCAAATTCGAGGGTGTCCTGCACCTCGATGGGAAGCAGGTCGATCTGCAAGGCGGCGGCTCCGGTGGCATGAATGAATTGAATGCGGCCGCCGGTGAAACGCACCACCTTCACCTGATGAAAGGTCCGCCCGTCCTTGGTGGTGAACGAATCAAACGTCTGCGGAACACCCGCCGTCGCACGGGCAACGAGAATCAGCAGGCCGATAATGAGGCAGGGCTTCATGTGGGTGGGGCGGGAGTGATGGTCCGCAGGAAGGAAGAACCCCGTCATGAGGCAAACGTTACCAGGAATGAAATCAAGAACCGGCGGCCACAGGTCAACAAACCATGTCCGGTTTTGGCTGGCCTTGCGGGATGAATCCGCTAACACTCCGGCACTCTTTTCCAACCCATGAAGCGCTACTCCCTCGGCATCGACTACGGCACGAACTCCTGCCGCTCCCTTTTGATCGACCTCGACAACGGCGCGGAGGTCGGCTCGACCGTGTTCAACTACCCCAGCGGTGAGATGGGCATCCTGCTCGATGCGCGCGACCCGCATGTGGCGCGGCAGAATCCGCAGGATTACCTCGACGGCCTCGAAAGCGTCGTGAAAGGCGCACTGGAGCAAGCAAAGGCCAAAGTGGCCGGGTTTGATGCCGCGCAGGTCGTCGGCATCGGCATCGACACGACGGGCTCCACGCCCATTCCCGTGAATCGCGAGGGAACGCCACTCGGTTTGCTGCCTGAATGGAAGAGCAACCTCAACGCGATGGTGTGGCTGTGGAAAGATCACACGGGCCATGCCGAGGCGGCGGAGATCACCAAGCTCGGTCACGAGATGCGGCCGAACATCATGGCGAAATGCGGCGGCATCTATTCCAGCGAGTGGTTCTGGAGCAAAATCCTCCGCCTGCGCCGCGTGGATGCGCAGGTCTTCGATGCGGCGTTCAGCTTCGTCGAGCACTGCGACTGGATTCCCGCCGTGCTCACCGGAAATACCAATCCACTCACGCTGAAGCGCAGCGTGTGCGCAGCGGGTCACAAGGCCATGTTCAGCGCCGAATGGGGCGGCCTGCCGGACAAGGAATTCCTCGCCAAGCTCGATCCCAAACTCGCCGATCTGCGCGACCACCTCTATTCCGAAGCCCACACCGCTGACACGAAGGCTGGCGGCCTTTGCGCCGAATGGGCGAAGCGTCTCGGCTTGAAGGAATGCACCGCGATCTGTGTCGGTGCCTTCGATGCACACACCGGCGCGGTCGGTGCAGGCATCAAGGAGGGCACATTGGTAAAGATTCTCGGCACCAGCACCTGCGATCTCATGATTTCACCCACCAGCAAGCCGCTGGCGGACATCCCCGGCGTGTGCGGCATTGTGAATGGCAGCGTGTTGCCCGGCTACTACGGCATCGAGGCCGGCCAGAGCGCCGTGGGCGATCTCTTCCTCTGGCTCGTCAATCATCTCGTGCCCGACACCTACGGCAAGACCGTGGGCGAGAAGTTTGTGACCATGGAAAAAGCCATGGAAGGCCAGAAACCCGGTGCCACGGGCCTGCTCGCGCTCGATTGGAACAACGGCAACCGCACCATCCTTGTCGATGTGCGCCTCACCGGCCTGCTGCTCGGCCAGACGCTGCACACCGAGGCGCATGAGATTTATCGCGCCTACATCGAAGCCACCGCGTTCGGGGCGCTCACCATCATCAAACGCGTCGAGGAATACGGTGTGAAGATCGAGGAAGTCATCAACACCGGCGGTCTCTCCATCAAGAATGCCACGCTCATGCAGATCTATGCCGACATCATCGGCAAGCCCATGAAGGTCAGCCAAAGCGAGCAGACCTGCGCCCTCGGTGCCGCCATCTTCGGCGCTGTAGCAGCCGGAGCCGGCACCTGGCAGGATCTCCAGGCCAAAGTCACCGCCATCCGCGAGAAGGTGTATCACCCCATTCCCGAGAACGTGGAGGTGTATCGTGAGCTGTATGCGCTGTATCGCGACGTGCATGACGCCTTTGGCGTCGCCGACTGGAGCGGCAAGCTCAGCCATGTGATGAAGCAGCTTCTCGACATCCGGGCGCGGCAGAATTAGCCTCGAGTCATGAACGCGACAGGTTATCCAATCTTTGCCAGAGCAGTCACTCCTGGTGAGACCCAATTCATCGGCTGGTTGTTCTTGGTGTTGGGACTTGGTGGTCTTGGAATGGCGTTGCGGAAATGGAACTGGCTGCAGGAACACTGTGCCTGGTTGCTTCGATGGGGCAAAGGCACATGGAGCATTCCTGCTTCCAGGGTGGGTGTCAGCTATGGTTCTGCCACAGCCGCTATCTTTGGTATGTACTGCGTTAGCGATGCACAGAACTGGTGGCCCTTCGGTGATCGAGACTACTTTTACGTCGGTTTAATCTTGTGGCTTCTTTTGGGAGTCGGCGTGTTTCTTCGCGACTATTTCCACCATGTGAACCAGAAAGATGATTGACGCCCCGACTCCTCGACATCCGCGCACGGCAGAGCTGGGATAGGAAGATCAGCGAAAGCCAAGCTCGGCGGCGAGCTTTAAGCATTCCGCCACGGGTTTGAGACCCTGCGATGGTGTTGGATGCGTGAGGCAGGCGGCAGCGGTGGTGACGGCGAGCTTGAGGCGGTCGGGAATGGACCAGTTTTCGTGAGTGCCGTGGAGATAACCCGCTGCGAAGGCATCGCCCGCGCCGGTGGCTCCGGCGATGAAGCCGGGCGGGAGCTTGAGCGAGGGCTGATGATGAATGGTGCCGCTTTTTTCAGCCACGATGGCACCAGACTCGAAGTGGACGATGACTTCGCGGCGGACGCCTTGCCGCAGGAGTTGTCGGGCGGCGGTTTGGATTTTTTCGAGATTCACCGGCGACGATTTGATGTCGATGCCAGTGGCTTTGCCGGCTTCGATTTCGTTCACGATGAGAAAATCGGTGAAGGGCAGGGCGGCGGTGGTGATCTGGCCGAATTGAGGATTGTCGGCGCTGACGAGATCGACGCTGGTCAGGAGCCCGGCAGTTTGTGCGGCTTCGAGGACACGGCTGGCGACGGTGCGGCCATCAGGCAGCAGACGATCCATCTCGCTGAGGAGCATGAGATAACCGAGATGGAAGATTTTGGCCTGCGTGCGGCTGAAGTCGAAGTGCGCTTCGCCGAGGAGAGCGTTGGCACCGAGCTGATGAAAAAACGTGCGACGACCAGAACTGGTGACGGTCATGGCGTCGGTGTAGCTCGTCGGCGCGGCATCGGTTTGATGCATCTGGGTGATGTCGATGCCTGCGGATTGGCAATCGCGCAGAATCCAGTCGCCATTGGTGTCCTTGCCGACGAGTCCAGTGGCGGCGAGTGGGTAGCCGACGCGCATGGCGGCCAGGTCTTTGAGCACGTTGTAGGGGCCGCCGCCGTTGGAGGAAGTCTCACTGCGGATGAAGGTGAGCATGTCCTGCTCAGGATACGCATCGATGAGCTTGACGTGGTCGATGATGAAGTTGCCGCCAGCGAGGATTCCAGTGCGAGTCATGGTCGGCCACAGTGTCAGCGCTCCGGCAAGGGTCAAATGACCGCTGCATGACTGCGGTGGTTGGCGGACTCCCAGCAGGATCTCGCCCCCGACCCATCTGCCTGATCGTGATTGAAGGGGGCG
>CAMCWM010000041.1 GCA_945882215.1 Akkermansia muciniphila | reverse complement strand
TGGATGAAATCGGTGGGAATGATGATGACTTTGGCCTCAGAGGTTTCCACCCACTGACGCACGGCGGTCGCTTCCTGAAAAGTATTGCTCAAGTCCTTGCCCAAGATGACAATGGCCTCTTCCGGGACGCCCTCATGCCGCAGCACCTCGCAGTTGAGTTCTCCGTGGCCTTTTACCAGTCCCAATTGGGCCGTGCGTTTCAACGGCGGAGCCGCCACTAGTACCCTTTCCGCCTTTCCCTGCTTGTAGAGCCTAGCTGCTTCGAAGGGACGAACATCCACTCCGCCCCCCAGCACCAGAATGGCATCCGCCTCCTCCAGAGGGAGGTCCACCGTCCAGGCTTGCACAAATCCCCGAAGGATGGGCTGGCGGAAGGTCCACAGCAATGCCAGCCCCAACAGGCTGGCAGCGAGCAGCACTCCAATCTTTCGCAATAAGCGGGAGTTCCTCATGGAACGGATTTTTGTGCCAGTTTTGCACCCTGTCGCAATCCACCCTGAAACATCTGACGGGCCCGATCATGTGCAAAGAAGCGGTGGCCGACTTCAAGCGACTTGGCTCCAAGCGCCAGCCTCCTTGCTGAGTCACCGGCAAACTTTGTCAAGGATTGGGCCAATGCCTCCCCAGATGATTCTGTGACGACTTCCGCAACCCCTGGGTTCTCCAGAGCCCACATGGCCGCTGAACTGTCGGAGGGCCCTTGAACCAGGAGGGGCAGGCCCACCGCTGTGTAATCCGCCAGCTTGCTGGGGAAGTTGGTTTTCATGGCCAGGCGATCTTGCGGTTCGAAGGACATGGGAACGTAAAGCAGATTGGCCTCGGTGCGAAGAGTCTGAATCAACACATTCGATGGCAGCAACCCGCGAAGCTCCACGTTGGGCAGCGCTAGGCCGACCTGCCGGGAAATTTCTTCCGTGATGGGTCCATACAACAGCAATTTGCCCCCGAGAGACTGAAGGCAAGATGCCAGATCTTGGAGCAAACGAGCATGCCCGGGAGAATTGATGGTGCCAGCAAAAGCGACTCGAAGGCCGTGAGGCAGCGAGGCCAGATGATCAGGTGGAACCTGATACTTGGGCACATCGGCTGCGCGGGAAGGATATAACACCTGCGCATCCACCCCGAACCGGGCGCGATAATCATCCCGCATGTAAGGCGAGACACAGAACCGGGAGGCGGAGGCACGATAAACGTCGCCGAATGCCTGTTCGACCCAGCCCTTCAGCGCCGGGAGGTGCGGGACCATCTGAGTGATCTCATCATGGCAGATGAGATGCAGAGGCAGTTGACGGCGGTTGGCAAAGGCAGCTGCGGTCCGCCAGAGACAGGCATGGGCAACCGTCAGAACAGCCTCCGGCTGAAAAGAGCCCAGCAGGGCATCGATTTTTTTCATCCCGACTGACGAGCAAATGAACTGAACGGAAGAATAAAGTGCCGCCAAACGAGTGCGAATGAGCCGCGCGCCCCTGATCGAAACCTGTTCATAACGAGCGTCCGGAAGACGCCGCGAGAATTGCGACCGACCGGCAGAAGGCTCGATCACCAGCAAACGATCCACCGGATAGTCCTGCAAGAGACGATAGAGCAATGCCGACCCATGGTAGCTGCTCTCTACCGGTACATCTGCCAGGTAGAGCAACCGGGGTAACTCAGAGGTTTCCATGCAGGAAGCAGGTCAGGACCGACGATCTCCTTGAGGACTGAGCAAAAAATTCTCCGTGAACACCATGTGGACTTTCAACTGGTTCGTGTTCTCCACCTTGTTCAGTCCAGGAACCGCCATCACCTCATAGTCTGCCTCACTGGCAAACTTCAGGATAAAGTCTGAGGGGCGGCCATACGCGGCAAGGTTTTGACGATTCCATTCCAGCAACACGAACGGACGTTCGACACGCAGAAGCTCCGCAGCGCCACGCAGCACTTCTGACTCCGCGCCCTCGACATCGATCTTGATGAGGGAGACGCGGGGCTTGCCCGCTCCGATCCAAACCTCATCGAGAGTGGTCATCTCGACCTCAACTTGGGCGGCGCTGGCCACGCGATGCGTGGGCCGTATACCATCAAACAAGCTGTCAGCCTCACTGGACAGGGTGAAGGTGATTGTGCCTGGAGCCGCCCCCACCGCCTTCTCAACCAACGTCCAACGGTCGCCAAAGGGGGAGCCAGCTATCGTTTTGCGCAGGCTTGGCAGCACATTCGCCGATGGATCGAATGAAATCACCCGGCATTGAGGCTCGGCACTCAACACGGGAATGGCCATGAGACCGATGTTCGCCCCCACGTCGAACATGCAACTGTCAGGCTCGACCAAAGCGCGTAGCACTGTGACGTTGTCAGCCTCGAAGATGCCCTGCTGGCAGGCCGCCTTGAAGCTCAGCGATCCTTTGGGAAAATGCACCCGCACCCCATAGTAGGGAAAGGCACCCGCCATACCAGGACACTTGCCGTACAGCCAGTATTTGACGAGCGGCCGTAGTTTCATGCTGACAGTGAATGTGGCGTTTTCTTGGATGGCGGATCGAAAACAGGTGCGCTCACCGCAGGACTGCAAGCCACCAGAATACCATCCAGGCTGTAGCTCTCTTCCATGTCCACTGATGCCAGGATGCGGTAGCCATGCTGGACAAGCCGTTCCGTGCATTTCCTATGCAGGTCTTGCGAGTGTGTCGAGATAAACAGATAGTCCACCGCCTGGATGGAGAGCAGCCGCGTGCATCCATCGAGCATCTTCAATTCGAAGGATTGAACGTCAGCATGCAGCATGTGAATATGATCCAGAGCACGTTCAGCGGCAAATTCATCCACCGAGATGATCTCTATACTGTCCGCCGCCTTGCCAGGCCGGGCACCCACGTATCCTCGGGTAAATTCTCCTTTGCAGTGATTATGTGCAAAGTTTCTTCTTCCGACGTCCAAGTTTGCTGCTTCCGGTTCGATCAAATATATTCTGGCATCAACCACTGTTTTGGCGAACCACATCGAATAAAAGGACCAGTAGGCACCGACCTCGATGATCACTGCATGTGCTGGCAACGAGCGCACCACATGCTGAAACACAACCTCTTCCTGCGGTTCATGACAGCCGCGATTTGCGGCCAGCATTCGTGTAATGCCATCGCCGTAGTAGCTGTTCACCTCCACTTCGATGCCATTGTGCATCACTTGAAAGCCTTCGACGACTGCACCAGCATTATCCACTCGTGGCAGACGTGAATTGTCCGGGCAGGCTAGCACATCGACAATCCTTTCATCCCAATGACGGCGTTCGTTGCGCGCGTCAATCCGTTGCCTAATTGCGTTCGCAAGTGATGGAAATAATTGTTTGGTTAAGTGCCATGCACTTTTGAGGGCCTGAAAACATAACCTTTTCATCTAATTTTGGTTGTCGTCAGTTAGGCGCTTGCTGTTGAGCCTCGTAAATCTCTTGGAATACATCTTCCAACGATTTGGTGATGTCCCATCCCGGATAATGGGCTTTCATCTTGGCGAGGTCGCTGATGTAGCAGATGTGGTCCCCTTCCCGGTTCTTATCCACATACTCCCACTGCATCGGCTTGCCAGAGAGGGCGGCAATCTTCTCGAAGGCCTCCAGGATGGAGGTGCTGTTGGTACGGCCGCCGCCAATGTTGTACACTTCACCACAGCGGGGGGCCTCATGGAAAGCCCAGATGAACTGGGCGACGTCGTAGGAGTGGATGTTGTCGCGGACCTGCTTGCCCTGGTAGCCGAAGACCTTGTAGAGACGCCCCTCGACGTTGCACTTGATGAGGTAGCTAAGAAAGCCATGAAGTTCGACGCCACTGTGATTGGGGCCGGTGAGGCAGCCACCGCGCAGGCAGCAGGTCTTCATGCCGAAGTAGCGCCCGTATTCCTGCACCATGACATCCGCCGCCAATTTGGACGCACCAAAGAGGCTGTGCTTGCTCTGGTCGATAGGGAAATCTTCGGTGATGCCCTTCTCGAAGGCCGGGTCATCGTAATCCCAACGGCTGGGCAGTTCCTTGAGCCGGATGGTGTTGGGCCGGTCGCCATAGACTTTGTTCGTGCTCATATGGACGAAGGTGGCGTCCAGCGCATGCAGCCGCGTGGCCTCCAGCAGGTTCAGGGTGCCGACGGCATTGGTGTCGAAATCATCGAATGGGCGTGAGGCGGCGAGGTCGTGGCTCGGCTGAGCGGCCGTGTGAACGACCAGATCGGGCTTCAAGGTTTCCAGACAGGCGAGGACGGCCTTCCGGTCCCGGATATCGAGTTCATGATGACGAAACGCTGAGAACCGAGATTGCAGTCGCTCCTGATTCCAGCGGGTGTCCCCTTGCGGACCGAAGAAGTCGGCGCGCATATTGTTGTCCACCCCATGGACCTGCCAGCCCAAGGCGGAAAAGTAACTGACGACTTCAGAGCCAATGAGGCCTGAGGAACCGGTAACGAGAAGTTTCATGAGGGAGTGGAGATTCGGCCGGCCTGATTGGTCCAGGGATGCAGCCTCCAGAAAAGAAACAGGGCACCGCAGGAAATCCCGACACCGGCGGCTGCCGCTCTGGAGAGATGGTGCGCCGCAACGATGCAAACCACCGCAAGCGAGGCGGTGATCCCGAGCATGGTCCACCAACGCACCAATTTCATCAACTCAGGCAGCTCACGACAGAGCAGCACCAAACACGGAACACAGGCGGCCAACATGCCTATGAACGCGGCCAAAGCCATGCCTGAAGCCCCCATGAGGGGAATGAGCCAAGCTGAGAGGACCAGATTGATGACACTGGAAAGCGTTCCCACCGCAAGGGCAAACCAGATGCGGCCCATGCTGATGAGGATGCTGCCCATAGGCCAGGTAAGGGCGTAACAGATGGTCCATGCCATGACCCATATGACCACCCCAGGGTCTCCACCTTCGAACTCCCTGCCATAGGGCAGCAGGGTCAGCCATGGAGCGGCCATTTGCATCAAGGCGAGCGGAATGATGACCACGCAACTCACGACAAACGCGAAGAGCAGCGTCTTGCCGTAGGTTGCCATGTCGCGCCTCCCAAAGGAGTCACTCAAAATCGGAAGCATGGGGGCAAGCAACATGACGGCGATGTTTTCTGGAATCTGGCGGATGCGCTGGACGGCGTTGTAGATGCCGAGATCACCAAAACTGCTGCTGTGGCGAACAAGCATGGCCCCCACGGCCCAGACGACGAGGGCACTGAACACGGTGTTCACCATGCCCGGGAAATTGAAGTCCCAAAACACGCGCGACTCCTGCCAGCACCCCCGGTAATGCACCCTCACCCCTGCTCGGCGTGACTCAATGCGCAACGCAGTCCAGTTAAAGATGGCTCCAAGAATGGTGGATGCGATCAACCCCCAAAGAGCACCCGTGACATCTCCCCAAAGAGCCCCAAGCACCATGCATGGGAAGGAGAGCAGGCCGGTCACTAGATTGACACGAGCAATGACTTTGAAGGCCTCAAACCCTGAAAGCGCTCCCGTCTGCGCTCCCGTGATCCCGCTAAACAAAAGCAGCAGCGATGAAATCTGAAGCAGACCGGTCAGGTGTGGCGCGGCCAACGTCTCTCGCGCCAGCCAGCCAGACATCAGGATGAGTACGATGGACAACACTCCAGAGGTAATCCAAGTCGTGGCGCTGGCGAGGGCGATGAAGCGCCCGGCACGGTCCGGGTCGGTCTGACGATATTCCGCCACATATTTCGTGGCTGCCATGCCCATGCCAAAACCTGCCGCAGCACCAAAGATGCCCACTGTGTTTTGGATCATGCCGATCTCGCCGAAGCCGGTCTTCCCCAGCATGCGTCCGACGATGACCCATGACAGAGTCGAGAGCACCTTCGAGAGAGCTGTTCCGACCAAGGACCAGAAGGCTCCCCGTGCGAGCCTGCCACCCAAGGGCGAGGCAAGAATGCGCTCCAAGGGATGCCGGATGAAGCCGGGAAAGCGTGCGGCCAGGGCGGAGGCGTTCATGCGGCTTTGAGACACTGCCAGCCACGGGCTTCCAGACGCGGAAGCACCTGTGGATCGAGCGTGGCGAGATAATTCGGCGATTCCTGACGATGCGGCACCTCCGCTTCATCACTCGCCAGCAGTCCGGGGCCAGCGAGCGTCCAGGCAAGCCGGCGAATCTGATACCCCGCCTCCTCAAGCAGGGCGCGGACGGGGCTGCGTGGACCGGTGGCGTGATCCTCAAACACGATGCTGGTGATGCGGCGCGCGGCGAGTGCGGCGGACGCACCGTGCAGAACTGCCAATTCATGGCCTTCGACATCCATTTTCATGACATCCACTTTGGCAGCACCAAGCACATCATCGAGCCGGGCGATTTCGATTGGCACAGCGCGATTGGAATCTGTGGCGGCTCCGACATAGGGCGTGCCTTCGTTGATCTGCACATCGACGTTTTTTTCCGCGTCCTCAAACACCAGGCTGGCAGCGCCCGTGTGATCGCTCAATCCGAGACAATGCACGGTGACCGGAGCAAGAGTCTTCACGGCTGCTTCGGCGAGACGCAGGTTGTGAACCAACTGGCGATGACTGGACTCGAAAGGCTCGAAGGCCGTCACACTGCCCGTGCTGCCTGCACGCAGCGCCATCAGTCCGGTGAGACAGCCGATGTTCGCCCCGACATCGAGACACACAGCACCGGGCAAAACGAGACGATGCAATGCCTCGGTGACGGCGAGATCGTAAAGTCCGGTGTGCCAGATGGCCCGCCCGATGGCCATGCGAGGCCGGATGGCGAGCGGCAGCCCCCACGGCAGCCGCACCACGGCCTCCGCTGGCAGGTAGAACTGGCGCAGGATGCGCAGAAGCAGTTGTTGAGGACGAAAGACAAACCATGGCTTGAGCAAGTTCATGCGTGTCTCATTTCCTGCGGCCTGCCGTCCGCCAGACGACGGTAAATGCGCGCGTGCTCATCCACCATGCGCCGGAGCGTGAACTCCGAGGCCCGGCGGGCAGAGGCCTGCGCCAAACGGGCGGACAGATCACGATCATTGAGCACTGCGGCAAGATGCCTGACGAGGTCGTCCGCATTCCCTGTCTTGAAGGAAACGCCCGCGTCGCCCATGACCTCCTGAAACGCGCCGATGTCTGAGGCGATGACCGGAATGCCTCGCGCCATGTTTTCCAACACGACCATGCCAAACACCTCGCCTCCCAGTGACGGAACGACCAGCACGAGAGCCTGGCGCAAAACCTCAGGCAGGTCTGCCTCCGCCAATTTGCCGAGAAACCGCACCACTGCGCCAGATTCGTCCGAACGCATTCTTTCCTCGAGCAACGCACGCTCAGGGCCATCACCCACAATGCATGTTTGAAAGCGCATGCCGCGTTCATGCAGACTTTGAACGGCCTGTAGCAGGATGTGAACGCCCTTGGGCTTGACCAGCCGGCCGATGAACAGAACGCACTCGGCCTCGTGCGCGGCGGGCGGCGGTAGAGCCTGCGGCGTGACCACACCGTGATGCACGGTCTCGGTACGTGGCAGACATAACAACCCGCCCAGCCAGCCCGTCGGCACTAGATTGACGGCCACACGCCGGCACATCCAACGACGTACGAACGTGGACAGCCAGAGCCTGAACGTGGTCCATCCGGCGCGCCGGGGGCTGCAACGCAGGCAGGCAGCGTGGTTTCCAGCCATGAAATGACCGGGGCATGGCATGTCCTGCGGCTGCTGCAGCAACTGGCCATTCGGGCAGATGGCCTGAAAGCCGTGATGCTCGACGACCACCGGCTTGCGCGCCAGCAGCCCCAGTACCACCGGGCTGATCGCCGTGCCCGCTGCATGCACCACATCCACCTTCTGGATCAAATGCCATAACCGCAACCACGACGGACAACGCACCACCTGATAAGGCAGGGAATCATCGTCATGCTCCCCACGCCGGGTCTGCGTGACGACGATGACTTCATAGCCGGTCTCATGCGTCGTCAATCCCGCCGCCAGAGCAAGCACCACCGTCTCAACGCCACCGACGCTGGGCACAAAGTAATGAGCATAAATCAGCAGACGCACCCGCCGATTTTCCCCATCAGACTGACTGGCATCCATGTGAGACAAGAAATTGAGAAGCCGCGGAACGGGATGCCGCTAGTGCCGTGAAAGCGCCGACTGACACCACGCCTGGTTTTGCAGATACCACGCCACCGTCTCACGAATGCCGGTTTCAAAAGTGTGCGCGGGACGCCAGCCGAGTTCGCGGTCGATTTTGCTGGTCATAGCGGCTCCTCGCCAGCGGCACAAAGCATTTCGTTTACGAGGGCGGCGGTGAGAAACATGCCGTGGAGGCGAAGGGACTGAAGCAGCGGGCGCAACGCCCCCACATGCCCCGCGCGTCTGGCACGCAGGAGCAGTCCCTGCGTCCCGATGCAGCGCAGGCCTTGATGAGCCGTCAAAAGACGCCCGCGCCGGTCATCCATGAGCAAAAGAGCCTGGGAATGTTTGAGACCGAGAGCGAGCGCTGCGGCTTCACCGGCATCCACCTGCGTTTGGAACACTTTCCTCACCGCCTCGTCGGATGTGCGAACATGCTTGCTGAACAGGTTGACCAAAATAGGAATCTCCGGCTGCGTGCCGCTTTTGTGAATGAGTTCATCCCACACGACATCCGGAATCCAGACTTCATCCGCCAGTTTCAGCACGAGGTCAGCCTGGGAAATCTTTGCCAGCAGAATCAACGGACTGGCATCGCAGATGATCAGCGGCTCAGGCGCGGGCGATGTCATTTTTGAGCATGTCGAGGTCCATGTTGATCACTGACACACCCAGGCGTGAGATCGACTCCATGAACGTCCAGACCGGCTGACCTGCCATTTCAGCCGCTTGTCCGAGGGTCAGGCGGCTGGATTCATAAAGCTTGGCGGCCAAAAAAACACGCAACTCGCCAGCCAGCTCCGCGACGGTCATTCCGGCCCGCAGGAGCCATCTGTCATCGACAGGGATTTGAAGCATTGTCATGGTCTGAAGATAGCCGCCATTCAAAAGACTGCAAAGTTCAGTCTTTCACGGCTTTGACCCATTCCTGGCTCTCCAAATACCACACCACGGTCTCGCGGATGCCACTTTCGAAGCTGTGGGCCGGGGTCCAACCAAGGTCGCGCTCGATTTTGCCGGCGTCGATGGCGTAGCGGCGGTCATGGCCGGGACGGTCGGTGACGAAGGTGATCAAATCGCGCGAGTTGCCGCCGAGGGCGGGTTTCATCTCGTCAATGAGATCGCAGATGAGCTGAACTAGGTGGAGATTGGCCAGTTCGTTGTGACCGCCGATGTTGTAGGTCTCGCCGAGTTTTCCAGCCGTGAGAACGGTCCAGAGAGCCTCGCAATGATCGCCGACGTAGAGCCAGTCGCGCACGTTCATGCCATCGCCATACACAGGGATGGATTTGCGGGCGAGGATGCTCTGGATGACGACGGGGATGAGCTTCTCGGGGAACTGATACGGGCCGTAGTTGTTCGAGCAGTTGGTGATGAGCGTGGGCAGGCCGTAGGTGTGATGGCAGGCGCGAACGAGCATGTCGCTGGCGGCCTTGCTGGCGGAGTAGGGCGAGTTCGGGGCGTAGGGCGTGGCTTCGGTGAAGAAGCCGCTGGGGCCGAGGGAGCCGAAGACTTCGTCGGTCGAGACGTGGAGAAATTTGAAATTGGAAATTGGAAATTGGAAATCCCAGTGGGCGCGGCAGGATTCGAGGAGGTGGAAGGTGCCGTTGATGTTGGTGGTGATGAAGTCGCCGGGGGCGGTGATGCTGCGATCGACATGGGATTCGGCGGCGAGGTGCATGACGTGCGTGATGTCATGCTGGCGGACGACGCGGAGGACTTCGTCTTTGTTTCGCAGATCGACCTTCTCGAAAACGTAACGCGGGTGGATGCCATGGATGCCGTCGAGATTCTCCAGATGGCCGGCATAGGTGAGGCAGTCGAGATTGACGAGCCGGGTGATCTCCGGCTTGTCGATGACATGGCGGATGAGATTGGAGCCGATGAAACCCGCGCCGCCTGTGATCAGAAGATTCATGCTTTGACAGCGGTGTACTCGCTGAAGATGCCCATGAGCGGAATGCGGCGGGCTTCGGTGAATCCGGCGGCCTGGAACGCGGCGACGACGGACTCAGGGCGCACGCAGGTGTCCATGGTCTCCCAGAAATAGACCATCATCTCCTCCGCTTTGTGGCTGCGTGTCAACAGACGGGCAAAGAAGGGATAGACGATGCCGAAGTAGAGCTTGAAGAGTGCGGAGCCGATCTTTCCCGCAGGACGCGTGGCCTCCAGAATGAGCACGCGACCACCGGGCTTCAAGACACGATGAAATTCACGAAAGGTGGCCTCCAGATCGGCGAAGTGACGCAAGGCGTAGCCGACGGTGAGGAAGTCGAAGGCGTTGTCATCCAGCGGCATGCTTTCCGCGCCGCTTTGAATGAAGCGGGCTTTGAGTTTTTTCCGTGCGACGGCCAGCATGCCATCGCTGGGCTCGACGCAGGTGATGGTGTCATCCCCACCGAGCACCTCTCTGGCCGCAACGGCCATGAGGCCGGTGCCGCAGGCGACATCCAGGAGCTGCATGCCAGGCTTGAGGCCATGACGGCTCTGCGCGGTTTTGCGGTACAGATTGCCAGTGCCGAAGAAGCCCCAGCCAACGACGGGGTCGTAATGCTCCGCGCCGTGGTCGAAGAGCTGCTTGACGTAGCCGGGCCGCTCCTCCGGGCAGGCATAGCGATTGGCGAGAACAGGATGCGGAACCATGGGGATCAGGCGCTTTTGATGCCGACGCGTCGCACCTCGGTGGCGACTTCGGCGAGGTAGTCCCGGTACTCACACTTCGGCAGGCCTGCGATGAGCGTCTCGAACTTCTCGAGCGTGAGAAAGCCACGATAGAGGGCGGCCTCCTCCGGGCAGCCGAGTTTTGTGCCCTGGCGTTTCTCGATGGTCTGCACATAGGCGGAGGCATCGTGAAGACTGCTGCTGGTGCCGGCATCGAGCCAGGCGGTGCCACGGCTGAGGCGCTGCACGCGCAGGGTGCCGCGACGCAGGTACTCTTTGTTCACGTCGGTGATTTCGAGCTCGCCACGCGGGGATGGCGCCATCGCACGGGCGATGGAGACGACATCGTTGTCGTAGAGATAGACGCCGGGCACGGCGTAGTTGCTGCGTGGATGCGCGGGTTTTTCCTCCAGTGAGATCGCCCTGCCCTCGGCATCGAATTCGACCACGCCGTAGCGCTCGGGGTCGGTGACGTGGTAGGCGAAAATCGTGGCCCCTGATTGGAACTCGGCAAAGGCGCGCGGGAAGGCGTCGCCGCCGAAGAAGATGTTGTCGCCGAGGATCAATGTGACGGGGTCTTTGCCAATGAAGTCCGCCGCGATGAGGAATGCCTGCGCGATGCCCTCGGGCTTCGCCTGCTCGCGGTAGTCGATGGAAATGCCCCACTGCGAGCCATCACCGAGCAACTGACGGAAACGCGGCAGGTCATGAGGCGTGGAGATGAGGCAGAACTCACGGATGCCGGAGGCGATGAGCACCGTGAGCGGGTAATAGACCATCGGCTTGTCATAAACCGGCTGGAGTTGCTTGGAGGCAACCTGGGTCAGCGGGTAAAGACGCGAACCGGTGCCGCCTGCGAGAATGATGCCTTTCATGTCCACAGATTACGCAGATTGCACAGATGGACCCGCAGATTTGACGTTGTCTGTCTCGAAGACTCCTCGCAGGTGAAACAGATGGGGCCGCAGATGGTTCAGATCAAAAAATTGGGAATCGAGTTCAGAAATCGGGTTTGAATCTGTGAAATCTGCGGATGCTTGAATCTGCTTCATCGGTGGATCATCCAGTCGTTGAGCACCAACACGTCCATCTTCGTGCGGAGGAAGCAGTCGAGGGCTTCCTGAGGCTTGCAGACGACGGGTTCGTTTTCGTTGAAGCTGGTGTTCAGCACCATCGGCACGCCGGTGATCTGGCGAAAGGCGTCGATGAGGCGGTGGTAACGCGGATTGGTCTCTTTGTGGACGGTTTGCAGGCGGCCGGAGCCATCGACATGCGTGGTGGCGGGAATCTGAGGACGCTTGTCCTGACGCACCTGAAAGACCTCCATCATGAAAGGCACGTCGTCGTCCTGCTCGAACCATTCGCTGACATGCTCCCGCATGATGCTGGGCGCGAAGGGGCGGAAGGACTCGCGTCGCTTGATCTTGAGGTTGAGGATGTCCTTCATGTCGGCGCGGCGCGGATCACCGAGGATGGAGCGATTGCCCAGGGCGCGTGGGCCCCATTCCATGCGGCCTTGAAACCAGCCGATGACCTTGCCTTCGGTGATGGCGGTGGCGGTGGCCTGGCAAAGCTCACCTTCGTCATCAAAGCGGCGCACAGTGCAGTTCTCGCTCTGGATGTCGGTGGCGCGGGCAGCAAGCAGCCCTTTGATCTCGGTGTCGTTGGTGCGCGGACCGACGTAGGCGTGGTCCATGACAAACCGTTCGCGATGGAAATGGCGTGAGACGACGAAGGCGGAGCCGATGGCCCCGCCAGCATCCCCTGCTGCAGCGGGGAGATACATGCGCTTGAAGGGCGAGTTGAGGTAGACCTTGCCGTTGGCGACGGAGTTCATGGCGCAACCACCGGAGAGGGTGAGATCATCGCATTGATACCGGGCATGCAATGATTGCAGCATGGCGAAGAAGGCCTCCTCATACATGGCCTGAGCGCTGCGGGCGAGATCACGGTGTTTTTGCTCCAAGGCGGCCCCTTTTTCACGCTGCGGGCCGAAGAGGGCCTCCATGGGCTCCTTTTTGTAGAGCGTGCCGACTTCGGGCGAGCAGTTGTCCCAAGTGTAATGAACGTCTTCGTCGTGATGGCGGAAGTATTCCAAGTTCAGGCGGAAAGTGCCATCAGACTGGATGTGGACGAGTTTGCGCATCTCGTTGAGGTACCTGGGCTCGCCGTAAGGAGCGAGGCCCATGACCTTGTACTCGTCGCCAAAGTAGGGGAAGCCGATGAACTGGGTGATGACGCTGTAAAAGATGCCGAGCGAATGCGGGAAATAGACGCGTCCGTCGATTTGAATGTCATTCCCCTTCCCCATGCCCCACGCGGAGCTGGCGAAGTCACCAAACCCATCGACGGAGAGGCAAACCGCCTCATCAAACTCAGAGACGAGAAAGGCGGAGGCCAGATGTGCCAGGTGATGCTCCACGTGATGCACCTGCGCCCGCAGATTTTCACCTGGGAAGGCCGTCTGCACGGCGTCTTCGAAGGTTCCGGCGCGTTTGATGTTGGCAAGGCGCTTGAAGATGAGGCTCAGGCTGGGACGGCGGCGCAGAACGTAGAGAGCACGGCGGAGGTTGTTGACCTTCGGATTGCGATTGATGGCGATGTGATCGACATCGCCGAGCCTCAGCCCCGCGTCAGCAAGACACCACTTCATGGCCTCTGTGGGCAGGCCGGACCAGTGCTTGATGCGGCGGAAACGCTCTTCTTCCGCAGCGGCAATCAGTTTGCCATCCCGGACGAGAGCGGCAGAGGAGTCGCCGTGGTAAGCGTTGAGTCCGAGGACAATCATGCTTCAAAAAGCAACGCGAACACGCTGCCGCCATTGGTCGCTCACAAGGCGGCCACGCTTTGCTGCCGAGGTTGGAGCGGCATTTTTCAAAAAAGGAGCGTGACTGTACCATGCTCATTCCCAGCGCAAAGAATAATGTTCCCCTGCGTGTTAACAGTTTGACACCAACCTTTGCTGGCGCGCTTCATTTATCTTCCGCACGATCAGGCCGCAGCCTGCAGCAGGCTGATTTTTCAGATGAAACCACCCGGCTTTCCATTTACCAAGTGCCCATGATTTCTTTCAAGCCATGCATGCCTGCTGTTTTCGCCTGTCTGGCCGCTGGTGTCACGGCCAGCGCACAAGTGACGTCCACGGCAGAAGTCGCCGGCGCCGCCAAACCGCACACCAGCAGTCTGGGAGTACGGTTTGTGAGCATTCCCGGCACCACGGTGCAGATAGCGGTGTGGGAGACACGCCTTGCCGAGTGGAATGAGTTTCTGCGGCAGAAAAAGCATCCGTGGTCTTATCAGACTCACTTTCAGCAGACACCGGAGCATCCTGTGGTGGGGGTCAACCTTCAGGATGCCGTGGCCTTCTGCAACTGGCTCACCGAAACCGAGCGCGAGAAGCGGCTGATCGACAGCACCCAGAGCTATCGTCTGCCCACACCTGACGAGTGGGAAGCCGCGGTAGGCCTGGCTCGCGGACGCAAAAAAGTCGGGCTCACCGCCGAGGATCGCATGCTGGATGACCGCATCTACCCTTGGGGCCAGGAGTGGCCACCTCCGGCCAAGACTGCCAACTTCGCCGATGGTGAGATCCCCGGTTACCGCGACGGACATCCCTACACCGCCCCGGTCGGCAGTTTTGCCCCCTCAAAAGAAGGTGTTTATGATCTGGCGGGCAATGTCTGGGAGTGGACCCAGCCGATGGAAATTCGTGCCCAGCCGACGGGAATTCTGCGCGGCGGCTCCTGGGCCTATTTCCGCGCCGAATGCCTCACCTCCAGCTACCAATACGCGGTGCCGGTGGATCTGCGCGCGCCCACCACCGGTTTCCGCTGTGTGTTTGAGGACAAACGCCGGACCGCGAACCTGCTCGCCGCTTCCGATGCGGAGAAAAAACAGGCGGTCGAAGAACGCATGAAAGCGATGAGCGAAAGCCGCAAGGTGGACACTGCCGCAGTGGAGGAACTGCGCAAAAAAATGCAGGGCAGAGGTGGTGATGACGCGCTGCCCGATCCTGCCAGCCTGAAACCAGCGGTGGCTGATGGCAGCACCTTCCTCAACGCCCTAGGCATGCGTTTTGTCCCGCTCCAGGAAAAAGGCGGTCCGCTCATCTGCGCCACCGAAACCAGCGTGCGCGATTTCGAGGCATGGCTGCGCGACGCCGGCCGCGCCTGGAGCAACAAACCCTCCTTCCTTCTCGGTGGCAGCCACCCCGCCGCCGGTGTCTCCTGGGAGGAAGCCGTCGCGTTTTGTTCTTGGCTGACAGAACGTGACCGCGCCAGCAAACTCATCCCCGCCACAGCCTCCTACCGCCTGCCGCGCGACTCTGAATGGAGCCTGGCCGCCGGTTTGAAAAACGAATCAGGCGCCGATCCCGCCGCACGCCATCTCGGAGACAAAACCCACTACCCCTGGACTCCAAAACCAGATGACTGGAAGCCACCGACACTCGCAGCCAATTTGGATGCCACCAAGATTCCAGGCACCGCTGACAGCTATTCCTACACGGCGCCCGTGAACAGCTCGACGCCGAACTCCCTGGGACTCCACGAAATGGGTGGCAACATTTCCGAATGGTGCGAGGACGCCTGGCCTGGAGCACCCGAGGAGCGCGTCATTCGCGGTGGCAGTTGGTTGTCGTACGACAAAGACGCGCTGCTCACTTCCGCACGCAACCACGCCCTCAGAAACGCCTCCCGTGCCGACCTGGGCTTCCGTTGCGTCCTCGACCTCCCGGCTCCCTGATCCAAACTGCATGCCATGAGCACGCACCCCATCCAAAGCACTCCCCCCCAGCCCGGCAGAGGCGCGGAGCGCGCCCGGCGTGAGCAGCTTGGCATGCTGCTTTTCACCTCTGTCATGCTGGCCTTCGGAGCCGCCTGCTGGTTTGCTTATCCGCACATCGCCAGGCTTGCCAAACAATGGCTGGGACGACGCCATCTGCCGGAGCTTCGGCAGCATCTCACAGATCAAAACTGGCAGCAGGCGGCGGCGGCCATGCGCGACGCCAGGCGCTGGGCAGCGGACGACCCGGAAGTCATTCGTGCCTGCCTGGAATTCAACGCCAGCATTGGTGGTGATCCACGCGGCACCATCAGCCTCATCCGGCAGTTGCAGGCAACGGGAGCCGCCACAGGGGACGATCTGGCATTGATGGGGCAAATGCATGCCCGGCTTGGTGAAACCTCCAAGGCCAGGGACATCTATGATAACCTGCCGCAGCAGGCACGCCAGAAGCGTCAAGGCCTGGAACTTCACGCCGATCTTCTCAAAGCCGACGGACTCAATCAAGAGGCCGCCAGAGTCCGGCGTGAAGCCCTCCTGAGCAGCCCGGAAGATCCTGGGAGCATGCTGCAACTGGCCGTCATGGATCTTTCCAGCAACGATCCCTCACGACGCAGCGCCATGCGTGAGCGTCTCTGGCAGATGGCACGCAACGGAAGCCCTGTCTCTCTTGCGGCCATCGAACTGCTGGCCACCAGCAAGGAACTCACCGTACCGCAGGCCGACGAACTGCTCCAGATCGTCGAAACCACCCCGGCCGCCACCGCCAGACGTGAAAGCGCCCGGCTCATCCTGCTTTCCACCCGCATGCGCCTCAGCCCCTATCTGCGCGCCGACATCATCGACCAGGAAATCACACGCTGGAAAGACCGCCCGCCCGCGCAGACCACGCCGCTGGTGGCCTGGCTGGCGCAGGAGAAAGAATACGCGCGCATCATGCGCATGGTCCCCGCCCAGACAGCCGCGCGCTACACCGACCTCCTGCCCTCCTATGTGGACGCTCTGCGTGGTGAAGAGAAATGGCAGGATCTCAACAAACTCCTCACCTCCGGCGGCATTGATTCCGCCTTCTCCGCGCAGAAAATCCGCCTCTGGCAGGTGGAGGTGCAAATCCATCTGCATGCCGATCCCGCACCTGCACGTCAGACGCTGATGCGCATCTTCGAGGAGGCCGGGCGTGGCGATGATCTGACCACGACCCTCCAGGCCGGGACTCTCGCGGAAAAACTCAACCAGTGGGATCTCGCACAGAACTGCTACCAGGCCGTCGCCAACAAGCATTCACACACCCAGGAGGCCATGCTCGCCAAGGTCTATCAAATGGCCGAGTATCAGCATGACAGCCCGGGCATGCTCAAAATCTGCGCCAGGCTGCTGGCCTTGAAGCCCGAAAGCACCCCGCTCCTGGGTCAGAAGCTTTATCTTCAGTTGTTGCTGGGCGTGGATATTGAAATTGCACAACAAGAGCTGTCACGCTGGTCCAAACCCGATGGTGTCTCCCTCACCGACCGCCAGAACTTGCTGCTTGCCTTTGCCGCCTACCGCCAGGGGCAGTCCGACGTGATGCGTGAGACTGTGTCCCATGTCTCCAAGCCGGAAGCGTTCGCCGCAGGAGAACGCGCGGTGTATGCCGCCCTCTTGAAGCAGACCGGTGGTGATGCAGGCAAAATTTTCCGTCTCATCGAGCGCATCTCGCCAGCGCTGCTGCTTCCTGAGGAAAAAATCTTCCTCCAGCGCGCCTTGTAAATGATCTGATCAACCGAGCGCCGCGATCACCTCAATCTCGATCAGCGCTCCCAGCGGCAGTCCCGCCACCGCCACCGTCGAACGCGCCGGTTTGTGACCTTCAAAGGCAGCTTCATAGAGTGGATTCACTTTCGGAAAGTCCGCCATGCTTTGCAGAAACACCGTCGCCTTCACGACATCCTTCATCTTCAGCCCTTGCGCCTCCAGCAACGCGCGAATGTTCGCCAGCACCTGCCGCGCCTGGCCCTCCACATCCTGAGCCACAATCTTTCCCGCCGCCGGATCAATCGGGATCTGGCCGGAGCAAAACAGAAAAAAGCCCTGCTTCACCGCCTGCGAGTAAGGTCCGACCGCCGCCGGCACATTGGGAGTGTTGTTGATGAGTTCCATGAGACGGCAGATAGCGTGAACGGCGGGTGATTCAACCTGGATGCTGCAACTCTGTGCATTGTAGTCCCGGCTTTAGCCGGCTCAGAACCGCCTAAAGGCGGGACTACAAAACCCACATGCTCACGGCTGTGTCTCCTTCAATCCACGCGCCTTGTCGATGAGTTGCAAGAACTCGCCGCGATAGCCCAGTTTGTCCGTGCCTTTGCCATCGAGCGCGAGTTTGCGCACCGTTTCCCAGCTCAGCGTGCCCTTGTAGGCTGAATCACGCAGCAGCAGGCCGAATCCGGCCACAGCGGCGCTGAATTTGTATTCCTCGCTGCTCGCCGTGAGCGTTTTGCCCTCGTCTTTGGCTGGAACTTCGATCAGGCGGCTCGTGCTGCCGTCCGGCTCCTTGTAGCGCAGCTTGACGGTCATCAGTTCGCCGCTTTTCGCAGCATCGGCGAGCTGGACGGGTGCGATGGCGGGCGTTTGATACTTCAAACCGTCCACGGCAGGCCTTGGCTCGGCTCCGGGCGGCAGATCTGCGGGCACGACTTCATACAAAGCCACCACGCTGTGCCCCGCACCGATTTCACCCGCATCCTTCGTGTCATCATTGAAGTCCTCCTTCGCCAGCAGACGATTTTCATAACCAATGAGCCGATAACTCCTCACCGCCGCCGGATTGAACTCGACCTGGATCTTCACGTCTTTGGCAATCGTCACCAGCGTGCCGCTCATCTGCTCGACGAGCACTTTGCGCGCCTCGCTGAGGCTGTCGATGTAGGCGTAGTTGCCGTTGCCCTTGTCAGCCAGCGTTTCCATCGTGCGATCCTTCAAGTTGCCGCTGCCAAAGCCCAGCACGCTGAGGAAGACGCCGCTCTTCGCCTTCTTGGTGATGAGTTTCTCCAGTTCCTCCGGCGAACTGACGCCGACATTGAAGTCGCCATCGGTGCAGAGGATCACGCGGTTCACTCCTTCCTTGATGAAACCAGCCACCGCCTGCTCATAGGCCAGTTGAATGCCCGCACTGCCATGCGTGCTGCCACCGGCCTGCAGTTTGTCGATGGCGGCAAGGATTTCGCTCTTCTTCTCGCCATTCGTGGGCGGCAGAACAAGGCCGCTGCTGCCTGCATAGACCACCATCGTCACGCGATCCCCTTCCCCGAGTTGCTCTGTCAGCATGCGCAGCGACTGCTGCACCAGCGGCAGTTTGTCTGGCTCGTTCATCGAGCCGGAGACATCCACCAGGAACACCAGATTGCTCGCCTTGCGCTCGTTGCCGAGTTCGCGGCCTTTGATCGCGATGCGTGCGAGACGATGTGCTGGCTGCCATGGGCACGGTGCCAGCTCCAACCGCACGCCGAATGGCTCCTTCGCATCAGGTGCCGGCCCCTCTTCCGCCGTGGGGAAATAATTGATCAGCTCTTCAATCCGCACCGCGTCAGCGGGAGGAATCGTGTTCTGGTTCAAGAACCGCCGCACGTTCGCATACGAAGCCGTATCGACATCAATCGACAACGTCGAAAGCGGCTCCCGCGCCACGTCCTTCAGCTCGTTCTCGACGATGCGCGTGTAGGATTCCCCCTCCGCGCCGGATTTGCGGCGAGTTAGGGTGAGTTCATCTGTCTGCACCAAACTCTCGCGCACCAGGCCGTCTGAACCTCGGACAGCGGTGAAGTAATACGCATCGGGCTGCGGATTCATCACCACGGGCGGGGACGCAGGCGTGGCAGTCGTGACCGTCCCAAATCTGGTCACAGGCGCGGCCGGTGTCGCAGTGGTGCCTCCACCACTGACCACACCACCCACCGTCACCGTCGCCCCCGAACTGATGGTCAGCATGCCCGCGCCCGCCTTGGTCAAAGAAGCAGGGCCGGACACCGGCGCGTAGGACGCGGGCGGCGACGTGGTCACACCGCCGTTCACGGTGAGTGCGCCGGAGTTCACCGTTGCTCCGGCATTATAAACACTGCCAGCGCGCAAGGTCACCGTGCCGTCACCGGTCTTGTTCACGCCACCTGTGCCGGTGATCATCATCCCGCTGAGATCACGAGACTGGCCGGGCGCGTCTGAGGCGTGATCACTCTTCACAAAGTTCAGACCATAGGCCTGCTGGTCCTGAATTCTCTTCAATTCCTCGACATCCTTCGTCGTCATCGTGGTCTGTCCTGAGTTGATGGTCAGCATGCGCGGAATCTCAGGGCTGGGATGCGACGCTGGCGCGGCCGCCAATTCCTTGCTCGCGACGAGGTCCGCCAACGGGTCCACCACCTTCATGGGCTTCTCCGCGAGAAGACGGGAATCCGACACAGGCTTTGCCCGTGTCATCTCCGAGACGCGCCTCTGAAGCTGGACGCGATGCTCCCCCTCCTCCTTCAAAGTCATCACCACTTCGGCACGCTGCCGTGATTCATAAACATTCCATGTCCAGAACGCGCCCAGCACCACGCACGCGGCCAGTGCGAGCCTCACGATGACGCCCGTGCGCCATTTCGGGCGTGGCGCAAGCATCTCGCTTGCAGCAGGCAAGCGGGACGATTGCTCCACCAGCTGTGTCTTCAAGCGTTCCCTTTGCTCATCCGTGAGCGCGAGTGAGTCATCGCGCAACTCGGAGAGCAGGAAGTGGCAGAATTCTTTGGTCTCCTCGGCGGTCTGTTTCGCCTTCGGATTGTCGCGCAGTTCCGCCTCAAACTGCTGGCGTTCTTCAGTGCTGGCTTCTTCGAGCGCCCAGGCGGTGATTTGTTCGGGTTTCATGGTCAAAAAAGGTGGGTTGGAGGTTCAGGCCATCGCGTGTTTCAGTTTCGCGGTCTGTGGCTGGTCATGCGCCTGCCATTTGGCCTTCAAGGCGGCGACGCCGTGGTGAATGAGGTAGCCGACGTTGCCGATGCTGGTCTGCATGGCGGCGCTGATCTGCTGGTAGTCGAGTCCGGCGATGAACTTCAGCCGCACGGCCTCGCGTTGTCGTGTGGGCAGTGTTTCGATGAGTTCGCGCAGCGCGGCGGCGGTTTCGCGCTTTTCCATCGCGTCATTGGGCGCGGGATCGGCGGAGGCTTCGAGGTCGAGAGTTTCCGTTTCCATGACGATGAGGCGTTGATGTTTGCGATGATGGTCCAGGGCACGATTGCGGCAGACGGTGAAGAGCCAGGGGGCGAGCCTCTCGTGGTCGAGCGTGGCTAGGTTCTGGCTGAGCTTCACAAACACGTCCTGCACGATGTCTCGCGCGTCTTCCAGGTCGCCCGTGTAACCATGCGCGTAGCGGATGAGAGGCCGCTCGTAGCGCCGCAGGGTTTCCAGGAAGAGATCGTGCGATTCGCTCATGAGGTGGTGTTCGCCGGGCATCACGGGAACGCGGCGGCTATCTTGGGGGATATTTTGGCGAAAGGCGAGATTCATCGTTCCATGCGCGAGAGTTTGATTGTCCATTGCGCGTAGAGCCAAGCCCGCTTCCATCCGTCACCACCATGATCCGCCGACTTTTTTCCACTTTCCTGCTCACCACTTCGATTTCCTTCGCTCAGCAGCCCGCCGCACCGCCCGCCGGTCATGACGCGCATGCCGTGGAGATCCCCGGCCTGAAAAAGGAACTCTTCGCTGGCATCACCGAGGCGGATTTCCTCAAGCTGGGTGACAAACCGAAGACAGTGAAAATCACGCTCGTGGCCACCTACAGTGCCGCGAATTACGGCATGAACTTCAACGGCTACTCGCACGGCAAGGCCATCTTCACGGTTCCCAAGGACTGGACCATCGAGGTGACTTTCATCAATCCCAGCCCGATCCCACACAGCGCTGTGGTCGTGGAAAAAGACACGACGAAGAAGCTGCAAATGGGCGAACCCTACTTCGATGGTGCCGGTGTGCCAAAGCCGGAAGTGGGTCTCTCGCTCACGAAAGCCGAATTCTCCTTCGTGGCCGATGAAACCGGTGAATTTGCCCTCGCCTGCGGTTTTCCCGCCCATGCGATCAATGGCCACTGGCTGGCGCTGAACATCAGTGACACGGCCAAGGCTCCGACGCTGCAACTCGGCGACAAACCGGCGGTGGAGGCGAAGTAATTTCGGCTACCTCAGCTTCGCCGCTATCTCACAGAACACTTTCGAAGACGCGGACTTCGCCGGATCTTCGAGAGCGATGGGATGCCCTTCGTCGCCGCTCTCGCGCACGGTCATTTCGATGGGAATCTGACCCAGCAGCGGCACGCCGAGGCGCTTGGCCTCATGTTCGCCACCGCCTTTGCCGAAGATGTGATACACCTTGCCATCACTCGGGCAGAGGAAGTAGCTCATGTTCTCGATGATGCCGAGAATGGGCACATTGACCTTCTGAAACATGCCCACGGCCTTGCGGGCGTCGATCAAGGCGACTTCCTGCGGCGTGGTGACGATGACCGCACCATCAAGCGACACGGTTTGCACGATGGTGAGTTGAATGTCTCCCGTGCCCGGCGGCAGATCGAGCACGAGCACGTCGAGATCATTCCAGGCGCACTGACGCAGAAACTGCTGCGTGTAGCGCGTGGCGATGGGGCCGCGCACGATCACTGGCGAGGCATCTTCGAGCAGGAATCCCATCGACATGAGCTGCAGGCCATATTTTTCGATGGGCACGATCTGCTGCTCGTCGTTTTGATACGGGCGCTCGTCCGTGCCAAACATGTGGGCGATGCTGGGGCCGTACAAATCGCAGTCGCAGAGGCCAACACGCAGGCCGCTCTGGCTCAACGCGACCGCGAGATTCGAGGCGACGGTGCTTTTGCCCACACCGCCTTTGCCTGAGGCGACGGCGATGACTTTTTTCACGCCGGGAATGCTCGATTTGCCCAGCTTGTCCGAAGCCGTGGTGCCTGCACCGGGCGGATCTTTGATGTCAAAGTTCAGCTTAACCTCACCGATGCCGGGAACCTTTTTCAGCACGTCCATCGCCTGCTCGTGGATCAATCTCGGAATGTTCGGATCACGCGTCGCGATGGAGATTTCGACAGTGACGTTCCCGCCTTCGATCTGAATGCCCTTCACGAGGCCAAAGGATAGAATATCGCGGCTGAAGCCAGGGTAGCGGACGTTGCCAAGGGCGGTGCGGATGTCTTGTTCGGTGGGCATGTTGGGTTGGGGATACGTGCCACCTAGCAGGACGGCTGATCTTTTGCAAACGCTGCCGCGATAACAAAAAACGCCGCCTGTCTCCAGGCGGCGTTTCGTGAATGATGCCAGCAATGACGGCTTATTTCGGCACTTCGCTGATCGTCTTGAGAATGCGGGAGGCGATCTGGTAAGGATTGCCCTGGCTGTTCGGACGACGGTCTTCGAGGTAGCCTTTCCAGCCGTTTTTCTTGAAGCTGTGCGGAACGCGGATGGACGCGCCACGGTCGGCAATGCCCCAGGAGAATTTGTCGATGCTCTGGGTCTCATGCAGGCCGGTGAGGCGCATGTGGTTGTCCGGACCATAGACGGCGATGTGCTCCATGCAGTTCTTCTCGAACTGGGCCATGAGGGCGAGGAAGTAAGGCTCACCGCCGACTTCACGCATGTGCTTGGTGGAGAAGTTGGCGTGCATGCCGGAGCCGTTCCAGTCGGTGGCGCCGAGCGGCTTGCAGTGGTACTCAACGTCCACGCAATACTTCTCGCAAAGGCGGTTCAGGATGTAGCGGGCGACCCACATCTGGTCGGCGCAGCTCTTGGAGCCTTTGCCGAAGATCTGGAATTCCCACTGGCCCTTCGCCACCTCGGCGTTGATGCCTTCGTGGTTGATGCCGGCATCGAGGCAGATGTCGAGATGCTCCTCGACGATCTGACGGGCGATGTCACCGACGTTCTTGTAACCGACGCCGGTGTAGTAGGGGCCCTGGGGGGCGGGATAACCGTTCTCGGGGAAACCGAGGGGGCGGCCGTCCTGGTAGAGGAAGTATTCCTGCTCGAAGCCGAACCATGCATCCGGATCGTCAAGGATCGTGGCGCGGTCGTTGGAGGAGTGGGGGGTGCCGTCGGCGTTGTAAACTTCGCACATGACGAGCACGCCGTTTTTGCGGGTGCTGTCAGGAAACACGGCCACAGGCTTGAGCACGCAGTCAGAACTGCCGCCAGGGGCCTGTTGGGTGGAAGAGCCGTCAAAGCCCCAATCGGGAAGTTCTTCCAGCTTCGGGAAGCTGGCGTAATCTTTGAGCTGCGTCTTGCTACGGAGGTTGCGGACCGGCTGATAGCCGTCCAACCAGATGTATTCGAGTTTGTATTTGGCCATGGTTGAGTGTGTGTGTTTCTTGCCTGCCAGGAGGAGAAAATAGGCACCTCCCATCTCGGCGAAGCGCATGTGAGCATGTCGCATGCCATATGCGAGATGAATTTTTGTCCACTTGCCAGGATCACCGCCTGCTAGGAAGGTCCGGCCCCCGCCGGAAAACCTCATGCAAGAAGCCAAAAACACCCAGCGCGCCCTCGTCCGCATCGGCTACGACGGTCGCGTGCATAAATATTTTCGCGGCAGCAACGCCGCCGAGCGCTTCGCCAACGAGGTGAAGGTGCTCCGGGTGCTGGAGGAACGCGGCTGCGACTACGTCCCCCGCGTGCTGGAGGCCCACGAAGACCAGCTTTACCTCGTCACCACGAACTGCGGCTCCCTCGTCGAGCGCATCAGCGAGGCGAAGCTGAAAGACCTCTTTGGCACGCTGGAGCGCGACTACGGCGTCCGCCACGACGACCCCTTCACCCGCAACGTCACCTACCGCCACAGTGACGGCCGTTTCTGCCTCATCGACTTCGAACTCGCCACCATCCTCGACCCACCGCCTCCAAAGCCCGCTCCATGAGCGACTCCAGCCCCCCCCAACCACCCAACCACCTCCGCTGGTCCGGCCTGACCCACCCAGGGCGCGTGCGTCAGAACAACGAGGACACCTTCCTCTGCTTGAATTTCGACGCCCGCGAGCTGCGCCACCTGGGCAAATTCGGCGAGTCCAGCCTCGACACCGGCGACTTCGTCTTCGCCGTGAGCGATGGCATGGGCGGCGCAAAGTCCGGCGAGTTCGCCAGCAAGATCGCCGCTGAAAAAATCACCAAGCTGCTGCCGAAGAGCTTCAAACAATCCGCGCAACAGCTCACCGCCGGTCATGGCGATGTGCTGCAGGAGCTGTTTCACCGCATTCACGAAGAACTGCTCCAGTTCGGCCGCTGCTACGATGAATGCCGCGGCATGGGCGCGACGCTGAGCCTCGGCTGGTTCACCCCCGGCTGGCTGCACTTCGCCCACATCGGCGACAGCCGCATCTACTGGCTTCCCAAAGGTGGCAAAATGAAGCAGCTCACCGACGACCACTCCCACGTCGGCTGGCTGCAACGCCACGGCCAGCTCAACGAGCGCCAGGCGCGCGAGCATCCACGCAAAAGCATCCTCATGCAGGTCCTCGGCGCGGGACGCCAAAGCCTGGACCCACAGATCGGCTCTGTCGGCTGCGAAAGCGGCGACCGCTTCCTGTTCTGCACTGATGGCGTCATCGACGGCATCTGGGATCACCGTCTGGCCGACATGCTCGCCGAAGATCAATCGCCAGAGGGTAAAACGCGCGCGCAGTGGTTCGTCGAGTATGCCGTGGCTGAATCCGGTCGAGACAACGCCAGCGCGGTGGTAGTAGAACTGGTCTGAGTCCACGCAACATCCGGCAACGCATGCGCAAGCACCGCAGAGCACGGCTTTCACGGCTCGGCATGGTTTGATCACCAACCTATGAAGCGCAACGATCCCATCTCCCACCTCATGTCCCGCAACGTGATCACCGTCCACCACGGCGACCCCATCTCCAAGGTCCGCGCTCTCGTTCGCGAGCATGGCGTGCATCACATCCCCGTGGTGAATGGGGATCAACTCGTCGGCATCATCGCCTGGAGCGACATCCTGCGCGTCAGCTTTGGCGATGCCTTCAACACGGACGAGCGCGCGGTCGATGCCACGCTCGACCACACGCTGACCTTGGAGCAGGTGATGAAAAAAGACCCGGTGACGCTGCCCGAAACCGGCACGGTTCGCGAAGCCGCCGAAATCCTCGCCAAGAGCGACTTCCACTCCCTGCCCATCGTTTCAGGCAGCAACAAGCTCGTCGGCATGGTCACCTCCACCGATTTGATCCGCTATCTGGTCGAGCAGTTTTGAGCGGCATTGTTCTTTGCCGTGCGTCGATTGATGCGATAGTCTGCGCCGCATGCCCCGGTCGCGCAGACTTTTTTTCATCACAACCCTCCTCGCTCTTCCCACAGCGCTCCTCGCGGCAGGGCTGGATGAGGCACCTGAATATGTTTCCGCCCGCCAGGCGCTGGCCGACGGCCTCCCTGCGGTCTCCGGCGTGAAGGCGGAGCGTCTGCTCAAGCGCAAAGGCTGGACACGCGTCGAGACCCGGCAGATCGCAACCTTTGCCGCCGAGGCATGGACACGTGCCGAGGAGGGGCCGCGTGTGCTGGCCCTGGCGGAGGCGTATGATCTCGATGACGAATCCTTCTGGCGCGCACAGGCCCTGGCCCTCAACGGCGATCTGCCTGCGGCACGCAAGGTTTTGATTGAGGATGACTCATCCCCACGCCAGCCACGCACGCGGCTGCTGCTGGCGCAGATCCTGGCCACGCTCGGTGAAAATGCGGCCGCGCATGACGAACTCGCGCCGCTGCTGACCGCCACTGATGAAGCGCTGCGCAAGCATGCGCAACTGCTGCAAGCCGAGATCGCCATCAATGTAGGACGGGAGGAAACCACGCTTCCCGCAGGGGCTGGAGATGCAGCCGCGCATTACCTGCGCGCGCGAGCCTTGCTGCAAAGCGGGCAGATCATTCCCGCCCAGGATGCCCTGCAATCTGTCCTCGCCTCCACCGGCGGCGGTGAACGCCTGCACCAGGCGGCCATCCTGCTCCAGGCGGAGGCTTTGCTTCAGCAAAAACAGGCCGCCCAGGCGCAGGAGCATCTGCTGAAATTTCTCGATGCCACCGCAGACAGCCGTTTGTGGCCGGAGGCCTTCGCCCTGCTCAACAGCGCGCATCAGAGCCTCAAGCAGCCGCGCACCCTGCCAGAAGCCATGCTGCGCTGGCTTTCCGTCGGAAACGCGGCGCAGCAGCAGCCCGATCCGCCTCCCGCACTCGCCAGAGCAACCGCTGATTTTCGAGGCCACGCGATTTATCTCACCGCACAATGGCTTGCCGCCGATAAACGCGATGACGAGGCCGTCAGCCTTCTCGAAGCCCTGATTCAACTGCACCCAGGCCATCCACGCCTCAGTGAAGCGATGCGCCTGGCGATGAAAATCCACGCGGATCACCACATCGATGCACGCGTGCTCGCGCTCGCCGACGCATGGCGCAAACAATTCAGCACCGCCTCATCTTCAGTCGATTTCACCGCCGGAAGCATTTTATTCCAGCGTGGCGAGCACCGTCAGGCGCTGCAGTTGTTTCAAAATGCGGCCAATGTCGCCACCACGCTCACGGAGCGCCGCCGTGCGCTGTTTAATGCAGCCGTGGCAGCCATCCTCGCCAGTGATTTCACGCTTTATCAGAGCTTGCTCGGGCAGTTGGAGATCGTGTCAAACGCCGCTGCGGTTGGCAAGGAAAGCACCGACTCCGCCGCCACACTGGAGCTTGAAAAAGCCATGTTCCTGGCCGCCGGACGCAAGTCCGAGGCGGAGCCGGCATTGCGCGCTTTCATCCGCGCCCATCCAAGTCATCCGCGCTTTGCCGATGCCTGCATCGCCCTGACTGAATGGATGCTCCAGTCCGTGCCGCCGCGCATTCAGGACGCGCAGACGACACTCGACAGCGCCACAGCGGCCGAACTCACGCCAGCCCAGCGGCAGCGTCTGGATTACACACGCCTTTGGCTGCGGGATGCGGCGGGAGATTTGAAAACCCTCGTCACCGAAGGTGCCGCTTTCACCAAGGCCTGGCCCCAGAGCATGCTTCTGCCGGAGGTCCGCATGAAAATCGCCAGCGCCCATTACCGGCTCGAAGATTTTGCCAACGCGCGCACTGAGTTCGAGATCATCGCACGTGATTACCCAGACACGCCGCACGCGGAGACCGCGCTTTACGTCGCCGCCATGTCCGCATCCTCGGTGATGAGTGTGGAAGGCCGCGCCCGCGCTCTCGCGATCTGGGAGGAACTCGCGCAAAAGAGCGGACCGCTCGCCGTGGCCGCACGCCGGCAGCAGGCCTTGTCCGAACGCCTTCAGGGCAACCACGCGCCGGCACTCGCGGCCTTGGACAAGGTGCTGGCCATGAAATCCCTCGATCCCGAGCAACGGCGCATGACGATCTGCGAGAAGGCGGAGGTGCTGCTGCTGCTCGGCAAAACCGAGCCCGTGAGCCTCGATGCCGCCGCAGATCTGCTTGATGAATTTCTCGCCGACCATTCCCTGCCCTTCATGTGGAAGGCCCGCGCCGGATTCACGCTCGCCTCGGCGCATCACGATGCCAGCCGTGACACCGAGGCGCTCGAAGCCTGCTACAACGTGCTGCGCGCCGCGGACATGACACCTCCTGCGAGTCCGGCGGACTATGTCTGGTTTTCCAAGGCAGGCTTCTTCGGCGTCGATCTCCTCGAAGCCTCGCGCCAGTGGGAGGCGGCGGCACGGCTCGCGGAACAGGTCGCCCAGCGGCCGGGGGATCGTGCCACTGAAGCACGTGAACGCGCCACCAAGATCCGCCTCGAACATTTCCTCTGGGATGGCCCTGCTCCCACGCCACCGAAAGTGCTGAAGCTTGACGACAAGATCGAGGAGAAGCCGGCTCCGGCAGACAAGCCCGCCACGAAGAGCTCCAAGAAAAGCTCGCGCTAGGCGATCAATCCGCGCTTCACCTCACCAAACACATCCGTGAGGCGGAAATCGCGGCCCGCGTAGCGATAAGTGAGTTTTTCGTGACTCAGCCCCAGCAGATGAAGCATCGTCGCGTGCAGATCATGCAGATGCACCTTGTCCTGCTCCGCCTTCGCGCCCGTCTCGTCCGTGCTGCCAAACCGGATGCCCGGCTTCACCCCACCACCCGCCATCCACATCGTGAAGCCCACGTTGTTGTGATCGCGTCCCTTGTTTTTGTTTAGCAGCGGCGGACGGCCAAACTCACCGCCCCAGAGCACCAGCGTGTCCTCCAGCAGCCCGCGTTGCTTCAAATCCGTCAGCAATGCCCCCACCGGCTGGTCCGTCTCCAGCGCGTGCTGCGGATGGCCTTTGAAAATGTCCGTGTGATCGTCCCAGAACTCGTGGTTCACCTGAATGAACCTCACCCCCGCCTCGCAAAAGCGCCGTGCCATCAAGCACGCGCGTCCAATCTGATCCGTCGGCTTTCCATCGCCGATTCCATACATCTCCTGCGTCGCCACACTCTCCTGGTTGAGGTTCATCACCTCGGGCATCTCGCGCTGCATGTTGAAGGCCAGTTCAGCCGAAGTGATCAAGCCCTCCAGCGCCTCATTGCTGCCATCCTGCGCCAGTTTCTGCCGGTTCAACGCCTGCACCAGATCAAGCTGCCGCCGCTGCGTCGCCACATCCATGCGCGAGTTCTTCATGAACGGAAGCTGGATGTCCTTCAGCGGTGTCTCCGGTGCCGTCGCGCTTGCTCCACCACCCTGTCCGACCGGCGTTCCCGCGCACACCGACGGCAAGAACGCGCTGCCATACTTCACCGGCCCACCACCGGAGAACGCAGGATTGATCGTCACGAAACCCGGCAGGTTTTGATTCTCCGTGCCCAGGCCATACACGCACCACGCGCCGACACTCGGCCGTGTGAACGCGAAACTGCCCGTGTTCATCTGCAAAATGGCCTGCGGATGGGCATTGTGGTCCGTGTGCATCGAATTGATCACGCACAGATCATCCGCATGACGCGCGATGTTCGGCAGCAGGTCCGAAACCAGCATCCCGCTCTGCCCGCGTGGCTTGAACTCCCACGGCGACTGGTAAAACACCGTCGGACTGTCCTTCGCCACCGGCTTGCCGTGCTGCTTCGTCAGCGCCGGCTTGAAATCAAACGTGTCCACCTGCGACGGCCCGCCCTGCATGAACAAAAAAATCACCCGCTTCGCCCGCGCCGGAAAATGTGTCTGCGTCGGCACCAAAGGATTCACCATTGCGGCCTGCGCGTTGCTGCCGAACAAGCCTTTCATCGCCAGCATGCCAAAACCAGCGCTCGAAGCGCTCAGAAGATGACGGCGGGTGAGTTCGGTGTGCATCAGCGCTTCAGTAAACGGTTTGGAACTCTCCGCTTTGCATCACAGCATGGCATAGTTGTGTCCAGCCCTCGGCATTGTCTCCAGAGACCAGGATGAAACCACGCAGCATCTGGATCTCCTGTGCCGTTGGTTCGCGGCAGCAGGCCATCTTCCACGCGCAGGTGATCTTCTCCTCCAAGCTCCGTCCTGTGACTCGTTTCGCGAAACCTAGCGCCTGCTCCATCGCCAGATCGCTGTTCATCAGCAGCAAGGACTGCACTGGCGTGATGCTGGCGGAACGAGCGCCAATGACGAGGCCGGGATCGGCCGCGTTAAAGCACTGCATCATCGGCAACTGCGCTCCTCGCACGATGGGCAGGTAGATGCTGCGGTGTGTGGTGTCGTCCTTGAGGTCGTTGAGGAAATGCTTCCGTCCCACCTCGCGTCCCTGCGGCGTGATTGCCTGCGCCTTGTCAGCAATCGGCGATCCTTCACGCGGCGTCAGATCCAACGTGCCGCCAAGATAAAGAATCGCATCGCGCAGCGGCTCGGCTTCGAGGCGCTTTCGATTCGCCCGCCAGAGCAGAAGATTCGACGGATCTTGGGCCAGCGCCGCATCGGATCGTGTGCTGGAACTCATCTGGTAGGTTCTTGAGAGCACCAGTTCACGAACCAGCGCCTTGATCGACCATCCCTCCTTCACAAACCTCGCCGCCAGATCATCCAGCAACTCAGGATGCGAGGGCTTCATGCCCATTTTGCCAAAATCATCGGGTGAATCAACCAATCCACGGCCAAACACATGCAACCACACGCGGTTCACGATCACCCGAGCCGTCAGCGGATTCTGCGGACTCGCGATCCAGTCAGCGAGTTGACGCCGCCCGCTCTCTTTTGGGCCGATGGGAGCCAGCTTGACCGGAATGGCCGACAAAGCACCGCGCTTCACAGGCGCGAGCGGCTTCTTGATCTCACCTTTGTCGAACACGGGGCAGTCGATGGGCGTTTCACCATCACGCACGGACATGCCGAGCGGTGGCGGCATGGGCGCGCTTTTTTGTTTCTCCGCGAGCTTCTTCTGCCATGCGGCCACGTCTTGTTCGAGCACGCCGAGCGTGGCCATTTTCTCCGCCATCTCCTTCGGCATCGCCGCTGGCTTCTTGGCGGGATCAATGCCGGCTTTGATCAGCTCCTCACGCACCGTGCTGCGCTTCTTCGCCACTTCCACATAGTCCTTCTGCATGTCGGCGATGTCCTTTTCGTGCTGCTTCAACGCCGTAAGACGCTGCATGCCGTCTTTACCCAGCGGCATCGCCTCCGCCTCCTTGAGCACGTTGTTGGTCTGCACGCCTGAAAGGTTCTGCGTGCTGCGAAAGATTCCCGCCAGCGCGTGATAGTCGGCAGTTGGGATGGGGTCGAACTTGTGGTCGTGACAGCGCGCGCAATTTGCGCTCAAGGCCAGAAACGCATGACAGGTCGCGTCGATCTGATCATCGGCCACATTCATGTCGTAGAGATCCTTGTCCTGCTCGCCGAGCGACTTTACACCGACATTCAGAAAGCCCGTTGCCAGCAATTGATCATCCCGCCGCGCAGGATCACTCGCCGCTGGCAGCAGATCGCCCGCGATCTGCTCGCGGATGAATTCATCAAACGGCGTGTCGCGATTCAACGCACGCACCACATAGTTCCGATAACGCCATGCCAGCACGTAGGCCATGTTGCGCGTGTTTCCACTCGTCTCCGCATAGCGCGCCACATCCAGCCAGTGCCGCCCCCAGCGCGCGCCAAACTCCGGTGATGCGAGCAGTTGATCGACCACGCCGGCGAACTTTGACATCTCAAAGCCCTCGATCTCTTCCAGTGAGGGCGGCAGGCCGATCAAATCAAAGTACACGCGCCGCAGCAGGGCAAGCGGCTCCGCATCATCGTTCGGTGCGAGGTTTTCTTTTTCTAAACGCGCCAGGATGAAATGATCCACGCGCGAGCGCGGCCAGTCGTGTTGCTTCACAGCGGGCACGGTCTGCATCGCGAAGGGTTGCAACGACCACAGAGTTTCCGCTGGAGGTGCGACAGCCAGCGCCATGGCGGGCAGACAAAAGCAAGCTGTGAAGCGTGAAACCACACTCCGAATACGCCCTGACGGGCTGATTCTTGAGGCATGGGATGAAAAACATCTTGCAAGACCGCCTGCTCTCCCGCACACTCTTCTCCGTTCCAGGTTCTCTCAATCTGGTGAACACTTGGTGTTGTTCCCGGCAGGCTTGCCGAAGTTTCCCCGGCCCTCGTGCTGATGAAACGCGACTCCGCACTCGTTGCGTGGCCGTCATTCCTCCCGGAACACACCGCGGCAAGGCCGCTTCCACACCCACAATTCCAATCCCCCGCACGAATGGCCGCCGTCCTGGCAGCGCCGCACGTTGCCCTAACCGACATCGCTCCTTATCATGGCTGGCCACAATAAATGGTCCAAGATCAAGCGTGGCAAAGCCATCACCGATGCCAAGCGTGGCAATGCCTTCAGCAAGCTCGCGAAGGAAATCACCCTCGCCGCCAAGCACGGCGGCGGCAGTCCTGACACCAATGCGCGTCTGCGCAGCGCCATCCTCGCCGCGCGCTCTGCCAACGTACCCAACGACAACATCGACCGCGCCATCAAAAAGGGCACCGGTGAACTTGCGGGAGCCCAACTCGAAGAAATCCTTTATGAGGCCTACGCCCCCGGCGGCGTCGCCATGATGATCGAGATCGTCACCGACAACCGTAACCGCAGCGCCAACGACATACGCGTCCTCCTTTCCAAAAACAACGGCACCTTCGCCGACAGCGGCAGCGTGGCCTACATGTTCCAGCGCCGGGGTGAGATCCGCCTCGACAAAGCCGCCGCCACGGAGGATCAGATCATGGAGATCGCCCTCGATGCTGGCGCGGAGGACATCCAGGAGGATGGAGACGACTGGGTCGTCTATACCGCCACCGACCAGCTCTTTCAGGTCAACGGCATCCTGCGTGAGAAGGGGCTCGCATCCCGCGCGCAAAACCTCATCTACCAGCCACAGACCACCGTCACCATCAACGATGTGGACACCGCCAAGTCCCTGATCCGCCTCTACGACCTCCTCGACGACTACGACGATTCGCAAAACATCCACGCCAATTTCGAAATCGACGACGCCATCGCTGACCAGCTCGACTAATCCCCTTTCCATTTATGCCCGAAGAACTCATCACCGAGGTCGAAGAAACCAAGCCCAAGCGCAAAGCACCGGCCAAGAAAGCCGTCGCCAAAAAAGTCGCTGTGAAAAAGCCTGCGACCAAAGTGGCACGCAAGACCGCGAAGAAGAAGCCTGCGGAAACCGAAACTCCTGAAGTCGTTGCCGCTGCT
>CAMCWM010000040.1 GCA_945882215.1 Akkermansia muciniphila | reverse complement strand
TGATGCTCCCACACGTCGGGCATGCCATCGCCGTCATAGTCACCGCCCGCCAGACGCAGTGGCAGCGCCACCGGTGCCGGGTTCGCGTTGAGCGCCGCCACGAAGCTCTCCAGCCCGTCCGGAGCATGCGTGTTGTCCGCGTCGTTCACCACGTTCCACTCCGGCGGCACGCTGCTGCAGGCAATGACGCCTGTCTGGTAAATGATCCCGCGCCACGCCCATTCCTGCAAATCACACACGCCCGTGATGCGGCTGCTCGCGTTGCCTGGATTGAGGCCCAGCGCCACTTCCTCAAAGTTCATAAGGCCGTCGTTGTCGTAATCCTGCACCGCGTCACCAAAGTTCGCGCTGCTCAGGATGCCCGGATAGCTCACGCTCCAGGTGTCCTCCAGCACGTCGAGGATGCCGTCCGCGTCATTGTCATACTGGTTGAGATGCGCCGTGAAGTTCCAGCCGTTGAAGTAAGCCTCGCGGTTGCTGTAGCCGTCCCCGTCCAAGTCCCCCAACGCGTCGTTCGCGTCGTTCGCGCTCATGCCGTACCCCTGGCCGGCGTACCACTGTTCGATGCGGTCGGGGATTTGATCGCCGTCGCTGTCCGTTTGATCGACGATGTAAAAGTCTGTGTAAACTTGGTTGGGGCTGGTCTTCTCCGCCAGCGGATTGGTGTGGTAGGTGTACAACTCCTCAAAATCGGTGAGGCCCTCGCCGTCGCTGTCCACGTTGCCGGGATCGGTGCCGTGCTGCGTGTTCTCGGCGTAGTTGCTCAGGCCGTCGCCGTCGTTGTCCGCGTTGTTCTCAGCATCGTCGGGCCAGGCGTCCGCCGCATCGGGAATGGTGTCGTTGTCACGGTCGATCCAGTCACCGGCATAATCGGTGCCATTGTAGTTGAAGTGTGGCGCGCCGTTCCAAGGATCCCACATCCAAAAATCAGCGGCATCCGGCACACCATCATTGTCCACGTCACTCCAGATGCCAGCATACTCGGTGCCGTTGTACCAGTAACTGCCGTTCGGTGTGGCATCGGCGGCATCCGGGACGCCGTCATTGTCCGTGTCACTCCAGGTGCCAGCATACTCGGTGCCGTTGTACCAGTAGCCGCCGTTGGGCGTGGCATCGAAGGCATCCGGTGTTCCATCGTTGTCCGCGTCCGCCCAGGAGCCGCCATACTCCGTGCCGTTCCACCAGTAGCTGCCCGCCGTGGTGGGAAAAGCATCAAAGGGATCAGGCGTGCCATCGCCATCCTGGTCCACCCACGCGCCGAGATATTCCGTGCCGTTCCACCAGTAGCTTCCATTGGGCGAGGGGTCAGCAGGGTCTGGGATGCCATCTCCGTCCTGGTCGTTCCAAGCGCCAGGATACTCGCTGCCATTGTACCAGTAACTCCCCGCGACCGACGGCCAGGGGTCAGTCCAGTCGGGCACGCCATCGCCATCCTGGTCCACCATCGTGCCGCTGTACTCCACCCCGTTGTACCAGTGGCTGCCATCGGGATAACTGTCCGCCGTATCGGGAATGCCGTCGTTGTCGCGGTCGCTCCAGCTTCCGCCGAATTCCATGCCATTGTACCAATAGCTGCCGAAGGGGAATGAGTCGTACTGATCCGGCGTACCGTCGCCATCGCTGTCCATGGTGCCGGTGGGATACCAGTTGCCGCCGATCCACACGCCGGGGTCGTTGTTTTCCGGTGGCGGCGTGTAACCGTTGTTCGGGTCATCCATGTAGCCCGTGTCGTTCCAATTGAGGACGCCATCATTGTCGCGGTCCATATTGAGCGGATCGGAGTCCTCGTGGTTCTTGAGGTCGTCGCCATCCGCGTCGGAATAACTGAAGAAACTGCCCGCTGCCAGGGTGGAGTAGTTCACCACCGGGGTGTAGCCCTGAAGCCGCTGATACAATTCATCATGATCACTGAAACCATTGCCGTTGCTGTCCCACAGCCACGGATCAAAGGGTGCCGTGGGATCGGAGAGCTGCTGCTCCGCATCATCACGCAGGCCGTCATGATCGCTGTCGATCGAATACGGATCGGAGCCGTAGAGTGCCTCTTGTGCGTTGGTCAGATTGTCACCATCAGAATCTTGATCCCACCATGAGTCACCCTCCGGCGGATTGGCCACTTCTTCTTTGACGCCATCGCTGTTTGAGTCCGTCCAGTAGCTCATCGCGCCAGGAAACGGGTTCGCCACCCAGCAGGTGAAGACGAGCAGATGCAGCACATGCACCCAGCGGGCGCGACGAAGGCGGGAGAGCAGCGTGACGTTCATGCGGTGGCCGGAAGTTCGTGACGGACGCAACTGTCGTCAGAGCCGCCACACGTTGTCGATGCTGCAACTGTAAGATGATCTTCACTCCGCTGTGAGGAGTCTGTCAGTGCCTCGCGCGCGTGCGCGCCTAGCATCGACCTGCCGTGTCCGGCCATGGTAATGACCGGCGTCGTGTGTAGTTGAGAGGCCTTTGGCTGCGGATAGTTGATGCGCCCATGCCGCAGCCGATCACATGGGATTCATCACTGGCGTATGACACGCCGGGTCTCGCGTGGGACGCCGTGGTTCCCAACACTCCACCCCACACCACCATGGACAACCGCATCTCCGCCACCCTCAGTCCGGCTGACAAGGCCACCATCCTCACCAAGCTGGGCGAAATCCAGGCCCTGCTGCCCTTCCTGCTCAACCTCACCGCCGACGAAAAAAGCAGCCTGCCCAAGATGAGCGCCATTCGCGACGGCATGGACGAGGCCTTCGCCCAGGAAATGGCCGCTCATCCTGAGATGGTGCCGAACTTCGTCGATATGACCGAAGTCGGTCTCGACCGCGCCCTGCGCACGGCCTTGCGCGACATGCACCAGCAAATGTGCGCCCTGTGCGAAGGCATCGAAGACACGATGACCGCCGCCGGTGTGGATACCTACCTGGCCTACCTGAGCTTTTACAACAACGTGAAAAACGCCGCCAAACGCAATGTCCCCGGAGCCAACACGGTGCTGGACAACCTCAAGCGCTTCTTCCCTCGCCGAGGCACTCCTCCGCCACCTCCGCCAACGCCTTAATTCGCTGAAAATCAGCAACTTGAATGCCGAAACGCCCGACCTCCGAGAACGAACACTTCACCTCGGAGGTCGGATTTCGAATCCTAAAAGGTCGGAAAGCCGACCCTGACAGCTCGGATGTCGGAGCAAAGAGGTCGGGAATCCGACTCCTGAGCTTCGAGCGGCAGCCCTGCCCGCTCCGAAGCCGAACCTGAATCCTGCACCCACCAAGCCATTCACTATCAAGCGCCGGGCAAACCGAATCACCATCCGACCCGATTGCTGTGGCCTCCGAGCCTTAAGGTGCACCGTTTTCGCCTCCCATTCGTCATTCCTCCCCATGCCCTTCGACCCCACTCTCCCTGCCAACAACTCCCCGCTCGTCTCCGCCGAGATGCGCGCCCAGCTCAACGGGCTGAAGGATTTGATCGACGCCATCCAAACGATCAACGCCGCCCATGTCGATGCGGTGAGCACCGGCAATCCGGGCGATCCGGCGGTGGTGACGCTCAACGTGGATGCCAGCACGCTGAGGTTCACGTTCATCCTTCCCCGAGGGCTCGAAGGTCCGGCGGGTCAAGCAGGTCAGGATGGTGCCCCGGGCGCGGGCGTGACGGGGGCGGTGGTGGACAGCGTGATGACCGGCAATCCAGGCGACCCGGCCAGCGTGAGCGCGAGCTTTGACGGCAGCCTGGTGAGGTTCAATTTCAACCTGCCGCAAGGCCTGCAAGGCCCGCCGGGCGAAGTGACCAGCATGCAGCTTTCCACCGCGATCAACGGAACCAGCAGCAACAGCAACGCCGTGGCAACGCTTGGAATGGGGGTGAGCGATCCACCGACGCAGGCGGAGGTGCAGCAGATCGCCAGCAAGCTGGATGAGCTGATTCTGGCGCTGAGGAGGTAGGAGGGTAGTCCGCGCAGTCCTGTGTGCGGTCTTCTGCAACCGCACAGGGGATTCGCTTCGCGACTTTGCAGGTGCGGACCACTTTAATGTGAGACAGGCAGCTTGCCTGTGGATCCGAACCTACAGGCTGGCAGCCTGTTTCACGGCGGAGGCTGGCACACGACGTGCGCTCCACTCAGAGCAGCCGCTTGCGCTTGAAGTACACGATCGGGACGATGGCGGAGAGCACGATCATGACCATGACCAGACCGAAGGCCCAGAGGTTGTCCTGGGCGGGCAGCTTCACGTTCATGCCGTAGATGCTGGCGATGAGCGTGGGCGGCATGAAGAGCACGCTGGCGACGGTGAAGATTTTGATGATCTGGTTCTGCTGGATGTTGATGAGGCCAAGCGTGGACTCGAGCAGGAAGGTCATCTCCTGCATCTGCTGGCCGGTGTATTCATCCAGGCTCTTGATGTCGCGCATGACGCTGCGGAACTGCGCGGCGAGGTCGCCACGCATCCAGGTGGCGGCGTTGTTGAGGAAGTATTGCAGCATGCGGCTGAGGCTGAGCAGGCTTTCGCGCAGGTTCGCCACTAAGGCGCTGCGGCGGCCGAGCAGCTTCACCACGTCGCTGAGATCTTTTTCAACGGTGGCGTGCGCCTTGTGCGGATCGAGGCTGAAGATATCGCGGCAGATTTTCTTCATGTCACCTTCCACACCCTGAAGCGCGTCGGCGATGCGGGCGACGATCAATTCCAGCAGCAGGAGGAACACGGCATCGCTGCTCAGTGGCGTGCTGCACTGGCGTTTCGCCTGATCTGCGAGGACACGGAAGGCCATCGGGTCCGCGTAGCGCACGGTGGTGAGGCAGTCGGGTGCGATGACGAAGGATATGGAGGTGTTTTCGGGTTCCGGCGTGTCGAGGCCGACGGGGAGCCACGCGGTCATGTAGAGCGCGCCCTTCTCCATGTAGAGCCGGCTGGACTCCTCGATCTCCTGCATCTCCTCGCGTGTGGGGAGCTGGTATTCGAGCCACTTTTCCGCCTCCAGCTCCTCGGCGCGCGCTGGATTCAGCAGATCGAGAAAGACGAGATTGTCCGGGAACGGATGCGTCTTTTCATCGTTCCAGTCGATGAGTTGTCCTTGCTGGGTGAGGAGTCGAACCATGCGTGCGTGGGGAAGGGCGCGCATGGTAGCTGCGGCACACGAGTGCGCCAGAGCAAACAGGCATGGAGTGATGAATAGTTGGAGTGAGGGACAAATGCCCAAACCACTACTCCGCAGCTCCATCTTTCCGCGTTCAATAACGCGGCATTTCTGGATCGACGAGATCAGCCCACGCGTCGATGCCGCCGCGCATGCTTTGCGCATGAGCAAAGCCGCACTCGCGCAGCCACTGCGCCGCGCGCAGGCTGCGCATGCCATGGTGGCAGTAGATGATGAGATGCTCCTGCGTGTTGGTGAAGACCTGCGGCGCCAGCTCGCCGAAACGTGACAATGGAACGAGCTGCGCTTCCGGCAGATGGCAGACATGCCACTCGCTCTCCTCCCGGCAGTCGATGAGACGGAATGCGCGCTCGCCGGGCCGGCCCGTCAGGTAGCTGACATCCGTGGGGCCGATTTCGAGGGGTGTTTCCGGCGTCATGGCATCAGCAGTGGAGGTCAGGGACGCACGGTCACCGGCGTGCCGGTGGTGACGTTGTTGTAAAAAATGGCGGCCATGTGACCCGGCATGCGCACGCAGCCGTGGGAGGCAGGGTAGCCGGGCAGGAAGCCCTCGTGCATGCCGATGCCGCCGACGAAGCGCATGAAGTGATGCATCTTGGAGCCTTCAAAGCGCGTGCCAGGCGGCGGCTTGTCCTTGGTGACGTCGATGTTGGCCATGACGACGTTGCCCGCGCCATCGACGAAGTCGCCATACAGGTTTGATTTATGCCACTGATCCTTCTGGATGATTTTGAAGCTGCCGGTCTTGGTCGCGTGTTTTTCGTCGCCGGTGGAAAGCGCGGAGACGCCGGCCAGAGTGCCGCCCTTGTAGAAATAAGCCTTCTGGTCGCTGAGGTCGATGGTGATGCTGGGCGAGCCGCCGATGCCGTCTCCGTCCCAGTAGGACACCTGGTCGGCATTGTACATCGAGGAATGGGGGACGCTGCCCGTGTTGAAGGCTTCCAGGTACTGCGTCTGTCCGCGGGAACCGCCGCTTTGGCAGGATGCCAGCAGGGCGAGGGCGGAGAGAAGGGTGAGGCGGATGATTGCGGAGGGCTCCAGTTGGCTCATGCGTGGGTATACGTGGGGGCGTTTTTCGCCGCGACGTATGCCGTGCCACGGGGCGTCTGTCCAGTGTCAATCAATGCACGTCATGCTCTGCCAGGTAGCGCTCCGCCTCAAGGGCCGCTGCGCAGCCCTGCCCAGCAGCGGTGATCGCCTGGCGATAAACGTGGTCGGCCACGTCGCCAGCGGCGAACAAACCTTCGGTCTTCGTGCGGGTGCCCTGCGTCTGCAGGATGTAGCCGTTTTCATCGGTATCGACGAGATCGCCGAGGAAGCTACCGTTGGGCACATGGCCGATGGCGACGAAGACGCACTTCAGCTCCAGCTCGCTCTTTTCGCCCGTGACGAGGTTTTGCAGCGTCACGGCGCGCATCTCGCCTTTTTCATCGGTGAGGTATTCGCTGACGGTGCTGTTCCAGACGGGTTTGATCTTCGGATTGGCCAGTGTGCGGTCCGCCATGATCTTCGAGGCGCGCAACGTGTCGCGGCGATGGATCAAATAAACTGTGCTGGCGAATTTGGTGAGGAAACCGGCCTCTTCGCAGGCGCTGTCGCCGCCGCCGATGACGCAGACGGGCACGTTGCGGTAGAAAGCGCCGTCGCAGGTGGCGCAGCTCGTCAAACCGTGGCCGATGAGGGACTTTTCGTTCGGCAGGCCGAGGTGCTTCGGCGAGGCTCCGGTGGCGACGATGACGCTGTGAGCCTCATAAACGGTGCCGCCTTCCGTATGCACCTCAAAATGGCCTGCGGCGGTCTTTTTGACGCTGCTGACCAGCGAGTACTCGATGCGCGCGCCGAATTTCTCCGCCTGCGTCTGCATATTCATCATCAGCTCCGGTCCCATGATGCCGTTGGGGAAGCCGGGGAAGTTTTCCACCTCGGTGGTCGTGGTGAGCTGGCCGCCGGGCATGTTGCCGGAGAGGATCAGGGGCTTCAAATTCGCGCGTCCGGTGTAGATCGCCGCAGTGTAGCCGGCGCAGCCGGTGCCGATGATGATGACGTTTTCCATGAGTGAAAGTAGATGGGAGGGGTGGGAAAGGAGCGCGGAAGATGGAAAGGCAGGGCAGGGGGTGCAAGGAACGCTTTTTTCAATCGCGGCATTGGAGTTTGGCCGCGCCTCGTTTATTCCCTGCAAACAACGATGCCCGACCCGATCACGGACGCCAAAGCCAGCCGCACCTCGCTTGCGACGCTGTTTTTCTGCACGGCGATGCCGATGGGCATGTGGAGCGTGCCGCTGGCGAATGTCTTCACCGCGCACGGTCGCGGCCATCTGGTGCCGTGGGTGTTTTCGACAACTTCCATCGCCGCGTTCATCTCACCGCTGTTCGTCGCGGCGCTGGCGGATCAAAAACACGCGCCTGTGCTGCTGCTGCGCTGGCTCACGGCGCTTACCAGCCTGGCCCTGCTCGTCACCTGTGGCTCGCTGGCCTGGGGCTGGAGTGATGCCGCCGTGCTGGCCTGCGCCCAAGCTCAGGCGCTCGTCGCCACGCCGGTGTGGAGCGTGGCCAGCAGCATCGTTTTTTCACAACTTCACGATGCCAAGCAGCAGTTCGGCCCGCTGCGCGCCTGGGCCACCATGGGCTGGATGGTCGGCTGCTGGATCGTGAGCTTTGTTTTGCGGGCGGACGCCTCGCTGGTGGCCGGTGTCACGGCGTCGGGCCTGTGGCTGGTCGTGATGACGTTGACCTGGCGTTTGCCGATGATTCCGCCTGGCGAAGTGATGCAGCACCGCACCTGGTGGCAGATTCTCGGGCTCGATGCCCTCGAACTGCTCAAGCATCGCGATCACCGCGTGGTCTTCATCACAGCTGCGCTCTACTGCATTCCGCTCGCCGTCTTTTATCCCTACACTTCGCGTCATCTGCATGATCTCGGGGTGAAAAACATCTCCGCAGTGCTTTCACTCGGCCAGACGACGGAGATCCTCGTCATGCTGCTGCTGGCGGGCGTTTTGGCCCGCGTGCGATTGAAGTGGGTCTTCCTCTCCGGCATCGCCATCTGCGTGGTGCGTTACTCCTTCAATGCGCTCGGCACGCTGCCATGGCTAATGGCCGGGACGCTGCTGCATGGTTTTGCCTTCACGCTTTATTTCATCACCACGCAGATCTATCTCGAAGAACGCATCGATCCGAAATGGCGTGTGCGTGCCCAGGCGCTGCTCGCGCTGCTCATGAGCGGCGTGGGCAGTCTCATCGGTTTCCTCGGCGGCGGCTGGTGGTACAACGCCTGCACGAAGCAGGGCATCACCGACTGGTCCCGCTTCTGGTGGGGTGAGACCGCGCTCACCGCCGTGGTCTGCGTGTTTTTTGCCGCCGCGTATCGCGGGCGTGCGCACACTCCGGTGTGATCAGGCCAGCCCGGCGCGCACCAGCAGCGCCATGGCATCAGGATCGCGGCCCATGAAGTCCTGGAACAACTTCGCAGGGTCTTCGGAGTTGCCTTTGCTGAGAATCAGATCGCGGAACTCACGGCCGACGGCGGGATTGAGCACGCCTTCCTTCTGGAAACGCGTGAACGCATCCGCATCGAGCACCTCGGCCCACTTGTAGCTGTAGTAACCGGCGGCGTACCCGACGGGACTGCTGAACAGATGGCCGAAACGACGCGCCATCGTCGGCTGCTCGGTCTTGAGCGGCATGAGGTAGCCGCTGAGGATTTTGCGGGCCAGTTGGTCGAGGTCCGCGCCTTCCGTGGTGGCGTGGTTCATGTGCAGCTCGAGGTCAAGTTTGCCAAAGGCGAGCTGGCGCATGATGTCGCTGGCGCTGCGGTAGTTTTTCGCGGCCTGCATCTTCTTGAACAGCCTCGGCGGGATGGCTTCGCCTGTTTCATGATGGCGGGCGAAGAGATCGAGGCTCTCGCGTTCCCAGCAGAAGTTCTCCATGAGCTGCGAGGGCAGCTCGACGAAATCCCAGTAGACACTCACGCCATTGAGCGCCGGAATTTCGACATTGCCGCAAAGCTGGTGCAGCAGATGCCCGAACTCGTGGAAGACGGTGCAGACCTCGTCATGTGTGAGCAGCGCGGGCTTGCCATCGACGGGCGGCGTCATGTTGCCGCAGATGAGGCCCAAGTGCAGGCGGCGGTCGCGGTCGCCGCTGGGAGGCACGCCCATTTTGAGGTAGTTCATCCACGCGCCGCCGCGTTTCGAGTCACGCGGATGCCAGTCGGCGTAGAAGGAGCCGATGTGGGCGCCCTTCTCATTGCGCACCTCGTAAAACTTCACTTCCGGGTGCCAGACCTCCACGGGGCCCTGCTTGCCGGGCTGCGCGCTGATGTTGGCGGGGGCTTCCTTGCCCGGCTCGACATAAACCACCTCGCGTCCGACGAAGCGCAGATCAAAGACCATCTCTGCGAGGCGGAACATGCCGCTTAGAACCCTGTCGAGCGGGAAGTAGGGGCGCAGTTCCTCCTCATCGAAGTCGTATTTCGCTTTGCGCTGCTTTTCGGCCCAGAAGGCGACCTCCCACGGTTGGAACAGGTCGGTGGCCTGATGCGCGTTGTCGGCGCGGTATTCCTGCAGTGCGATGGTTTCACGTTCGAAGGCTTCACGCACGCGTGAATACAAATCCTCGATGAAACGTGTCGCGCTCTGGCCTGTCTTGGCCATGCGATGAGCCAGCACATGATCGGCGAAGTTCGCCTTGCCCATGATCCGCGCTTTCTCGTGACGCAGGCGCAGGATTTTCCACACCAACTCGGTGTTGTCGTGCTCACCGCCGCGCCCGATGGCGGTGGAGCCCTCCCACATCTGGCGGCGGATGCTGTCATCCTCGATATACTCCATGACTGGAATCATCGAGGGGGCTTTCAAAGTAAGGCGGTAGGCCGGTTTCTCCGGTGTGCCGAGATTTTTCGCGACGGCATCGGCACGGGCGGCTTCGATGGCAGAAGGGGGCATGCCTTTGAGGCGCTTCACGTCGTCGATGACGAGTTCCCACTTGTTCGTCGAATCGAGCACGTTCTCGGAATACTTCTGCGTAAGCTGGGAGAGCTCGGACTCGATCTCCTCGACGCGTTTTTTCTTCTCCGGCGGCAGATCGGCGCCGGCCTGGATGAAGCCTTCCATCGCCTCTTGCAGCGCCCGCTGGCGCACGGGGGTGAGTTTTTTCGCCTCCTCGGTCTTGCTGTAGGTGACGAGCAGATCCCAGAGATGCTCGTTGAGCGGAATCTTGGCGAAGAAGGAGCTGACTTCCGCCAGCATCTTGTTGTGCGCCTCGCGCAGGGCGGGGGAGTTGCACAGCGAGTCGAGATGCGTGACGAGGCCCCAGGCCTCCTTCAGATCGCGGGTGGTCTCGTCGAGACCGAGCACGACGGTGTCGAAGTTCATCTTGCCTCGGTCCTGGTCGATGAGCGCGTCGAGATTCGCCTGGGCCTTTTCCAAGGCGGCGCGGATGTCGGCTTCGATGTGTTCGGGGGTCAGTGTGGACCAGCGGATGTGGAAATCCTGGGTGAGAAAAGGGGCTGCCATGGGTGGGGGTTTTGGCGGGTGCGGAGTATGAAGGGCGCAATGGCTTGTGCAAATGACATCATTCGTGCCAGCCGGGTGAGCGCTCGAATTGACAAATCGAGAGCGCTTCACACCATGCCCGGACGATGTCTGACTCATTCCCGCTCCGCCGCACCCCATTGCACGCCGTGCATGTCGAAATGGGTGCGCGCATGGTGCCTTTCGCAGGCTGGGACATGCCGGTTCAATACACAGGCATCGTCGAGGAGCACAAGGCCGTGCGTCAAAGCGTGGGCGTGTTCGACATCTCGCACATGGGGCAGTTCATCGTGAGCGGGAAAGGCGCGGAAGCCTTCCTGAACCGCGTTTTGACCAACAACATCACCAAACTCCAGCCGGGTGAGGGCCAGTACACGCTGCTCCTCAGCCAAAAGGGCGGTGTGATTGACGATCTGATCGCCTATCGCACCAGCGAGCGTGAGTTTTTCCTCGTGGTGAACGCCTCGCGCATCGACGCGGATTGGGAGCATCTCGAATCCCAGCTCACGAAGGATGTCGATGTGATGATGGCCAACGCGAGTGATTTCACTGCCGGTTTGGCGATCCAGGGACCGAAAGCCCGTGAGGTGGCGGCCACGGTCTTTGGCAGTGGTTCGTTCCCTGAGCACAACACGATTCTCGTCACCATGACCGACAACGGGCCGATGTGGCTGTGCGGCACTGGTTACACTGGCGAGGAAGGCTTTGAGTTTTTCATGCCCGCCGAGGTCGCCGAAATGTGGTTTCGCAAAATCGTGGATGCTGTGAAGGCCGCAGGCGGCGTGCCGTGTGGACTCGGCGCGCGCGACACGCTGCGTCTTGAAATGGGCTATCCGCTCAATGGCAACGATCTTTCCGAAGACCGCACGCCGTTGCAGGCCGGACTAGGTTTCTTTGTCGATCTCGACAAAGGCGATTTCACGGGCCGGGAAGCCTTGATGGCTCAAAAAGACGCTGGATTGCCCGACAAACTTGCCGCCTTTCGCATGACGGGCGCTGCCCCGCCGCCGCGTCCGCATTACCCCGTGGCGCATGCCGGTCAGATCGTCGGCGAAGTGTGCAGTGGCACGCAATCGCCCAGTCTCTCAGCCGGAATCGGCATGGCCTATGTGCCTTTGAATGCTGCGGTGATCGGCACCACCCTCGAAATCGAAATCCGCGGCCGCCGCTTTCCTGCCGAGGTGGTGAAGAAGCCGTTTTATCGCAAATCCTCCCTTTAATTCTCAACTGACATCCTCATGAGCAACGTCCCTGACAACCTCCGCTACCGCGACTCCCACGAATGGATCGACCCCATGCAAGATCCGGCGCCTGTCGGCATCACCGATCACGCGCAGGCCGAACTGACTGATGTCGTCTTCGTTGACCCGCCGAAGCTGGGCACCCAGGTCAGTGCAGGCCAGCAGGTCTGCGTGATTGAGTCCGTGAAGGCTGCCAGCGACATCTATGCACCGGTTTCCGGCGAGATCGTGGCGGTCAATGAAACGCTCAGCAATGATCCCGGCCTCCTCAATCGTGATCCCTACCTCGGCGGCTGGATTTTCAAGATCAAGCCCTCGAACCCGTCCGAGGCGGATGCCTTGATGAACGCCGAGGCGTATCGCAAGCACATCGGCTGATCAAGCGGGCAGGCTCGCAAATTTGGCATGCTTTTTTCGGCTGCATTGAGTGACGAATTCGTTACTCATGACAGACATTTGAACCATGCCCCCCGAAGCAATCTTTCCTGCCGCCACCGTCCCTGCCGGTTTTGAACTGAAGCCGCCAGGTGCCTACCATCGCCGTCATCGCACCTTTCCGGCCAAGGGGCTGCTGGAGCGCGTCACTAACTGGCTGCAGGACATCATCGAAAGCATCATTGCGTACTGTTCGATCCATGGCGATCCGCCGATCTATGATTCGAAGCATTTTCCGTGGGTGACGCAGATCGAGGCGGATTGGACCAAGGTGCGCGCAGAACTCGATGCGGTGATGCAATACCGCGATGCGATGCCGAGCTTCCAGGACATTGTCAAAGAAGTCGGGATGATCCAGGGCGATGACCAGTGGAAGACTTTCTTCCTGAAGGGGGTTGGCATGGACTGCGAGCAAAACGCCCGCAACTGCCCGGAGACGATGAAGGTGCTGGGCATGATTCCCGGCTGCACGACCGGCTTCTTCTCGATCCTGTCGCCCCGGAAGCACATCCCGCATCATCGCGGCCCGTGGGCGGGTGTTTTACGCTTGCACCTCGGCCTGATAGTGCCGGAACCTCGTCATGAGTGCCGCATCCGCATCGCCGACCAAGTTTATGCCTGGCAGGAGGGCAAGGCGGTGATTTTTGACGACACCTACAATCACGAGGTCTGGAATGACACGGATGGCTACCGCGTCGTGCTGTTCGTTGATTTCGCCCGTCCGCTGCGCTGGCCGCTGAACTGGCTGAACCACTGGATCATGAACCTGGCAGCCCTGGCTCCCTTTTTGCGTGAAGCCAAGGGCAAGCAAAAAGCCTCGGAGAAAAAGTTTTGGGCGTTGTTTGGCAAGTGACACAGGCCTCCGGCTTGTTAGCTTCCGGGCCTCCGAAAAAGCCCTGCCTTCGAATGCCCACGAACTTCTCCCGCCGTCACATTGGTCCCTCAGCCGCTGAGGCTGAGAGCATGCTGCAAACGCTCGGTTTCAAAACGATCGACGATCTCATCGACAAAGTGGTGCCGGAAGGCATCCGCGTGCGTGAGAAGCTGAATCTACCACCACCGCTCAGCGAGGAGCAGGCCCTGCGCCGCATGCGCCAGATCATGAGCCGGAACAAGGTGCTGCGCTCCTTCATTGGTCTCGGCTATCACGACACCTTCACGCCACCGGTGATCCAGCGAAACATCCTCGAAAATCCCGGCTGGTACACGGCCTACACGCCCTACCAGGCGGAGATCGCGCAAGGGCGTCTGGAGGCGCTGATCAATTTCCAGACGATGATCCGTGATCTCACGGCGCTCGATATCGCGAACGCTTCGCTGCTCGACGAGGGCACCGCGTGTGCGGAAGCGCTGGGCCTTGCCGTGGCTCAAGTCACTGGCTCATCCCGCGTGTTTGTCTCCGACAAATGCCATCCTCACAGCATCGAGGTCGTGCGCACGCGCATGGATGCGCTCGGCATTCGTGTGGAAGTCGGTGATGTGCTCCAATGGAAGCACGACGGTACCAAGGGCCTTGCCGCCGTGCTCGTGCAGTATCCCGACACCCAGGGGGTCATCCATGATTACTCAGAGCTTGCCGCCGAGGTGCACGAGGCGAAAGCTTTGCTCATCGTCAGCGCCGACCTGCTTTCGCTCACGTTGCTACGCCCACCGGGTGAGTTCGGCGCGGACATCTGCGTCGGCAACAGCCAGCGTTTCGGGGTGCCGCTGGGTTTTGGCGGCCCGCACGCCGCGTTCATGGCCGTCAAAGATGCACTGAAGCGCCGCCTGCCGGGCAGGTTGATCGGCGTCTCGAAGGATGCATCGGGAAAGCCTGCGTATCGCCTTTCACTGCAAACGCGTGAGCAGCACATCCGTCGAGAAAAGGCCACCAGCAACATCTGCACGGCCCAGGTCTTGCTCGCGGTCATGGCATCGATGTATGCGGTGTATCACGGCCCGCAGGGACTCAAGACCATCGCCCAGCGCGTGCATGGCGCCGCAGCATGGCTTGCGGGAGAACTCCTGCACGCGGGCCTCGACGTGCTCAGCGATGATTTCTTCGACACCATCAGCGTGCGAGTGCACAATGCCGACGACGTGCTCAAACGCGCCTTCCTTTTCGGCATCAACCTGCGCAAGATCAACGACACCATCGTCGGTGTGGCGCTCGACGAATGCGTGCGTGCGGAGGAGCTGCTCAATCTGCTCACAGCCTTCGGCATTTCCAAACCGCAGCAGCCTCCCGCGCTCGATGACGAGCGCCCGCTGCATTGCTCCGCCCTGCATCACCGCAATTCCGCTTACCTGACGCATCCGGTGTTCAACTCGTATCACTCCGAGACGGAGATGATGCGTTACCTGCACCGTCTGGAGTCGAAGGACATCGCGCTGAACCGCAGCATGATCCCATTGGGCTCCTGCACGATGAAATTGAACGCGGCGGCGGAGATGATGCCGCTGAGCTGGCCGGAGGTGAACAGCCTGCATCCCTTCTGCCCCCATGACCAGTCCGAGGGCTATCGCACGATGTCTGGCGATCTGGAGGCCTGGCTGGCCGAATGCACCGGCTTCGATGCCGTCTCGCTTCAGCCGAACGCCGGTTCGCAGGGCGAATACGCAGGTCTTCTCGCGATCAAACGCTTCCACGCCTCGCGCGGCGAGGATCATCGCGATGTCTGCCTCATCCCGACCTCCGCGCACGGCACAAATCCCGCGAGTGCCGTGATGTGCGGCTTCAAAGTCGTGGCTGTTACTTGTGACGACCATGGCAACGTGGCCCTCGACGACCTCAAGACGAAGCTGGAGGCGAACAAGGGCAAGGTGGCCGCGTTGATGATCACCTATCCTTCGACGCACGGCGTGTTTGAGGAGTCCATCATCGAAATCTGCCAGCTCACGCACGATCACGGTGGCCAGGTTTACATGGATGGCGCGAACATGAACGCGCAGGTCGGTCTGACTTCGCCCGGTCGCATCGGCGCCGATGTCTGCCATTTGAACCTGCACAAAACCTTCTGCATCCCGCATGGCGGCGGCGGACCGGGAGTCGGACCCATCGCGGTGGCCGCGCATCTGCGTCCGCATCTGCCGGGGCATCACACTTGGGCGGAGGAGCGTCGCGAAGGCGCGGTGTGCTCCGCTCCATGGGGCAGCGCCAGCATTTGCACCATCTCGTGGATGTACGTCGCCATGATGGGGCCACGACTCACCGATGCGACAAAATTTGCCATCCTGAACGCCAACTACGTCGCCAAGAAACTCGAAACGAACTTTCCCACGCTCTACAAGGGAACGAATGGCCTCGTCGCGCACGAGTGCATCCTCGACTTCAGTCATTTCCACAAGGTCACCGTCGAGGATGTGGCGAAGCGTCTCATGGACTTCGGTTATCACGCGCCCACGATGAGCTGGCCCGTCGCGGGCACGCTCATGATCGAACCCACAGAAAGCGAGAGCAAAGCCGAACTGGACCGTTTCATCGAGGCCATGCAGTGCATCCACGCTGAGATGATCGGCGTCGAAAGCAGTCAGTATCATGCCACGGACAACACCCTTAAACAGGCCCCGCACACCGCGGCCTTCGTCACGAAAAGCGACTGGCCGCACGCCTACACCCGCGAAGCTGCCGCCTTCCCGCTGCCGTGGGTGCTGGAAGCCAAATACTGGCCGCCCGTCTCCCGCATCGATAACGTCTTTGGCGACCGCCATCTCATCTGCACCTGCGTGAGTGTGGAAGAAGCGGCTGCAAGTTGATGACCGCTTGCGCGTTTCAACGCGCATGAAGCTCCTCATCCTAGCTCTTGTCATTTTCACGTTCCTTCCGGCCACCCAGGCTGCTGAAGCGCCGCATCCGAACATTCTCTTCATCATCTTTGACGACTGGGGCTGGCAGCATGCGGGTGCGTATGGCTGTGACTGGGTGAAGACGCCGAACTTCGATCGCGTGGCGAAGGAGGGTGTGTTGTTCAAGAACGCCTTCACCTCGAATCCGAAGTGCAGCCCGTGCCGCGCGACGATTCTGACTGGGCGCAATTCCTGGCAGCTTGAGGAGGCCGTCTGCCACGGCGGCATCTTCCCGCCGAAATTCGCCGTGTATCCTGATCTGATCGAGAAAGGCGGCTACGACATCGGTTTGACCGGCAAGGGCTGGGGACCGGGCGATTTCAAGCTCAATGGCCGCACGCGCAATCCTGCCGGACCGAGTTTTGACAACGCGAAAGCAAATCCGCCGGCCAAAGGCATCGGCAAGAACGACTACACGGCCAATTTTTCCGAGTTCCTGGCCCAACGCGATGCAAAAAAGCCCTTCTGCTTCTGGATGGGCTTTCAGGAACCGCACCGCTCCTATGAGCTCAATTCCGGCGTGCGCATGGGCAAAAAACTCAACGATGTGAAGGTGCCCGGTTATCTGCCCGACAATGACACCGTGCGTGGTGATCTCGCCGACTACGCCATCGAAGTCGAGTATGCCGACGCCTACATCGGCCGGGCGATGGACATGCTGGAAAAGCAGGGCCTGCTCGAAGACACGCTGATCATTGTGACTTCCGACCACGGCATGCCATTTCCACGCGTGAAGGGCCAGATTTATGAAGACGGCTACCATCTGCCGCTGGCGATGCGCTGGGGCAAAGGCATCAAGCCTGGCCGCGTCGTTGAAGATTTCATCAATGTCCGTGATCTCGCGCCGACCTACCTCGAACTTGCCGGACTGCCCGTTCACGAGCAGATGAGCGGCAAAAGCCTCGTAAGCATCCTGCGCAGTGAAAAAAGCGGCTTCGTCGAGGACCGCAAAATCATGCTCGCGGGAAAGGAGCGACACGACATCGGCCGGCCGAACGACTGGGGCTATCCCGTGCGCGCCATCCGCACGCCCGAGTTCTTCTACAGCCACAATTACCACCCCGAACGCTGGCCTGCCTGCAATCCCGAAACCGGCTATCGCAACTGTGATGATGGCCCCACCAAAGCGTGGATCGTCGAGAACAAGGGACCGTTCTACGAACTCGCGTTCGCCTACCGGGCCGAGGAGGAGCTGTTCGACATCGCCAACGACCCCGAATGCCTGAAGAACCTCGCCGCTGATCCCAAATTTGCTGTCACCAAGAAGGAACTTCGCGAAAAGATGGAGTCCATCTTGAAGGAGGAGAAAGACCCGCGTGTGCTCGGCAATGCGGCGATCTTCGACACCTACAAGTACCTCGGCAACCGCAAGAACAAGGGTTACGCCGAATGGGAGGCCGCTCAGAAAGGCCAGCCGTTGCCTGAAGAGCCGAAAAAGAAAGGCAAGAAGGCTGCTGATGAGTGAGTCTGTGGCGTCACTACCGCAGTTCTTGATCTCGACAATCACGTCTTTGCGGCGATAGCAGGCGCATGCGTGCTTTTTCACTCCTTCTGCTCCTCCTTTCCTTCAATCTGACCCTGTCTGCTGCTGACAAAGTGGCGACACCCGAGGCGCTGGTGGCTAAACTCTACAAAGCGCATGACGCGGAGAAGTCGCCCTTCTTCCAAGACAAGGATCGGGCGCTGGTGGATCACTACTTCACCAAGGAATTGGCCGATTTTCTATGGAAGGACGCGAAGGAGTCCAAGGGCGAGGTCGGCGTGATTGATTTCGATCCGCTTTACAACGCCCAGGACACGGAGATCAAAAATTTTGTCGTCAACAAAGCCAAGGTCGATGGGGCCAAGGCCACAGTCGTGGCCAGTTTCGTGAATTTCGACAAGAAGACACGCATCACCTTCAAACTCGTGCAGCAGGACGATGCTTGGAAGATCAGCGACATCCAATACACCGAAGGGCACGCGCTCTTGAAGCTGTTCAAGGCCGCCGCCGGGAATTGAAGTTGGACATTGTGTTTCGTTCCTCTACTCTCACGGCGGGTCGGCCGGAGTGATCGCTGGTGTTTCGTCGCAAGGCGGGATGCCAGAGGAAAGTCCGGACACCACAGGGCAGCATGCCACGTGAAAGCGTGGGGGCTGCGGTGCAAGCCGCGGTCACAGACAGTGTCACAGAAAACAAACCGCCCTTCTTCGCTCTCACGAGCTACGTAGGGTAAGGGTGAAACGGCGGGGTAAGAGCCCACCGCCCCAACCGCGAGGAAGGGGGCACGACAAACCTCATGCGGTGCAAGACAGAACAGGAGAAAGGCCCGCCTGGCCGCAAGTCCCGCAAGGGATGGATAACTCCGGGTAATAGTCGCACCACTGCGCAAGCAGGGGCGGGCTGGTCGCTCAGCCCGACAGATAAATGATCACAGCCAGGCGTCGCAAGATGTCGGGGACACAGAATCCGGCTTATGAGGGCCGATCCACATGAAGGCGTCGGGGGAAACCCCGGCGCCTTCGCCTTCTTATGATTCCAGCGAGCAACTTGGCGGCAGGACTTGCAGTTGCGGCTTCAGAAACTCATCCGTCTTCACCAATGCATAGATGAAGAAGAAAAGGCCGAAGGGGAAGAAGTGACTGAAGGACATCAGGCCGCCGTAGATGCAGAGGAACCAGAACATCCACGCTGAACGATAACGGCAGGCGGTGATGGCGATGATGACAAGCACAATGCCGATCAATGACAATGCGATGCCGATGAAGGTGGAGATCAACACGCCGCCGATAGCCTCGCTCAAAATGGATGGATTGCTCTGGCCGCTTTCGCCCAGCACTTTGAATGATTTCATCATGCCGACAACCGTTCCACCGATGCCGATGACTTGAGCGAGTTGCAGCCACGCCCCGAGTTTGGCGATGAAGGCTCCGTTGTTCGATGGTGGTTCGTTCATGATTCAGTCGATATACACGAACTCGTTTGAGTTCAGCAAGGCCAGGCAGTAGTCGGCGAGCGCTACTTGAAAGTTGGGGGTCAGCGAGGTTTGCTTATGGAGGAATTTTTGCCCGGCTTCGATCTCCGCCTTGGTTGGCTGACGTGCGAGACAACGCTCCGTGGCATCAGTGATGAGCGCATTGGCATCGGAGCCGTGCGTTGCATTCAAATTGGCGGCGAGTTTAGCGGCGATGCCCTGGGCGAACTCGGAATTGAGCAGCATGAGGGCCTGCGGGGCGGTGGTGGACTCGTTGCGGCGGGCGCAACTCATCTGGGCGTCGGGTCGGTCGAACAACTCGAACAGCGGATTCCGTAAATTGCGACGGGCGAAGGTGTAGATGCTGCGGCGGTTGTGCTCGGTGGCATCGGGGTTCACCTCGTGCTGCTTTTTGAGCAGCGTGTCGCTGATTTCCTTCGGCAGAGGCAGTCTCACACCGGGGCCGCCGGTTTTGAGATTGAGCTGGCCGCTGACACTCAGCAAGGCATCGCGCAGCATCTCGCCAGTGAGGCGTTTGCGCGGCGCAACGGCCTGCTGGTAGTGTTTCGACATCACGATGACCTTGTGCAGTTTTTTGAGGCTCCAATTTTGACGTGGCAGCTCGGCGGCAAGCCAGTCGAGCAAGGCGGGATTCGTGGGAGCTTCGCCTTGATGACCGAGATCACCTCGAATGGCGGCTAGCGGCCTGCCGAAGTGCTGCTGCCAGATTCGATTCGCCATCGTGCGCAGGAAGATCGCGTTGTCTTTGCTTGCGAGCCACTTTGCGAGCACGGCGCGGTCGGCGTTTGGCGGCGTTTCGCCGAAAAGACGTGGAAAGGCGGGCTGAATCGTCGCGCCGGGCCGTTTGAAGTCGCCACGCACGAAAACCGTGCTCGTTGGCACGCCCTCGGTGAAGACGCGCACGGAAGGACCGAGCGGTTTGCGCTCCTTGGGCAGAACCGTGTTGTCGAAGAAGGCCCGCAGCCGGTAAAAATCGGCCTGACTGATGGGATCATACGCATGATCGTGGCACTGCGCACAGCCGACGGTGAGGCCAAGGCACACGGAACCGACCGTGGTGGTGATGTCGTTGAGCAGGACATGACGGCGCTCGTTTTGATTGTTGAGATCCGGCATGTCCGGCGCGGCGAAGAGGAAGCCGGTGGCCGTTTCATCGCCCATCAGGTCGCCTGCGATCTGCTTTTGGACGAAAACATCGAAGGGCATGTCGTGATTGAGTGCGTCGATGACCCAGTCACGATACTGCCACGCACGATTGCGCTCGGCATCGTATTCAAAGCCGTCCGTCTCTGCGAAACGGGCGAGATCGAGCCACCACTGCGCCCAGTGTTCGCCGTAGCGCGGTGACGAGAGCAGTTGGTCCACGACGGACTCGAAAGATGAAGGATGAAGGATAAAAGCTGAAACTTCCTCCGGCGTGGGTGGCAGACCGGTGAGATCGAACGTGACACGACGAATCAGCGTGGCGGGATCGGCTTGCGGCTGTGGAGCGATGAAATCGTCGATGCTGGTCTTGCCCGGCGTGGTTTGCAGCGGCTTGAAGGCCCAGTGCTCGCGGTCTTTCTCTGTGATGGCCGGTTCATCCTTCACCGGATCGGCGGAGGCGTGAATCGCGACGCCATGCGCGTGATGCGCGATCAGCAGCAGCGTGAAGGCGATGCAGACGGCTTTCATGCGAGAATTTTCTTCACGACATGGCATTCTTCCACGCCGGTGAGCTTCTGGTCGAGGCCGTTGAGGCGGAAGGTGAGGCGGTCGTGATCCAGGCCGAGGGTGTGCAGGATCGTGGCGTGCAGGTCGTGAATGTGGACTTTGTCTTCGGCGGCACGCAGGCCGAATTCATCCGTGGCTCCATGCACATGGCCGTGCTTCACACCGGCGCCCATGAGCACGGTGGTGAAGCCCCACGGGTTGTGATCGCGGCCCACACCTTTTTCGCTCATCGGCATGCGGCCGAATTCACCGCCCCAGATGACGAGTGTGTCCTCCAGCAGGCCGCGTTGCTTCAGATCGCGGATCAAACCGGCCACGGGCTTGTCGGTGCGCGCGCAGTATTCGGTATGGTTCTTCAACACGTCCTCATGCGCATCCCAGCCGTTGGTGTCGCCGGAGTAGAGTTGCACGAAACGCACTCCCCGCTCGATCATGCGTCGTGCGAGCAGGCAGCGCGTGCCGAACTCTTTCGTTTTCGGATCGTCGATGCCGTAGAGATGCTTCGTGGCTTCAGTTTCGCGCGAAATATCCACCGCTTCTGGTGCGGCGCTCTGCATGCGGAAGGCGAGTTCGTAGGCGCGGATGCGGGCGTCGAGTTCGCTGTCGGCCTCGCGCTTGGCTTGATGCTGCGCGTTCATCTGCTGGATGAGATAGAGCGTCGCACGTTGCCGGGCGCTGCTTTGCGGGCTTTGCAGATCCAGGATCGGACTCGGACCGGCACGCATCGTCGTGCCTTGATACGTCGCAGGCAGAAATCCGCTGCCCCAGGCGGGTGGACCGCCTTTCAAACCACCGCCGGGATCGGGCAACACGACGAACGCGGGCATGTCGGCGTTCTCGGAGCCGAGGCCATACGACACCCAGCTTCCCAGGCTCGGCTTACCCATCTGGATGGAGCCGGTGTTCATCTGATAGACCGACTGCGGATGATTCACGCTGTCGCCGTGGCAACTGCGGATGACGCACATTTCATCGGCGATGCCCGCCATGTGCGGCAGGAAGTCGCTGATCTCGATCCCGCTCTGCCCGTGCTTCCGAAACGGCTTCACCGGCGCGAGCAGCGGGTTTTGCGCGACTTTGCGTCGTGTTTCGACCGTGCCGTAGCTCTCTGGCAGTGGTTTGCCCGCGTGGCGGATGAGTTCGGGCTTTGGGTCGAACAAATCGACGTGGCTCGGTCCGCCGTGCATGAAGAGCCAGATCACACGCTTTGCCTTCGCCGGGAAATGCGAACGCGACTCGGCCAGGAGGGAGGAAAGCGCCACGCTGGACAGGCCCATCGCCGTCGTGCCGAGAAGGCGGCGGCGGGAGAGTTGGGCGAGATCCGGGTGCATGGCGTGAAGACGTTGGCTGGGCGACGGTTCTAGCGGGTTCGGCTGCAAACGTCAATGCTATGGAGCGCCGACGAGTCGTCGGCATTGGGGTGGTTTTGCGACGACTCGTCGCCACTCCATAGGGCTACAGCATCTTCTGCATCCAGATCACATCGAGCCAGCGACCGTGCTTGTGGCCGACTTCCTTGAGGTGGGAGACTTTTTCGAAGCCGAATTTCGCGTGGAGGGAGATGCTGGCCTGTTGATCGGCGTCGATGCCGCCGAGGACGGTGTGGTGGCCGATCTTTCTGGCGAGGTCGATGAGTTCACCGAGCAGGAGAGAGCCGAGTCCCTTGCCTTGATGCTCGTGATGCAGATAAACGGAGTCCTCCACGCTGTGGCAGTAGGCCTGACGTGGATGAAAGCGGCTGAGCGATCCCCAGCCGATGATCTGGCCATTTTCCTCGGCGACGATGACGGGGTGCTCCGGGCCGTGCGCGTCAAACCAGTCGCGTCGCTCCTGCGCGGTGCTCGGCACGGTTTGATAGGTGCAGGTGCTGTGCTCGACGTAGTGATTGTAGATCGCGTTGATGGCGTCGAGATCGGCTGCGGTGGCTGGGCGGGTGGTGACGGGCATGAGGGCAGGAAACGTGGCTTTGGCGGGGAAAGAAGCGCTCAAATGACGAATGTCGAATTCCGAGCCGAGCGAAGCGAGACAGACTGCCGAAGGCGGCCCGCAGGGAAGCGTAGCGCATCAATGACGAAATGGTGACGACCTTGCCCGCTTTGCTTTCCATTCTTGACTCGGTGGTAGGCTCCCGGCATTCTCGCGCCGGATTTTATCCATCAACCATCTTAAACACACACCTTTATGGCAATCAAAGTCGGAATCATCGGAGCAGGCGGCATGTTGCAGTATCACGCGGCGGGTTTCCGCCAGGCAGGCGCGGAAATCGTGGCCGTGGCCGATGCGGCCCCTGGTGCCGCGAAGCGGGCGGCGGAGAAGTATGGCATCGCGAAGTCCTATGAATCCGTCGGTGCCATGCTCAAAGGCAGCCCGGAGATCAAGGCCGTCAGCGTCATCGTCCCGAACAAGTTTCACAAGCCGCTCACCGTCCAGTGCCTCAAAGCAGGCAAGCACGTCTTCTCCGAAAAACCCCCGGCGATGAACGCCAAGGAAGTCAAAGAGATCATCGACGCCGCCAAGGCCGCGAAGAAGAAAGTGCTCTTCAACTTCAACAACCGCGCCCGCCCCGAATCGCAGGCGATGATGAAGTACATCACCGACGGCACTGTGGGCAAAATCAACTCCGCGCAGGCCAAGTGGATCCGCCGCACCGGCATCCCCGGCTTCGGCGGCTGGTTCACCACCAAGTCCCTCTCCGGCGGCGGTCCGCTCATCGACCTGCTGCACATGATCGACCTCGCGATGTATTTCATGGGCTACCCCGAGCCCGCCCACGTGCTCGGCCAGACCTTCTCCGATTTCATCACCGACAAGCAGTTCAAAGGCCCCTGGGGCATCCCTGACCGCGCTGACGGCACCACCGACGTGGAAAACGCCGCGCACGGCTTCGTCACCTTCAAAGGCGGCCAGGTGCTTAGCCTCCAGGTCTCCTGGGCCGAGATGGTGAAGCGTGAAGAAGTCTCCGTCGTCTTCCAGGGCACGAAGGCCGGTGGCAAGGTCGAGCGCCTCTTCGGCATCGACGGCCTCGACAACACCGCCATCGACACCTGCGAGCTCTACGTTCAGGAAAACGGCAACAGCGTGAACCGCAGCATCGTCACGCCTGCTTGTGAGGACATGGGCCGCATCGGCTCCGCCGCGAACTTCATCCACGCCATCGAAGGCAAGGCCGCTCCGCTCAACACCCCCGAGCAAGCCCTCCGCCTCATGCAGGTCATCGACGCCATCTACGCTTCTGCGAAGACGAAGAAGCCGGTTTCGATTTGAGGCATCACAAGTTAACAAAAAAGGAGAACGGGAGGTGCCTGTTCTCCCTTTTTCTTTTGGAGACAAAGGTCACGGCTCAAGGTTCTCGATGATCGACTCCAGGGACTCGATCAGGCGTGGATTGGACGTTTCCAGCATGGCATCTCGAGCAGCCGAGGAGATTCGATCTCGCTCAGCCTGATCACACTGCCTCATGTGGTAGATTACTGTCTCCAAGGTCCGCACATCGTCGTCAGCTATGTCATCGGGCACTTCACGGCTCTCAAGATAGGTGAGTGCCGCCAGAAAAGCTGACGCCAAATGATCCTTGGGCATGGTTTGACGCTGCTTGATCAACTCAAGCCGCCGCGGTCACTGTTCAGGGACGCATCGCCATACTTCGCACGTGTGGTCGGTGTGAAGTCGAGCGGCGTCCACGCGGCGTTGTTGGCGGAGGAGGCCACCACGGCTTCGATGAAGGCCATGCCGGCGACGCCTTCCTCGATCGACGGGTAATCCATGTCGAGTGGGTTCGGTGTGGTGCCGGCTTCGACGGCACGGATGTGGTTGGTGAAGTTGCGGTAGATGTTGGCGAAGCCTTCGAGGTAGCCCTCTGGATGACCAGCAGGCGTGCGGGTCGCGGCGGCGGCGGCGCTGCCGAGGTAGCCCATGCTGGTGCGGTAGATCTGCTTCGGCTGATCGAGCGAGGTGACGATCAACGTGTTGGGATCAAGCTGACTCCATTCGATTCCGCCTAGCTCGCCATAGACTCGGAGGCTAAGGTTGTTTTCGCAGCCGACGCTGATTTGGCTGGAGTGCAGCACGCCTTTCGCGCCGTTGGTGAAACGCAGCAGCACGTTGCCATCGTCCTCCAAACGGCGGCCTTCTTTGCCGAGGAAGATGGTGAGGTCGGCGGCGAGTTCCTTGATGTGCAAGCCGGTCACGTATTCGGCGAGGTTGATGGCGTGGGTGCCGATGTCGCCCATGCAGCCGGCTGCTCCGCAGATCGCGGGATCGACGCGCCAGGAGGCTTGTTTTTGGCCGGTGTTTTCCAACATCGTTGCGAGCCAGCCTTGTGGATACTCGACGACCACTTTGCGGATCTCGCCCAGCTTGCCCTGCTCGATCATCTGGCGGGCCTGACGGATCAAGGGATAGCCGGTGTAGTTGTAAGTGACGCCGTAGAGCTTGCCGGACTTCTTCACGATCTCCGCAAGTTCCTTCGCCTGCGCGAGATTGAAGGTCGCTGGTTTGTCGGAGAGCACATGGAAGCCGCTTTCCAGTGCGAGCTTCGCCGCCGGGAAGTGCATGTGGTTCGGCGTGACGATGGAGACGAAGTCCATGCGCTTGTCCGCTGGCAGCGCGGCCTCCGTGCGGATCATTTCCTCAAAGGTGCCATAGCAGCGCTCGGCAGGGAGATAGAAATCGGCACCACTGGCCTTCGATTTTTCCGGATTGGAGGAGAAAGCGCCGCAGACGAGTTCGATCTGCTGGTCGATTGCCGCCGCGATGCGATGAACGCCGCCGATGAAGGCGCCACGTCCGCCGCCGATCATGCCATAACGAATTTTCCGGCTCATAAAAGTGTTCGAGTTTCTCAGTTCAAGGTTGGAAGTTGGGAGCGCGAGTGTGCGCAGACGGGGCGGGGCGGTCAAGTCCGCATGCGCGCCCCGTCCGGGCACAAAAAACCCCGGAGAGGGTCACCCAACGCGCTCAGGTTCGTCTCTCCGGGGCCGTGTCGTCGAAACATCGCGGAGCGATGCGCATGGCGACAAGCTTTTGTGGTGCGGCTTATGCTGCGACTGCGAGTTGCAGCGGCGAGCCGCTCTTCATGCGACCGCGGAATTCCGTGGGGGATTCGTCAGCGATGCGGCGGAAGCTGCGGTTGAAATGGGACAGGCTCTGAAAGCCGACATCGTAGGCCACTTCGGTGATGCGGGCGGCAGGCTTCATCAGCATGCGCTTGGCTTTTTCGACGCGGGCGCGGTTCACGAAATCCGTGAAGGTGAGGCCTGTGGCGCGCTTGAAGAGCTTGCAGAAGTGGAAGGGGCTGACGTTCACCGCGCGGGCGACGGCTTCGAGTGACATCGGCTCGGCGAGGTGCTGATGGATGAACACTTTGGCATTGCGCACGGCCTCGGGCTCGTGGGTGGCATTGGCAAAGAGCAGGCGGTGGGCGCTGTCGCCAAGTTGGAGAGCAAAGGATTGCAGGATGGCGATGGCGGCATCGTAGCGCTCCGGCTGCATCACCGGGACATGTTCAAACTGCACCTTGGCGCTGCGGATTTCAGCGGCGGAGCGGTTGTCATCCAGCAGGGCCTTGGCCACAGGAGCGAAGGTGTCAGCGTTCGCGGGCTGGAGGCGGACACCGCCGGTGAGCATGACCGCGATGGTGTTTTTGCCCACACGGACGGGAACTTGGGTTTCGACGACACCCGCGATGCCGGTGCGAGTGGTGATGTTGTCGATGTGAACGTCTTCGCCCACAGACTCCAGATTCAGCGGCAGGCTGGTGAGGGTGTGAAACGCTTTCTGGTAGTGCTGAAACAGCTCGCTCTCAGCGAGGTTCAGGATGAAGCGTTGGCGGGCGGTGGTGGAGGATGTGGTGGTGTTCATGGCGCGTTCGTGGTTTGAGTTCACGCCGCCTATGATGCCCTGCCGCCATTGTTCCGATATTGTCGTCCACTACGGTCCGTGCCCTCGTGAGGCACCGCAATTCCGGCGTAGTGGTTTCCAGTAGCGCTCTGGTGCCGATGGCCGGACTCGAACCGGCAAGGGAGTTGCCTCCCAGCAGATTTTAAGTCCGCAGTGACAGTAGGGGAGCGAGTGCGAATCCGCTAAAAGTCTGCTTATTGCCGTTGCTTTCCACCGCATGCCATGGGATGTTCTCCCATGCCGAAAACACTTCCCTCCCGCCGTCGCCGCCGCCCCATCAAGCGGATTCCCTGTGGTGCCTACACCATCACCGTTCAGAGCATCGACAAGCCGCCGTACCAGTTCGCGGTGGTCAAACGCCAGAAGGGCCAGACCAAGCGAGAAACCGAATACTTTGCCGAGAAAGGCGAGGCACTGACCAAAGCCCAGGCTTGGGCCGTGGAGGCTGGCAACGTGGGCGCGCAGGCAGCGTCCGCCATGACCAACAACCTCAAGCGCGACGTAATGAACTGGCGGCACGAACTCGACGCCTACGGCAAGAGCATTGGCGATGCCGTGGCGTTCTACCTCGAACACCTGAAAGCCACCTGCACCAGCAAGCCCGTATCCGAGGTTGTCGCCGCGCTGCTGGCCCTCAAAGAAAAGAAGGGCAAGCGTGAACGCTATCAGCGCGACATGTCCATGAAGCTGACTCGCTTCTGCCAGATGTTCGGTACGCGCATGATTGCCGAACTCAACGCCGCCGAAATAGAGCAATGGCTCGACAGCCTCAACGTGGGGGCCATCTCATGGAACAACGAACGGCGGTACCTGAACCTCCTTTGGAACTTTGCCATATCGAAGTCGTGGGCAGCCGTGAACGTCATTGCCAAAATCGACTGCCGCGATGTTGAGGAATCCAGCCCTGAGATTCTGACCATCCCACAAACCCGTGCTCTCCTGAATGCCGCCGACGATTCCATTCGGGGGTACTACGCCATCGCCCTCTTTGGTGGCGTGCGTGATGCCGAGATCAAGCGCCTCGACTGGCGTTCGGTCAACCTCCTGACCGGCTACATCACCATTGAGAGCGACGTTTCTAAAACCAGGCGCAAACGGCTTGTGCCAATCACGCCAAACATGAAAGCATGGCTGTTGCCCGTGGCGAAGTCTCACGGCCCGGTTGCTCCTGAGACGGTGGACGAGATCAAAAAGCAAACGTTCAAGCGAGCTGGCATCATCGAATGGCCGCAGGACGGCACGCGGCATTCCTTCGGCACCTACGAGATGGCACGCACCAAAGACATCGGCCATGTTTCCGAGGTGATGGGCAACTCCCCCAGCGTGGTGAAGAGACACTATCAGAAGGCCGTGCCGTTTGAGCAGGGCGACGAGTTCTTCGCCATCTTCCCCGAAGCAGAAGGCGAATCGAACATCGTACCAATGGAGCAGCCCGCCCGCCACTCTCAACCTTCACCCTCGATGGTGGCATGAAGTCCTCGCAGATTACAGGTAGCGGTTCAAGCGTTTGGGTTGGCTCCCAGCTACCCAAAAAAACGGCACCACTCAAAACAGGTGTTCAACCTTGGGAAATGCTGTCCGCTGCTGACAGGGAGAAATTCGCAGCGGTCTTTCTCAGAGAAGAAGCCTGCGATTTAAGATCGAGATTGTTACTGCGTAAAATTGACCCGTCCGTCGTGGAAATGCTCAATCGCATTCAGAGCGGCGCAAAAAATAAATCTCTGGCATTGGAAGTCGTAAACGAACTAAGGGACTACATCCTTTTAAAGATGTTTTGGGGGAATTGGACAGCTCTCGCAGCGCTAGCCAAGTATGGAATGGAACATGCAAAAGACGGCATTTTGAAAGGACATTTTCCTTCGCTTTCAGAGTATCTGAACAGCGCTGGTGACGAAATGGCGGTCCTGATTTTGCAAACTTTTGTGGAATTGAGCGGTCTGAAAATAGATGACTTGTTGCTGCCCTTTAGTGAAGATCCGCCCCGGCCACCAACGGTCGATGGGAAAGAGTTCATACGTTCGCTTCGGAAACAAATCAGGCACCAGTGCAAGCGCGTGCTGCATCCAGAATTCGTCCCCAGAGGACTGCCGACGAAAAGAGCACTCAAGGAAGCAGTTTCTGAGAAATGGTCCCGTGAACCGCACCACTTCGACAGGGAATTGAAACGGGTGGGTTTGGCAGGGCTTCCGAAGGCGAAACCGCAAAACAAGAGAAAACACTCTCGCAGATAATGCAGCGAACTTGTACTGAAGGACTTCCGCCAGTACATTTCAGGAGGCGGCACTAGAGCGCATCATGGGGCACAAGCCGATGAAAACTATATCCGCCCCGCCCCTCACCCCATCAAACAGCACCTCCGCTGAACTGCTCACTCCTGAGCAAACCGCCAAGAAACTCAGCATCTCACGCCGATGCCTCGGCAATTGGACACGCTCCCGCGTCGTTCCTTCAGTGCTGGTTGGACGCGTGCGAAGATACGACTTCGCCAAGGTCAAAACAGCCCTCGAAAAATTTGAGGAAAAAGAAGTCGCTCGATAACCCCACAACAACAAACCCGTCCCCCTGCCAAGGAAAAACGGGATGCTGTTTGTGTGGCGTCGAACCAGCACAAAAGTACCTCGAATTTCTTTTTCGGCAAGGGAGCAACCGCTACCCATCATGCCCTCATTTTTCTCAGGCAAGAACGTCGCCTCAAAGACGCTCACCACTCACGCCGCCACCACCTTCAAAAATTTGGTGGATTCGCTAATCAAAAACCCCTTCATTCTGGCCATAACGTACCTTCAATTCTGGGCGCTCGACGAGAGGCAGCGAAAAGAAGTCAAAAAAAAAGCTCCCTACGCCACCGCCTGCACCTTTCCATCGTCGCCTTGGGAGGGCAGGACCACGGAACATGCGGGCAACTGCTTTTTGCTTTTTGTGGACGTGGACGATTCAGATCACGCCCAACCGTTTGTTGAGAACCCCCGGCTGTTATCAGAGCGGCTGAAAGGTTTCAACTTCGCCGTGTTCCGCACAATTTCCTCGACGCACGATAAGCCTCGCCTCCGTGTGATGGTAGAGGCATCAGAAATCCCGCCAGACCTCTACCCCCAAGCTGTGCAAACAATCGGAGGATTGCTTGGACTGCCGTACGTCACCCGTGAATCGGCTGTTGTAACGCAACCGATGATTCTTCCAACGGTCTTTAAGCATCATTGTGACGTGCTTGACCCGGAACCGTTGGTTGCCGCGCAGTTCGACGGGTGGGCATTCAACGTGGAAGACATCGCCACGAATGAAGCTTCGCTGTCCCCTCTCGTGTCTCATGGAAAACCCGCCACCGTCGCCCGCATTGCTTTTGACGCAGAGGATGATTTTCTCCGGTTCTACAAAGAACCAGATTTCAAGTTCACCCTCGATATGCTCCGCGACGCGCTAAAGCATATTCCGGCTGACTGTGGCCGGGAAAAGTGGGTCGGGCTATTTCTGGCGGCTAAGCATCAGTTCGGGGACGACCCGACTGCCTTGGACATACTCGACGAATGGAGCCGCACGGGCAGCAACTATGTTGATCGAGCAGATTGTGAAACCAACTGGCGGACGGCGAAGGAAACACCAGTGGGCCGTCGTCCCGTCACCATTGGCACGCTCATCATGAGAGCAATTGAGGGCGGTTGGATGCACCCAGACTTAATGCGCCCTCTCACAGCCTACGCTGGCAGTGACGTGGGCAATGCAGAGGCAATCGTCTCTCGCATTGGCATCAACATTCGATATGTCCCGAAGCAGGACAACTGGCTCATTTGGAGCGGCTACCGCTGGCGGGTGGATGGAACCGGCACTTGGCTCAATCAGATGGTCGATGTCTGCGGCAAAGAGTGGCTCCGTGAAGCTGCGGACATTGACGACGATGAACGAAAAAAGAAAGCGGTCAAACGCGCCCTCTCGCTTGGAGATCGGAAGACGCGCAGCGCTGCTCTGGAAATGATGAAACACCAGTCGCGAATCATCATGGATGGAGACGCCGTGGACGCAGCCCCCTGGCTTCTAGGTGTACCGAACGGCATCCTCGATTTGAAGGAATGCGTACTGCTCACCAACGCTCGGGAGCACCACATCACCAAGTCAATCGCCACCGATTTTGATCCATCCGCGACATGCCCCCAGTGGGAAAAGTTCATCGAACGGGTGACGCGAGAGCATGCAGGGCTTGCCGAGTTTTTGCAGCGCAGCATTGGCTACTCTCTCACAGGGCTGACAGCGGAGCACGTCTTCTGGTTCCTGCATGGCTGCGGAAAGAACGGGAAATCCGTCTTCATCGAAACCTGGCAGTTGTTGTCCGGTGAATATGGCAGGCGTTCCAGTGACAGGCTGCTGTCGGTTTCCAAGTTTGGCGGCGAGGCACCACTGGATGAGCTTGCAGGGCTGCCGGGAGTCCGAATGCTCTTCGGCTCTGAGACGGCGGACGGCGTGAAGCTCAATGAAAAGCTCGTCAAAGACCTCACGGGCGGCGACACGTTGCGGGGCAGGCGGCTCTACAATGACGGGTTTGATTTCCGCCCGGTCTGCAAGCTCTGGATGTTTGGGAATCACAAGCCTGAGATCTGCGGTACGGATCACGGCATCTGGCGGCGCGTGCTGCTCGTCCCTTTCACCGCCTGCATAAGCAATGAGGAGCAGGACAACCAACTTGCCGTCAAACTCAGTGCCGAACTGCCGGGAATCCTCAACTGGGCGTTGGCAGGACTCCGCCAATATCACGACATCGGCCTAGCGCCCCCTCATTGCGTCACCGCTGCGACCAACGAGTACAAGAGCGATCAAGACACCCTTGGCGACTTCATTGACGAATGCCTTGAGCGTGGGCGGGGCTTCACCGCAAGCAAGGGCGTCATATATCAAGCCTACGACCGATGGGCCAGAAATTGTGGTCAGAGATTGCCGCTCCCTTCCAAGAGGCTTTCGAGGCAGTTGAAGGAGCGCGGATTCATTGAGCTGCCATCTCGAATGTGGGCTGAGTGCCGCATCAGAGAGGATTTACCATTTGACGATTTGGAGCCTTTTTCCACCAAACCTGTACATGGAGAGTGATTAGAGAAAGTTATCGGAAAAACGGGGTCAAATGGTCAAATGGTAATCGGCCAAGCATGAACGCTACCCCATCGAACAGACATATACATTTTATACATCCCCATGAAAACCGACCTGATCACCGACAACGCCGCCGCCATTGAATTCCTCAAAACCTGCCGCCCCGAATGGATCGACGAAATGCCAGTCACGGCCTCAATGCGCAGCCCCGGTAAAGGCAACATCGCACAGAACGTCTTTTACTGTGAGAAGAAGCGGCAAGGCGTGCTCGCACTCTTTTACGGCACAGGCTGCAAAAAGGGCGAGGATGGGTGGGGCTTGCTCATTGTCAGTGAAGCCACTGAGCAGGAGTTCAATGCAGCCGCGATAGCGGCTTCCTCCCTCGCCGCAATGGCGGCTGGCCTGCCGCCCTCTGCGGGCTTCACGTTCGAGTGAGTCGTGCCACCCGGCCCACTTATTGAACGGCACTGCTGGCAGCGCAGAACGCCGCAAAAGGGGCAAAGCGTGGCTTGTGGAGTGATCCTGCGCCCGTGCCGCCGTGGGAGTGGAGAGCGAAGGGGAAGGCAAAGTGATGCAAGCGGAAAATCGCCAGCGATGACAGCACAGAATACGGTTTGCTTTGCAGCCCGTTTTTTCCACGTTGGGTGATGCAACATCTTCCCGCGAGCCTCATAGTGCTGTTGTGCTTCATGTCCCTCGTGGGCAATCTGCGAGCTGAGACAATATCCTGCCGCGTTGTTGAGATCCATGATGGCGATACGATCACCGTTTTATCCCCCGGTGGCGCGAGAATAAAAATCAGGCTGGATGGCATTGATGCGCCTGAATTGGATCAGTCCTTCGGTCCGCAGGCTAAGCAAGCCCTCAGCGGCATGGTGTTTGGTCGAATTATCGCACTGCAAATCAGCGGGACCGACCGCTACAAACGTATGCTGGCCACCGCTTACGTGGACAAATCCAATGTGAACCTTAGCCTCGTGTTCTATGGGTTTGCTTGGCACTATGCGGAGTATTCCAAGGATCGCAGTTTGGCTAACGCACAAGTTCGAGCGCAAACGGCACAAAGTGGTTTGTGGCAGGAGACAAATCCAACTTCGCCTTGGGAATGGCGAACTGCCGGTGAAAATCGTCTTCCCCAGCCGCGCCGCCGCCCATCCTTTGATATATTCGGCATTCCTGACATCTCCGCAGGGGCTGCGGGAGGATGGTCCAAAGCAACCATTGAGGCAGTCAAGGAACATCAGGCTGCACTGGATCAAGAGCGAGCTATGCAGGCTCGACGGGCGGCCATGGAAGAGCAGCGACGGGCAGAGCAAGCTTATGCCGATTTTTGCAGCTTCGCGCCTTCCCATAGTGTTGATGAGTTGTTTGAATTCTTAAAACGAAGGCCGGAGATTCTCGAATCGGAGAGCTATGAAAACGTACAGAAGTACATCGAGCTGCGAAGATCGTCTCTTGATGTGCGTCCCCGTTGATCCTGAGCGCCGGCCGATCAAAGAATGAAGCCATAATTTTTTGCAGCCCTTCCTTGGCTCCCCTCCCGTTTATTCCCGCTTCCACTGCTTTGCTCTTCCTTTCTTGCATTGGTTGTGCAAATTTCGCCTTAACCCGGTGCGTGTGTAAAGCTGGAAAAAATGCCAACGGCTGGGGGCTGTCACCAAGGATTTCCACCATCGGCCATCCGCCATTGTGGGGGTGATGGGTTAAGGCGAAGGGGAAAGCGAATCAATTCTCCTCGTAGCTGTCGTCTTGCTCTCGTTTCGAGGTCCGCCCGGTTTCCGCTGCTCGATCTTCGGCAGCAATCCGCCGCTGCCGTTCGTGGACATGTACGTTCTGCTGGCGGCAGACTTCAACCTGCTCAAGGAGGCACGCCGTCTAGGAGTTGAGGTTTGAAACTTAACAGTTCAAATTCAAAGTATAAAACAGGTACGGTGCCAATTAGAGAAGGTGAGGAAAGTGCTAAAGGTCGAGGGTGGACCCGCGCCACGTCGGTCATGCTGCCGTGCTGCCGTGCTGCCGTGCTGCCGTGCTGCCGCTGGCCACCGGGTTCTCTCGTCCGCTTAGAATCCGCTTATTTTAGCGGATTTCGTGCCCTTTGGTGCTTTCTGGTGCCGAGGCTAGGGACTGCCGCTCTTGGCCTTAATCCCTCCTAGACTGATGAAAATCAGCCTTTTAAGTGGTGCCGATGGCCGGACTCGAACCGGCAAGGGAGTTGCCTCCCAGCAGATTTTAAGTCTGCTGTGTTTACCATTTCACCACATCGGCGTGGGAAGAACGCGTCGCGAGTGTAGCGAAACGTGTGTCAGCCTCAATAGCTGAAAAGCTCGCCGTGATGGAAGAAGCGCTCGATCTCGATGGCGGCGGCTTCCGGGGAATCGGAGGCGTGGACGACGTTGGTCATCTTGTCCGTGCCGAAATCGCCACGGATGGTGCCTTTCGGCGCGGCTTTGGAGTCCGTCGGGCCGAGCAGGTCACGCACATGGGCGATCACGTTGTCGCCGCCGAGGGCGATGGCGATGACCGGCTTGCTCTTCATGAACTCGGCCACCGTGGGGAAGAACGGACGATCAGCGATGTGAGCGTAG